>PLNO01000378.1 GCA_003141795.1 Spirochaetaceae bacterium | reverse complement strand
CTGGAAGGCCGCAGGGCAACGCCGCGCAACAAGCCTCCGTTTCCCCAGGTGAGCGGGCTCTGGGGCCGGCCAACGGTCGTCAACAACGTGGAGACGCTGAGCAATGTCCCCCACATCCTGCGGGAAGGTGCGGACTGGTACAAGGCGCTCTCCCCCGGCTCCGACCCCGGCACGAAGATCTACGGCGTCAGCGGCAAGGTGAGGAACCCCGGGCTCTGGGAGCTGCCCATGGGCACGACGATCCGTGAGCTCCTGGACCTCGCCGGCGGCATGCAGGAAGGTCACACCCTGCGCGGGCTCATCCCCGGCGGGGCGTCCACCGACTTCCTCTCCCCCGAACAGCTGGACGTGAAGCTCGACTTCGATTCGGTGACCAAGGCGGGAAGCAGGCTCGGGACGGGCACGATGGTCGTGCTCGACGACCATACCTGCCCCGTCGGCATGGTTCTCAGCCTGGAAAAGTTCTTCGCCCGCGAATCCTGCGGGTTCTGCACCCCCTGCCGCGAGGGCCTTCCCTGGGTCGCGCGGACGCTGGATGCACTCGAGCAGGGCAAGGGCGAGATGAAGGACCTGGAGATCCTCGCCCAGCAGTCACAGATGCTCGCCCCGGGCCGCACGTTCTGCGCGCTGGCCCCCGGGGCCGTGGAGCCGCTGCAGAGTGCGCTGCGGCTCTTCAGGGAAGACTTCGAACAGCACGTCCGAGAGAAGAGATGCCCATGGAAATGAAGACCTACTCACTGAACATAGACGGCAGGCAGTATTCGGTGGACGCGGAGGGCAAGAACCTCCTCGCCACCTGCCTCTCCCTCGGCCTGAACCTCCCCTACTTCTGCTGGCACCCGGCGCTGCACTCAGTGGGCGCCTGCCGGCAGTGCGCGGTGAAGCTGTACAAGGACGAGGCGGACACACGCGGCCGCATCGTCATGTCGTGCATGACCCCGGTCACCGACGGGATGCGGCTTTCCATCGAGGACCCCGAGGCGCGCAACTTCCGCTCGGGCATCACCGAGCTCCTCATGGTGAACCACCCCCACGACTGCCCGATCTGCGACGAGGGCGGGGAATGCCACCTGCAAGACATGGTGGTCATGACCGGCCACAACTACCGTCGGTATCGCTTCACGAAGCAGACGCACAAGAACCAGGACCTCGGCCCGTTCCTCAACCACGAGATGAACCGCTGCATCGAGTGCTACCGCTGCATCCGCTTCTACAGGGACTACGCCGGCGGCAAGGACCTCGAGGTCCTCGGCGCCCACGACGACGTCTACTTCGGCCGCAATGAGGACGGGGCCCTGGAGAACGAGTTCAGCGGCAACCTCGTCGAGGTCTGCCCCACAGGGGTGTTCACCGACAAGACGCTGAAGTCCCATTACACGCGCAAGTGGGACCTCCAGACCGCTCCGTCGATCTGCACGCACTGCGCCGTGGGCTGCAATACGATCCCCGGCGAGCGTTACGGGACACTGCGCCGCGTGCGCACCCGCTACAACGGCGAGGTGAACGGCTACTTCCTCTGCGACCGGGGCCGCTACGGCTACGAGTTCGTCAACAGCGGACGGCGGATCCGCCAGCCCCTCCTGCGCTCGGAGAGCCCCCTTTTGCGCTCGGGGAGCGCCCAGGAGCCCGCAACCGCGGAAGTGGCCCTGTCACGCGCCGCCGCCGCCGTGGCGTCGGGAACGACGATCGGCATCGGGTCCGTGCGCGCATCCCTTGAAACAAACTACGCTCTGCGCAGCCTCGTCGGCCCCGAGCATTTCTTCCTCGGCGTGAGCGACCATCATCTGGAGCTCCTCCGCCTGATGACGCGCATCCTTCGCGAAGGCCCCGCGGCCAGCGCTTCCATTAAGACAGCGGCCGCGGCCGACGCGGTGCTCGTCCTGGGCGAGGACGTATGGAACACGGCCCCCATCCTCGCGCTGAACCTCCGGCAGGCGGCAGCCAATGCTCCGACGGCCGCGGCCATCAAACAGAAGAAACTGAACAGGTGGGACGACGCCGCGGTGCGGGAGTCCATCCGCCACGAGAAAGGCCCCTTCTTCATACTGTCAGTGGAAGCCACGCAGCTGGACGAGGTGGCACGGGAATCGCACAGGGCAGCGCCCGCCGACATCGCCCGGCTCGGCTTCGCCATAGCGCACGAGCTGGACCCCGCGGCGCCCGCGGTGACGGGCCTCACGGAGGACGAGCAGAAGACGGTCAAGCGGATCGCTGAAGCGCTGGGCGCCGCGGCGCACCCGCTCGTCGTATCGGGCGCGGGCCTCGGCAGCAGCCAGGTCGTCCAGGCCGCCGCGAACGTCGCGCGCAGCCTGAAGGCATCCGGAAAGGACGCCTCCGTCAGCCTCGTGTTCCCGGAAGCCGACAGCTTCGGCGCGTCGCTTCTGGCCGAAGGCGGGCTCGGCGCGGCCTCAGCGGCAATCGCCGGCCGCAAGAACGCCACCGTCGTCATCGCCGAAACCGATCTCCTGCGGGCAATGGATCCCCAGGCGGCGTCTGCATTCTTCGGCGCCGCGGCCCACGTGATCGCGCTCGACCATACGAGCAACGGGACCACGGAGAGCGCGGAGATCGTGCTCCCCGCGGCGACGTACGCCGAATCGTCGGGCACGCTCGTCTCCAGCGAGGGCCGGGCGCAGCGGTTCTTCTCCGTCATGCCGCCCATTGGCACGATGAAGGCGTCCTGGCGCTGGACGGAAGATATCGCCTTAGCTTCGGGCAGAAAAACCGCGGCATGGCAGGGCCTTGACGAGGTGATCAACGCCATCGTCGCGGAGCTCCCCGAGCTCCAGGGCGTGCGCGATGCCGCGCCGGGCGCCGATTACAGGCTCAGCGGCAGGGGCATCCCGCGCAAGTCACTGCGGGAGAGCGGTCGCACCGCCGTGACGGCGAACATCGACCTCCACGAGCCGAAACCCGCTGCGGACCCGGATTCCCCCCTGGTCTACACGATGGAAGGCGCCTCACGCGGGGCCCCGTCCAGCCTCAACGCACGGTTCTGGTCTCCGGGCTGGAACTCGGACCAATCGCTGTCGAAGTTCCAGGCGGAGGTGAGCGGGCAACTGGTCGGCGGAGACCCGGGGGTGCGGCTGGTGGAGCCCCCCTCCGCGGCAGCGGGATCCTATTTCCCCGCGGCCGTGCCGGCGCGCGCGCTGTCAGGAGCGGAAATCCTCATCGTCTCCCGCCACCACGTCTTCGGCTCCGACGAGCTCTCAATGGTCGCGCCGGGCGTCGCCTCGCGCGCCTCCCAACCCTCCCTGATCCTCAGCGGCGGGGAGGCCGAGCGACGCGGCTTGAAGGAAGGACAGAAAGCGCGGGTGACCCCCGAGACCGGAGAAG
>PLNO01000263.1 GCA_003141795.1 Spirochaetaceae bacterium | reverse complement strand
CTCTCCGGCGGGCAGCAGCAGAGGGTGGCCATCGCGCGATCCCTGATCGCGGACCCGGCGCTCATCCTTGCCGACGAGCCGACGGGCAATCTCGACACGCGCTCGGCAGACGAGATCGCCGCGCTTCTGAAAAAAGTCTCCAGCGAGTGGGGAAGGGCGGTGGTGATGGTGACGCACGACCCCCGCATCGCCGCATACGCGGACCGCATCGTGTTCCTGAAGGACGGAACGGTCGTGGACGAGACGCGGCTTACCGGAAAGGTCGGCACCGATGGCGGTGCCGACAGCGTGCGCGCCCGCATCGACGCGCTGTCAAAGTGAGGCATGCGATGGGTATTCGACTGACACTGGCCGTTCGCTACCTGCGGGGCCGCCGCCTGCGCGCCCTGCTCACCACCCTGGCCGTCGTGTTCGGCGTGTTCGTGATCTTCGGCATGAACATCCTCGTTCCTACGATGAAGGACGCGATGCAGTCCACGCTCATGGCGGCCTCCGACAAGGTCGACGCCACGGTCACCCAAAGGTCTGGCGAGGTGTTTCCCGCCTCGATGCTTGACACGGTGCGCTCGGTGCCCGGTGTCCGTGTCGCACAGGGTATGCTTTCCCGTCCCGTCAACCTGCCGGCGCACTTCTACACTCATGACGCGTCAAAGCCCGATCGCGTGAGCGTTCTTGACCTCGTCGGCGTCGTCCCGGCCGACGCCCAAGGCATGAGCGCCGCCGCGCTGCAGGAGGGGCGTTTCCTCACCGCGGACGACACCACCGCCGCCGTCATCTCGCGGACTCTCGCGGATTCAGTCGGGCTCCGGCTCGGGGAGCCTCTGCTGATCCCTTCCGCCCAGGGGACGACGCCGGTCACCGTTGTCGGGATCCTGGCACCGCGCACCGAGCCGGGCAACGAGCGGGTGCTCGTGACGCTCATCGAGGCGCAGGCTCTCCTCGCAGTGCCCGGGCAGATCACATCCATCGAGGCGGACTTTTCCGCCTCGAGCCAGCCCGAGCGGGAGACGATCAAGGCCGCCATCCAGAAACGGATGGGTCCCGGCTATATCCTCGGGGCCCTCGATTCGACGAGCTCCCTGTACGGGGCGCTCAACGCGTCCCAGATCGGGTTCAGCGCATTTGCAGTTCTGGCCCTGTTTATGGGCGCGTTCATCATCTTCAATACGTTTCGTACGCTTGTTGCCGAGCGCCGCAGGGACATCGGAATGCTCCGTGCCATCGGGGCGAGCCGCGGGACCGTGGTCGGCGCGATCGTCATCGAAGGCCTGATCCAGGGCGTGGTCGGCACGGCCATCGGGCTCGTGCTCGGCTACCTCCTCGCGTTCGCCGGCACGGCCGCCATTGCGCCCATGGTGGGTCAGTATGTGCACATCCGCATGGGCGCGCCGCGTGTGGAGCCCGGGATCCTCATCGTCACGATCGTGCTGGGCATCGGCGTCACCCTCGGCGCCGGGCTCTTTCCCGCCCTTTCGGCAGGTCGCGTGACGCCGATGGAGGCGCTCCGCCCGGTGGAAACGCCGTCCGCCTACCGCCGGACGATCGGTGTCAGCGCCATCGTCGGGATCGCACTCGTCGCCGTCTCCCTTGTCGCGCTCGTCTCGAAGAACGTCGGGCTGCTCGCCCTTGGAGCCGTTCTCTTCATGATCGGGCTCGTGCTCGTGGCACCAGTCCTCGTGCGGCCCCTGGCGCTGGTATTTGGAAGGGTCGCTGCGCTCCTCTTTGCCCGCCAGGGCACCGGCACTCTTGCCGAGGGGAATCTCTCCCGTCAGCCATCCCGTGCCGCGGTCACCGCGAGCACGACGATGATAGCCCTCGCGATCATCGTCGCCCTCGGCGCCATGACGACGAGCATGAGCACGGGATTTCTCGGCATCTTGAAGAAGGGGCTGGGGAGCGACTACATCTTCGTGCCCCAGTCCGTCGGCGTCTGGCAGAACAACGTCGGCGCCACGACGTCGCTCGCCGACAGGCTGCGTGCGACACCCGGGGTCGGCAAACTGACCTCCTTGCGCTATGCCGGCGCAGTTGCGGACGTCGCGTCGGCCGGCGCCAAGGGGGCCGCCGCATCGAGCACGACCTCCCTGTCCCTCATGGCGATCGACCCCGCCACGTTCCCCGACGTGTCGGCGCTCTCCTTCACCGCAGGCTCGGAGAAGGCGTACGCCGAGCTTGCAGCGGGACGGGCCATGATCGCCAATCCGATGTTTGCCTCCTCTGCCGGCGTCAAAGTCGGCGACACGATCCCCCTGGAGACCGTCGACGGCCCGCGGGGCTACCGGGTCGTTGCCATCGCCACTGACTTCCTCGACGCAAAGGTCCAGACCGCCTTCATTTCGCAGGTTGATCTTGCCCGGGATTTTCACAGGACCGATGACATGCTCATCCAACTCGACCTTGCCCCGGGGGCAAACGCCGTCGCGGTGGGGGCCGCCGTGAAGGGCGCGGGAGCGGACTACCCGCAGTTCTCCGTCATCGAGGGCCGTGCCTACTACGAGCAGATGGCGGCGCTTTTCCGCGCGGTCTTCTCGGGTCTCTATGTACTGCTTGCCTTCCTCGCCTTGCCCGCGCTCATCACGATTCTCAACACCCTCGTCATCAGCGTGATCGAGCGAACGCGGGAGATCGGGATGCTCCGCGCCGTGGGAACGACACGGGTCCAGGTCAACCGGATGATTCTTGCCGAGGCACTCATCCTCTCGGCGATCGGGACGGCATTCGGCATTGCTGCCGGGATCTACCTCGGGTACCTACTCGTGAGCGCCATCTCCTCGGCGGGCTTCCCGAGCGGGATCTTCACCTTCCCGTGGCAGGGAACGATTGCAGCCATCATCGTGGGGCTGGGCTTCGGCGCGGTGGCGTCGATCGTCCCGTCGCGCAAGGCGGGCGAGCTCACGATCGTCGAAGCGCTGCGGTACGAGTAGAAGTGAAAGCCCCGCCCCGTTGCCAGCGACGAAGAGTGCCCCGGATTTGGAATGATCATTCCATTTCCGGGGTACGCGCGTGGGCGCCAGACACGCGCTCGAGGAGCTTTTCCCACCGGTAGCCTGCCGCTGCCCCGGCTTCGACCAGCGGGGCAGGGTCCGGGGATTTGACACCGAGTGCGCGCGCCAGAGCGGGGAGGGCGCCAGCAAGCGTTTCGAGGGATTCCTTTCGGAACCAGCGTACGCCGTCGTAGGTGTTCACCCGGAGGAATTGCGCTGCCGCGGGCGTCCCCAGGATGTCCTCCCACGAGATGCGGCCTTTCTGCCGCGCGTGCAGAGACAGCTCCAGAAGCGCGGGGAACGCCTCGGCGGACACTCGCTCCCATCCTGCCGCGGACAGGGAATCCACGACGAGAGGCGCGAGCATCCACTCGTCGAGCCACGCGAGCACGCGTGACTGCCAGTCGTGCTCCGAGGGGGGCTCGGTGATCGGGCGCAGAGAGTCGACGATGCGCCACAGACTGACAAGTGCATCGTCTGAGGGGGAAGGGGTGACCACGGTGGAAGGGCCGGCCGCGGGGCGTTTCGACCGGGACTTTTGTCGCGATTTCGGCGCGGCCGCCGTGCCCGCTGCGGCCGCGAACCGCGTCTGGCTCGCCTTTTTATCGATCGTACCAGGCNNGCACACGGGCATCCGCTGCGGCAAGGAATCGCGCGAAATCCTCGATGGTGCCGGAGTGCAACAGGCTGCCGAAAGGCACCCGCACGGGACGGTATTCACGCTCACGGAGCGCCGCGTCCATGCTCGGCACGCCCCTGCCGTCCAGCTCCGCGGCAAGGCCCGCCCAGCGCCGTGTCGGGCCGTCTTGTAAGACTGAGAAATCGAGGAAGACCTGGCAGCGATAGGCGCCCAGCTCCGCGTGCATCCCCCTGTTCCAGATCTCCTGGCAATTCCTGATGTACTGCAGCCCGCTGCGCTGGTCGCGGAAGACGACCCAGGACGAGCCGTCATTGGGGAGACCCAGCCCTTCCGCCAGGCTCCTCTGCACGATCTCTTTGCCGTTCGCGGTGCGCGCCGCAAAACCCGCCGACATCCGCACCCATCCGCGCGCCTCCGAGTAACGGTTGTTGTACAGGACGAGGCTGCGCTCCCCCTCGTGCTGGTTCGAATAGGCGAACACGTCCTCGTTGACGTGGCCGTCAGGCGCGAAGAAATCGTAGAGGAGAAATGACTCGACACCGGCGAAGAGCCGCCGCCTGCGCAGGAGCGGGAAGATCTCCCGCTCATGGCGGTCCATGAGCACAGCGTTCGGGGTCTCCTCCCAGTAGGCGCGGCGGAACTCCATGCCGTACTTCTCCCGCAGCCCCTCCAGCTGGCCGTGGGCGAACATGGGAAGACCCGGCAGGGTGGCCATGAGCGTGCAGACGCCGAAGTACTTGTCTCCGTCGCCGAACTGCTCGATGGCGGTCTGCTCGTCGGGATTGCTCATGAAGTTNNAGCACCTCGGGATCGAACTCCATCGTGTTGCGCATCGTCTGGCGGTAGCCGGCATTGTCCTCGTCCTTCAGCATGTGCATGAACGCGCTATTGTATACCCGGTGCATGCCGAGGGTGCGCACGAAGAAGCCTTCCAGGAGCCAGAACGCTTCGGCGAGGAGAAGCGTGTCGGGTGCCTCTTTGGCCACCCTGTCCACGACCTCCCGCCAGAACTCCACTGGCATCGCCCTGTCGAAGTCGTGGCGCGATAGCCCGTTGCCTGCCCGGGACGGGATGTCCCCGCCGCTGCCCGGCTCGGGATACCACAGACGGTGGAAGTGCTTCTTCGCCAGCGTCATCGCCGCGTCGAACCTGATGATGGGAAACATGCGCGCCACGCGGAGAATGACCTGGATCACCGCTTCCCGCGTCTCGGGGTTGAGGAAGTCCAGTTGCGCCGTGTCGTTCCACGGCATGTGCGTGCCGTCGTTGCCGTGATAGTACAGGCGCGATTCACCCGACGCGAAATCGACGCGCTTGAAAACGACGGCGGCGTCAGTCTTGTCCCAGTAGTGGTCCTCCAGGTAGACGCCGATCCCCGGGGTCTGCGAAACGTTCGGCCCTGAAAAGGTGTACGCGGGGAAGGGTGGCCAGGGGTGCGGCCACGCGAGGAAGCGCTCGGGGTGTTCCGCCATCCAGCGCGAATCCACGCCGGTGTGGTTGGGGACCATGTCGCTTGCAAGCCGTATTCCCACGCGCCACGCCCTCATCTTCAGGTCCTCGAGGGCTTCCTTTCCGCCGAGCTCGGCGGCGATGTCATAGTCGAACAGCGAATAGGCGGATGCCTCCGCCTCGGGATTCCCCATCCTCCGCTTGATCTCCCGTGAAGCCCCGCTGCGCTCCCAGACGCCGATGAGCCACAGGGCGGAGAAGCCGGCCTGCTTGAGCCGCGCAAGCTCCTCGTCGGGGACCTGGTCCAGGCGGCGGATGTCCCTGCCATACGCACGGGAGAGCTGGCCGAGCCATACGAGCGCGTTCTTGGCGATCATGACCGCGTACGGCATCCAGTCCCTGTCGGCGCTGAAGGCCTCCACCTCCCTCTCCTGACCGGCGTACTCGTAGACCTCCGGAGGCCCCGGGGTGAACACGCCGAAGCGCGCCCTCTCCTCCTCGTGGATGAGGTCGATGCCCGTGAGGAGCCGCAGGAGAAGGTCTCCGAGGAGAGAGCCCCATCGGGTGCGGATGAACTCCAGCTGCCCGGCAAGGGAGGTGGGAGCGGCGCGCACCGGGCTTCTGAGCATTTCTACAAGGGCCTGCTGATCGGGGCCGAATGTCGGCTCAGTCGTGAAGAACTTCTCCAGCCCGTCGACGAGCCGCCGGTAGTCGGTCCCCACAAGGGACGCCTCGTCGAAGAGCTCAGTGAACGGCGCGAAGGCGGGGTCGGCATTGGCCAGCGCGAGCAGCAGCATCTCCTCCGCGACCACCTCGCGCGCGGGCCGGGCCTCCG
>PLNO01000162.1 GCA_003141795.1 Spirochaetaceae bacterium | reverse complement strand
TGCAGGCAATTCCGCATCATCGGCATGTGCCCGGCGCCGGTGGCTGGTTTAGCGGACATCACGGCGCTCTACACCGCTTGCTTCGGCCCGCCGCCGGTGGGTCGGCGTATCTTCCTGCGGGCGAGCACGATGGTGAGCGGATTCGAGAGCCTGCCCCGTGAGTTTCGCGCCCGAGTCCCTGCGGCCTGAGCGGAGGGCTCGGGGGTCCTGCCGCGTGCTGAGTCAGTCAGCCCGCGGCTGCCCCCTCGCCTCTCCCGCACTGCGGGACACCCTCTCCCCCCTCTGCCCGAGGAGAGGGACTCGGGCTTTTGAGGGTTCAAATAGCCCCGGGGTGCCTGCCGGTTGGCTACCCTGAGGCTCTCGAGCCTGCTGATAGCGCTTGAGCGAAGCAGTGCGATCAGTAAAATCACCCAGGAACAACAATGCCTGCAATCCACAGTCTCAAGCCCGCATGAAAGCCCTCGCCCCTATCCTCCCAGCCTTGGCGTTCATGGCGGCCCTGCTGGGCGGGTGCGGTGGCCATCAGGAATCAACAGTTGTCGTTTATTGCGCCCAGGACCAGGTTTTCGCGGAACCGCTGCTGGCCGAGTTCACCCGGCAGACCGGTATCAAGGCGCGGCCAATCTTTGACAGCGAGGCGGTCAAAACCGTTGGATTGGCAAACCGGCTCTTGGCCGAGAAGGACCATCCGCAGTGTGACGTATTCTGGGGCAACGAAGAACTCCGCACGCGGCAACTGGCGGCTCACGGAGTCTTCCGGGCAACCAACGGGTTCACGATATTTGGCTTTCGCAGCCGGCGGATCGTCATCAATACCAACAAAGTCTCGCTGCCCGAGGCTCCCCGCACGCTCGCCGAACTGACCAACGCAACCTGGCGCGGCAAGGTGGCATTGGCCTACCCGATGTTCGGCACGACGGCGACCCACTTCCTGGCCCTGCGGCAGCGGTGGGGCGACGCGCCGTGGCAGACGTGGTGCCGGGCGTTGCAGGCCAATAAGCCGTTCCTGGTGGACGGCAACTCGGTGGTGGTCAAGCTGGTCGGACAGGGAGAAGCGTGGATCGGACTGACGGACTCGGATGATGTTGCGGGCGGAATCCGCGAGGGGCTGCCGTTGGCGGCAATGCCGCTGACCCCCGAAACGCTCCTGATCCCGAATACCGTGGCCGTCGTGCGGGGAGCGCCGCATGCCGCCGAAGCGGAACAGATGTTTCAATTCCTCCAGAGATCCGAAGTGGCTGAGCGATTGGTGAAAGAGCAAGCCTTGGAAGGCGCTCAAGCCAGCCAACCGCAAGGGCTACAGGTTGACTGGACAGCTCTGTTGCACGACCTCGATGCGGCTACCGCAATCATGAGGGACATCTTCCTGAGACGGGAGTAGGAACCCGCTCTCTCAAATCTCTGTAACAAGCCCAAACCCTACGACGTCTATTACGCGAATGATACGCTCGAAGTTCCACCCTTGCTCGGTTCAAACCCGCTATGGGAAACTGGCTGTCGCCCTGACCATTGCTCTCCTGCTGCTTTCACCACTTCAGCTCTTTGCTCAGAGCGTTGCGCCGCAGCAAAGCGCCGGCAGCCTCAATTTCCTCGTGATCAGCGACTGGGGCGGGAAAGGCGGAACGAACCAAGTAGCCGTTGCCAAACAGATGGGGCTCACCGCTGCGGCTCAGAAGAGCAGCTTTGTGGTTACCTGCGGCGACAACTATCACGGCAGTGGCATCTCCAGCGCGGAAAGCCCCAGGTGGAAGACGGAATATGAGGACATTTACAGCAACCCCTCCCTCATGATTCCGTGGTACCCGTCGCTGGGAAATCACGACAACCGGGGCAGGGTTGAGGCCGAGATTGCCTATTCAAAGATCAGCCCCCGCTGGAAGATGCCGGCGCGTTACTACACGCACACCGAGAAGATCGACGGCACGAACGAGGCGTTGTTCGTGCATCTGGACACGTCCCCCTGTGTGACGGCCTACCGCAAAAAGGGCTCGTCTTATCGCGTAGCGGGCCAGGATCCGAAGGTGCAACTGCGCTGGCTTGACTCAGTGCTTGGGGCATCACGGGCGCGCTGGAAGATCGTCATAGGACATCATCCGGTTTATTCTGCCGCGCCCACCCATGGCGACACCAAGGAACTGATTGCTGACGTTCTGCCGCTGCTGCAGAAATACGGCGTGCAGGTTTACTTCTGCGGGCATGATCATGTGCTGCAACATCTCAGCCAGGGCGGAGTAAACTTCTTTGTTTGCGGAGGCGGCTCCTCGCATCGCACGGTGAACCAGCGCAACGACGTGCGTTTCGGCGCCGGTTCCACAGGCTTCCTGTCCATGACGCTGACTGCCGCCGCGGCGCAAGCGACCTATATCAATGACAAGGGAGTAGAGCTTTACCGGACGAGTATTCCGGCCCCCTGACCCGGTTGCTCCGAGACCGGCCGCTCAATGCCTGTAGAAGTCACGAGAAAGGAGCACGCGCTCTGGCAACTGTTGAGTTGCATCAGGGTGTGGGCGCGGACGCCTGCGGTGCTCCCAAGTGTCGTTTCAGGCAGGCGAGCACTTCATGCAGGTCCACCGGCTTGGCCAGAAAGGGCAGCCCCCCGACCAGACCGCGGCGCGCGCGGACTTCTTCCCTGGTAACTGCGGCAGTCAGGAACACAATCGGCACGCCTTTCAATTTGGTACTAATCTGTAGCTGGCTGGCCAGGGTCCCGCCGTCGAGGCTCGGCATCATCACGTCCAGCAGGATCAGGTCCGGCGGCGGACTTTCGGCGGCCAGCGTCAGCGCGCGGGCGCCGCTGGTGGCTGCCTTTGTCCTGTACTGCCCGCGCAGGAGCGCGCTGAGCGCCGCTATGTTGTCCGGCGTGTCGTCGACGATGAGAATGGTTGCCTTGTCCCCCGACGCTGTCGTGTCTTCCATCATCTTCCTCTACTCGGCGGGTGCTCTGGAGCGTACAAGTATCGCCAGCGCCGAGGCGAAATCGTAGGCCCTGAGAAGCCTGCGCAATTCATCCACGTCGCTCGGGGAATACGCGCGCTCGAGACGTCGACGAACGAGATCCAGATAGTTCACCGCTTCGCTGTCGCTGTCCTCGATGAGCTTCCTGAGCTGGCGCTCGGTCTCCTCCAGGCCGGTTTCCGAGGCCGCATCCGCCGGTCCTGTTTCGATCTCGAGGGAATCGAGCGCCGCAAGAATCAGCGTCGAGGCGGCCTTCATGGCGCGATCGAGCTCGGCGCGGTGAGACTCGATCGTCTCCGTCGTCTGTCCGACCCGGATCCCTTGCTCGAGCTTCCCGGCGGCCTCCTGCACGCTGTCGATGCCCAGGTTGGCCGCCGTGCCCTTCACGGTATGCGCAAACCGCTCGGCGCTGCCGCTGTCCCCGTGGTGAAGCGACGTAGCGATCCTCTCCGCCGCGTCCGACTCCGTGGAGACGAAGCTCCCGAGCAGCTCGCGGTACAGCCGTGTGTTGCCCGCCACCCGCGCGATCCCCGCTCGCGTATCCACGCCCGCAATCGTCGGGAACCCGGTCGACGGCGCGGAAGCACGCGGCGCGACGGTGGCGCCCACGGGCGCGTGGTAGTAGCGCGCGATGGTTTCGAACAGGGCGTCCGGGTCGATGGGCTTGGAGACGTGATCGTTCATTCCCGCCTCCAGCGCCCGTTGCCGCTCTTCCATCATCGCGTGCGCGGTCATGGCGATGACCGGGATCTCGGGGGTGATCGCCCCCGCACGGATGCGCCGTGTGGCTTCGTAGCCGTCCATCTCCGGCATCTGGATGTCCATGAGGATCACGTCGAGCGGGTGCCCGCCCCGGGCGAGCCTTTCAAGGGCCTCTCTGCCGGTCGCGGCGATCTCCACCTCTGCCCCGACCCCGTTGAGGAGCTCCGTCGCGATCTGCTGGTTGATGTCGTTGTCCTCCACGAGCAGGACGTGGGCGCCGGCGAGGTCGTGATCGCGCGTGCGGTCGATCGGTGTCTCCCTGATCTGCGCCAGGACCTCCGGTGCGAAAAGCCTGAGGATCGCGTCGAAGAGCGTGGAGGGGGTCAACGGCTTCACCAGGAAATCCACGGCGCCGGCGGCGAGCGCCCGGTCGCGCTCCGCGCCGCCGCCGCCCGATGCGCTGAGGATCACCATCATCGGGCGATTGTTGAGCGCAGGTCCATTCGTGATGTGGCGTATGGCGTCGATGCCGTCCATCCCGGGCATCTTCCAGTCCATGAGCACAAGGCGGTAGGGGTCCTTCGTGTCGGCGATCCTGACCTCTTCGACGGCGAGCTCGCCTGACGTGACCGCCTCCACGCGGAAGCGCATCGACTCGAGGATCTCCTGAAGCACCCTTCGGGCGGTGGGATTATCGTCAGCCACGAGAACACGCATCCCCTCCAGATGACCGGGGACATTGGGGCCCTGCGGGACCGATTCCCTGTCGACACCGAGCCATACGGTGAAGCTGAAGGTGCTTCCCTTCCCGACGGCACTTCTTACCCAGATCTGCCCGCCCATGAGCTCGACGAGCCGCCGGCAAATGCTCAGCCCCAGCCCCGTGCCCCCGTACTTGCGCGTGGTCGAGCTGTCGGCCTGGGAGAAAGGGCGGAAGAGGTGCGATGCCTGCTCGTCCGACATCCCGATGCCCGTGTCGCGCACCTGGAAGAGGAGCTTGACCTTGTCCCCGGCTGCTTCCGCCAGCATCACGCCGATCTCCACCTCGCCCTGCTCCGTGAACTTCACCGCGTTGGCGGTCAGGTTGAGGAGGACCTGGCGCACCCGATGAGAATCCCCTATGAGCGCCTGGGGGACGTTCTGTTCGACGTGGACGAGCAGCTCGATCCCGCGGGAGAAAGCCTCGTGGCCGCATGATGTGCTGACGGACTCCATGACGGTGTCGAGGGCGAACTCGGTATGCTCGATGCTGAGCCGGTCCGCCTCGATCTTGGAGAAGTCGAGGATGTCGTTGATNNTGGCTCATGTTGGCGAGGAAGATGCTCTTTGCCTGGTTGGCCTCGTTGGCGATGCGTGAGGCTTCGCGCAGATCCTCCAGCAGACGTCTACGCTCCGTGTTGTCGAAGAGCGTGGACCTGCTTGCCGCGTACGTGCCTTCTCTGTCCCTGATGGCGGTCCCGCTGAGCATCGCGGGGAAAATGGTGCCGTCCTTCTTTACGAAGTCCATCTCGAGGTCCGTCACCCAGCCTCTCTGTATGAACATGGGGAAGCTCTCCTTGAACGTCGTCTGACTCTGCGGTGTCAGGATGTCCAGCACCCGGGTGCGGCCCACGAGCTCCTCGCGCGAGTATCCCAGCCAGCCGAGCTCCGTGTCGTTGATGCGGAGGAACATCCCGTCCTTGTCAAGGGAGTGATACCCGCAGGGGGCGTGGTTGTAGAGGTCGCTGATTTCATCGTTCGACCTCTGCACTTCGCGCTCCGCCGCCTTCAGCTGGGAGATGTCATGGGCGATGGTCGATGCTCCGATCACCTGACGGGCCGCGTCGTACACCGGCGAAACGGCCACGGTCAGCTCGATGAGACGGCCGTCCCTTGTCAGCCCGCGCGATTCGAAGCTCGAAAGCGTCTGGCCCTGTGCGACGCGGGCGAGTGTCGATCGGACTTCCTCTTTTTCCTCCTCCGCCACGAGCATCGAGGCGGAACGGCCGATGATCTCCTCAGACGCGTAGCCGTACAGCTCGCGCGCTCCGGGGTTCCAGCTCAACACGATCCCGTCGAGGGAAAGGCCGACGATCGCATCCCGCGACGAATCGACGAGGTCCGCGAGGTACCGGTGCGCCCTTTCCAGCTCCTTGCGCGGCGTGACGTCGCGGAAAACGACGGTGACGCTCCGCGTTCCCCCCACTTCGACGTGGCTCACCGTGTATTCGATCTCGAACGGGGTGCCGTCCTTCCGCCGCGCGGATCTTTCCCGCGGGCTCCCGGCGGGGCCGCCTTGTCGGTGGGGTGTCGGGTCGGTGACGATGTCCTGGACGTGCTTGCCGATCAACTCTTCCCGCGCGTAGCCGAAGATGCTGAGTGCGGCGGGATTGCAGTCTTCTATGAGGCTGTCCTCGTTCAGGGATATGATCCCGTCCGGCGCGGTTTCCAGAAATGCGCGCAGCCGGGCCTCACTCGCGCCGAGCGCAGCGGTGCGTTCCCGCACCAGCGTTTCCAGCCGTTCGTTCGCCGTGCGAAGCTGCTCCTCCCGCCGTCGTTTCATGGCTTCCCGGCGCAGCAGCACGAGGAGCAGCACGCCGCCGAGCAGGATGAGCGCGCCCGCGGCGGGGATGAGCACCCGCAGGAGTGCCCGCGAGGTCATGGCGGACTGGCCGACGGACAGCCACCTGTCCCTGATGGCCTTGTGCTCCGCCGGGGTGATGCTCGTGATCGTCCTGTCCAGGATGTCCACGAGCGCCGGCATGTCCTTCCTCACCGCGATGCGCAGGTCGATGGGGGCCCCGACTTCGGAGACCACCCGCATGCCGCCGATGCCCAGGCGGTTGATCGAATAGGAGGCGGTGGCAAGACTGCCCACGTACGCATCGACCTGTCCGACCGCCAGGGACTGCATGCACAGCTCGACGTTGTCCTGGGGTACGAGGGGGATCTCGGGATGGACCCTTCGCAGCCATTCCTCGAAGCTCGTGCCGCGCACGACGGTTGTCCGCCCGCCCTTCAGATCGTCGAGGCCGCGGATCTCGGAGCGCCTGCCACTCGTGATCAGGACCTGGGGGAGCTGATACAGGGTCGACGTGAAGTTCATGAGCGCCTGCCGGTCCGCCGTGCCCGTCACGCCGATGAGGATGTCGACTCTGCCGTGGCTGATCTCGTCGATCATCCCGCTGATGGTGGCCACCGGTACGATGCGCAGCCTGATGCCGAGTCGCGCTTCAACGAGGCGTGCGTAGTCTCCGCTCACTCCCACGAGCACACCATTTGCGTCCACGCTCTGCAGCGGGGCGTTGCTCATCTGAACAGCCATGCTGAGCTCGGGGTGGGCGACGAGCCAGTCGTGCTGCGCATCGGTCAGTCTTTCGGAAAAACCAGCTGCCTGAGGCCAGACGGGGACGGCGAGCACCAGAAGAAGCAATCGCACGGCGAGCGCTTTCGCGCCTTGCACCTTCAGGTCCTTTCAGTCTGCCATGCGGTCGCGGGGGATCTCGCATGGACACCATTACGTTGTTATTTCAGAAAAGTTGTCTCGCTAAGATACGATAACTGACGAGCTCAGACAACAGTTCCAGGAGGAAGTACAGCATCCTTGGGTATGACGATGATGCCGTCCCGGATGGAATGTGTGACGTAGTCGCCGTCTGCCCTGGGCAAGGCATCGATTCCAATCCTGCAATTGTCGCCAATCCGTGCATTCTTGTCGATAATCGCTCTTTTGACGATGCAGCCGTGACCGATCCCGACGTTCGGCCGCCCGGCGGATTGGTTGTTTTCCCTCTCCTCGGGCGTCTCGTAGAAGTCCGCGCCCATGCACACCACACCGTCGAGGTTCGCGCCGCTCTCGATGATCGTTCTGATCCCCACGATGGAGTTTGAGATGAACGCGTTCGTTATGATGCTTCCCTCCGCCGCAAGCGACGTGGAGATCGTGCTGTAGTTGACCTTGGAGGGGGGAAGATCGCGGCTGTTCGTGAAGATGGGAGCGTTCTCCAGGTAGAGGTTGAAATCCGGATTGATGGAGGCGAGCCCTATGTTCGCGTTGTAGAAACTGCGGATCGTCCCGATGTCCTCCCAGTAATCGTCGAAGATGTAGGTCTGCACCCGCATCGATTCGATGGAGGCCGGGATGATCTGGGAGCCGAAATCGGTGAACGCGTTGTCCACGGCTTTTATCATCGCGGCGGCGGAGAAGATGTAGATCCCCATGGAGGCAAGATACACGTCGCCCTGGAGCTCGAGCTGTTCCCTTTCCCGGACGGGAGCCGGCACGGCAAGCGCCGTGATGTCTTCCCGGGGGGACGGCTTTTCGATGAACCTCGTGATCCGTCCGGTCGCATCCATCTGGAGTATCCCCAGTCCGCTCGCCTTTTCGCGGGAGACGGGCTTCGCCGCAACCGTGACGTCGGCGCCGGACGTGACATGGGTGTGGAACATCTCCATGAGGTCCATGCGGTACAGCTGATCTCCCGAGAGGATGAGGTAGTGCGTCGGGGACTGGTCGGCAAAGTGCACGAAGTTCTTCCGCACCGCATCCGCGGTGCCCTGATACCAATCGCTGGATTGGAGGGTCTGCTCTGCGGCCAGCACCTCGACGAATCCCTTGCTGAAGGTGTCGAACCGGTAGGTGCGGTTGATGTGCCGGTGAAGGGAGGCGGAGTTGAATTGCGTGAGGATGTAGATCTCCCGCAGCCCCGCATGGATGCAGTTGGAAATGGGGATGTCGACGAGTCGGAACTTGCCGCCGAAGGGAACCGCCGGCTTGGCTCGCTTGGCCGTGAGAGGGTACAACCGCTGGCCGCGCCCGCCGCCGAGGATGATGGACACGATTTTATCCACACGCGCCTCTGGAAAAAGTGTATGCTGGGATCTGCGAGCGGTCAAGTCGGGACGCCATGTCCGCGAACGAGGGAAGCTGCGTGACGGAATTCGTGGCTGCGCAATCTGATCTCATCCAGTTCCTTTCACTCTTCGCGGTCGTGCTCTGCGGCCTGGAGAGCTTCATACTCCACCGCGGGGAAGGCATCGAACGGAGCTGGCCTGCGGTTTTCGGGTTCTTCCTCCTGCAGGGGCTCGCCCTCTTGTGGACCCTCGCCCTTCCCTTCATTGACATTCCCAAAGTCGCGAGCGTGGCGGTGGCACCCGCGGTGCGCGCACTGTCCTTCTGCTGCCTGTTCGGGATGTCCTCGCCCAGTCCGTCCTCGCGCGTGCTCACCATAAGGCCGCTCCTCCTC
>PLNO01000041.1 GCA_003141795.1 Spirochaetaceae bacterium | reverse complement strand
CTACTGCCTCGATCACCGTGTAGCCGCGCTCCTTGAGGGAGAGGCGCATCAGCTCCCTGAGGGCCGGCTCATCGTCGACGACCATGATCGTCTCTTTGCCCCGGGATCCCGTGAGCGGCGCCACCGCCTTGCCCGTCTCTGCGGGGCTTTTTTCCGATGCAGGGAATTGGACGGTGAACGTGGTCCCCCGCCCGAGCTCGCTCGCAACCTCCACGTGTCCGTGGTGCTGCTTTACGATTCCGTACACGATGGACAGGCCGAGGCCCGTGCCCTCTCCCGGGCCCTTCGTGGTGAAAAAGGGGTCGAAGATCTTGGGCAGGACCTCACGGGCGATCCCCGCACCCGTGTCGCTCACTTCCACTACCACGCAGCCGGGGCCCAGCCCGCCCGCCGTGCGTGCGTCCACCAGCCAGTCGTTCGGCCCTCCTTCGGAGGCAGCAGCTTCCTCCTCCGGCAGCTCGGGCTCCACGTAGGTGCGAAGCGTCAGCACGCCACCGTCAGTCATCGCATCCCGTGCGTTGACGCACAGGTTGATGAGGATCTGGTGGATCTGCCCCTGATCTCCGACGACGAGCGGCAGATCAGGGGCGCAGACGGTGTGGACCTCGATCGAGCGATCGAACGTCCGGCGCAGGAGCTGCACCGCTTCAAGGACGATGTCATTGATGCGTACGGGCTTGCGATCGGAGACGCCGGCCCGGGCGAAGGAGAGGAGCCTGCGCGTCAACTCTGCGGCACGGCGCGCGCTGGACTCGACAACTTCCAGGTGGGAAAGAACGGCTTCCTTGTCGTCGATCTCCTTACGGATGAGGAGCGCGTAGCCCAGCGTGGCGGTGAGGATGTTGTTGAAGTCGTGGGCGATTCCCCCTGCCAGTGTACCGACGCTCTCCATCTTCTGCGCCTGCACGAGCTGGCGCTGCAGTATGCGTTGTTCGGTCACGTCCCGCAGGATGCCGTGGATGACGCGACGTCCTCCGTAGGACCTCTCGTCCACGCTTCCCGTGAACAGGGCAGTACGGGGACCGCTCTGGGACGTGCGAATCTGCATCTCGAATTCGCGTATGGTCCCGAGGGATGCAAGCTCCTCCTGGAGGAGGGAGAAGCGTTCCGGCTGGAGGAAGAAATCGCGGGACAGGTTCCACTCCTTCTCCTCCTGTCCGGCGATTCCGAACAGCTCCCGTCCGGCGGGGTTGAGGTCGATCAGCCTCCCGTCGTCGTCGAAGGCGATCACCGCGTCGAGGACGCTCTCGAAGAGGGACTGGTAGCGCCACTCCGACTCCGCCCGCCCTTTCTCAGCGTCCCGCAGCCTCGAGATGTCGCGGGCGATGACGACGATCTCCCGGGTTGCGTCGCCCGCATCCGCGATGAACGAGGAGGAGACGAGCACGGGAATGAGGCGATCCGACATGGTGCGCAGATGCATCTCGGTGTTCTGTACGACGCGTGTCGCCGCCAGACCGAGGAATTTCTCCACCGCGGGCCCGCTTCCCTCACCGTCCACGAGCTCCCGCAGCGATCTGCCGACGAGGTTCCCTTCCGCATACCCGAGGGCATCCGTGGCCGCGCTGTTCGTCCTCTGGATGACGCCGTCGGTATCCACCACGAGCAGCATCTCCCCGCTCGTGCTGAGGCTCATCAGGATCTTGTCATTGTATTCCTTGAGCGCGCGTAGCTCTGCAACGTGACGGATGGCGAGCAGGCCCTGGGTGAGGATAGCGCGGAATGCGCCGACCAATGCCGAGGAATCCGCTCCCCTCTCCGCCCATCCCCGTCCGTCCAACGCGACAAGCCCTATCCATTCCGCGCCGCTCGTCAAGGGAAGGTAGACGAGGGATCTGACGAGGCTCGACTCGGGCATGGCCACTGCGGGATCGCTCAGAGCCGACCCGGGATCAGATGGAAGGGGGATGGTCCCGGTGGCGAGCACACTGCCGACTTCCAACAGCTGGGACTCCAACTGATCGTCGAGGTCATGCGCGCCATAGACACGCACTTCACGGATCCGTGAGAAGGTGAGCACGAAGCATTCCTCGATGCCCAGGAAGCTCTGGAGGACGCCGATGGCCGAGCGGATCGCCTCCTGGGATCCCGCATAACGCACGAGTGATTCGCTGAGCACGAAGAGGAATGTCTGGATCGAGAGCTGCCGCTCGATCTCCCGGTAGTTGAGCGCAACGGTGATCGACGAGGCTGCGACGTTCGCGAGGGTGGCGAGGAATCGAAGGTCCTCGGTCCCGTAGAGCCCGTCCGAGGTCCTGCTGCCGAGGCACAGGATGCCCACGACCGCTTCCTCCTGGATCACGGGAACGGCCACAGAGGCCCCCGTCGCGCTGAAGAACGGCTCGCACAACGGACGCAGGTATTCCAGACCCGGATCGACGAGCAACTCCTGCTCCCAGAGCGGGAACTTGTGGTCCTTCAGCGCCTGCACGACGCCATCGGAGGCTTTCACGGAGAATTGCCGCATTCCCTGAGGCCATGCCCCGTAGAGGGTGCCCGCCGAATACGCTTCAGCTGCGGCGCCGGAGAACAGCAGGCAGCCCCTTTCCGTGCCCACCGCGTCCGCGGCGGTGATGACGAGCAGCTCCTTGAGCTTTTCAACGTCCAGCAGGGACCGCGTGGTTTGCGTGAACTTTTCGAGCACCGTGTCATAGCTCGTCGTGCGTCTTCCGGCGATGCGGTCCACGATGGGGCGGAGGAACCTCCATCCGACCAGGAGGGAGAACGTCATAAGGATGATGAAGCCGGCGAGCCCGGACACGCTCAGCCGCCATTGCGCTTCCGGCAGAACGACGAGGCCCGCGATGTTGGTGAAGAGGATGTAGCCGGCGATCCCTATGGCAACGATGACCACGACGGACAGGCTCCGTCGGAGCACGACGCCCGTGTCGATCAGGCGGTAGCGTGTCACGGAATACGACACGAGCATGGCATTGATGAGGGCACAGACCGTGTCGGCGGGATACTGCTGCAGGGGCGTGTAGTTGGTGGCGATGCCGGCCATGACGGTAAGGGCGCCGATGAGGACATACCAGATGCGGCTGCGCTGCAGCGGCAGCCGCTCCCGCCGCAGCCCTGCAACGAGGGAAAGCACACCCCATACCCAGAAGAAGTATCCCACGAGGCTCACGACGTACGCCGCGGGGGCAAGGGTGGGGATGAAATACCCCGACTTGCCGAGGACCACGCCGGAGAAGGACGTGCCGAAGATCCCGAAGACCATGACAGCGGCGCAGACGAGGTACGCGGCGACCGAGACGCCGGGGTGCCTCCTGATGCGGAGAAAGGTCCGGGTCAAGGGGAGGAAGATCACGCTCTGCAGACCGAGGCTGGTGACCTGCATGTTGTACCAGAACAGCGCCACGACGGGGTCGTGCGTGATGGTGAGAATGAAGGACGTGACCTGCCAGAAGCCGAGCCCCAGGAGGTAGAGGGCGAAATGCAGCTTGAGGCCCGGCGTGACACGGCTGCGGACGCAGACGAAGAGGAGGACTGCATATCCTATGAGGGCGAGGAACTTTATCGTGGCGATGTATTCAAGCATCCCGGCTGTCCGTTCCCGCTCTCCTCGTGCTCAAATCTTCAAGGCGCTCATTGCCTGCAGCCGCGAAACGATCTCCGGGGCCGGGTTCATGTGCGGCGGCTTGGAGTGCGCCAGATCGAAGCCTGCCGCCTGCCTCTCCTTGAGGTAGCGCGCAAAGGTGCCCTTGGAGAGCAGCGTGACCGCGAGCGGCCTGATCCCTGCCATCTCCTCCAGATCGCGGTACGGGAGGTCGATCTTCTTGAGGTTGTCATGGACCGTCTCCTGGATCCGCAGAGGGTCGTGGCCGTCGGTGCGCGCTTCCAGGTACAGATGCAGGACCGGCTTTTCGTTTCGGTATTCCTTCGCCACGACCCAGTCCACGTAATCCACCCCCGAGTTCTCCACCGCCGACCAGATGGCCTTCTCCGACAGACGGGTGAACCCTGCGATATCGATGACGTCGTCGATGCGGGAGGAAAAGGTGAACTGCGGCAGCTTGCAGCCGATGCGATCATCGGAGAGGGAAGCGACCTTCAGGGCATCTCCGGGGACGTAGCGGACGAAGACGCCGCCGTGGAAGCTCGTCCCCACGAGTGCGTACTCCTTCCCGGCCTCGACTTCGTTCTGAAGCCGCAGCCGCGGACGGAACGAGCGGTCATCCTTCCACCGCGCATAGTCGTCAAGCTCCATGAACTCGCAGTACGTGCTGCGGTCCCTGATCACGAGGCCCGGCCCCGCGTAGTGCTGGAACCCGAGGAAGGCGAGCTCCGTGCATCCGTACACCTCCCAGGGATATTCGCCCCACAACGCACGGATGCGTTCGCGGTAGATCGCGGTGTCCATGCCGGAGCACATGATGCCTTTCACGTTCCACAGATCGCGTGGGCGCAGCGGTCCGCCGCGGAGCTTTGACTTGAGGATCCCCTTGAGGAGGCGGAGGAGCACCTTCGGCTGCAGCTTCATGCCGTTCGCCTGTGCGTTGCCACCTGATGATCCCATCTGCTCCAGCTGCTCGCTGATGCTGAGCATGATCGAGGTGATCCCGTAGAAATAGTCGATCCCTTCGGAGAATGCCAGCCGCACGCCCTCCCGTGTCCGCTCGAAGAAATCCATCTTCAGCGCCTTCTCGTAATCCGGCCAGATCCTGAAGTTGAACTGCTCGTGCATGGCCCTCATGCACAGGCCGGAGACGTACGGGGTCGGGGCGAGGGAGAACATGAGCCTGTCCCCCTCCTTCATGGCGATGTGGCCGCGTCGGCGGCACGGGCCGAGGATGAACGAGGCGAGGGTACAGTCGCTGATGTTGTCGTACATCGCACGAGTGTACGGGACCCACTTGAACTCGTACTCGCCGCTCTTGCCTGAGGTGTGCACCCATTCGTAGGTCTCCGAAGGGAGCTCGGACTGGTTCTTTGCGATCAGGCTGCCGGCATACTCCTCGTAGGTCGTGATCGGCGCTCGCTCGCGGAACTCTTCCACTGACGAAGGGATGGTCCCCCCGAAAATCCGGCTGACGAGCGCGCTTTTTTTCCAGACCAGCAGCTGCTCTTCCAGGAGGCGGTTCTGGCTGTCGGCGAACTCCTCCGGCGTCAGCTCCAGGAACCCACAGTATCGTTTCCAAATCCCTTCCATATCGCCGCGGCGGTGCATTTCCAGCAGGGTCTCCATGTCTACCTTTCCTCCTACTTTCTATCCGAACGGAACAGGGTCCGCGCGCATTCGCGCATGCTGTGGGTCGTGGGTACGAGCATGGGAACCGCGCGTTGGTACGCCCCGTAGTCAGCGCCGAACATGCGCATGAAGAACAGCTTTTCTTGTAGCACGACGTACAGTGCGTCCAGGCCCACCCATACGGGCATCGCGACGAGCAGCACCAGCGACCCTGTCCCGAGAAAGAGGGCCGCGATGAGCCCCGCGAGCCACAGCACCCCTGGGTGACGGCAGAGCGCGTAGGTGCCGCGGGATACGACGCCGGCCGGTTGCCCCTGCTTTACGTACGCGGAAATGAAGGGGATTTCGATGAACAGGGAATAGATCAGCAGAAGCAAGAATGCACCGCTCAGCACCCACCCCAATACTCCGATAGCTGACGGCAGGTCGACCCGGGCAGGGTCCCGGACGGAGAAGACGACCCCGGTGATGAAAAGGGCAGTGCTGGCAAGCCAGAGGACAGGCTTCACGTGACTCATCCCTTTCAGAGAAACTGCGTCTACCCAGAATACTACGAAGAATGACGCGGCTCCGAGTGCAATCCCGATCATGGGAGAAATCACTGTAAAGGATGGCCGGAGCGCTGTCAATCGCGCTACGCTTCCGCCCGAGCGGGTCGTGCGTGCCGACCGTCGAGGGCGGTACGGTCGACCTCACGCGGTATCCGACCCCCAGTGGATTCGAGGGCCTCGTGTGTTTCGTGGGAGATCAGCGGAAGGACGTCTGTTTCAGCTCGGTGTCCGTGCCTGCCGAGGGGTACCTCTACTTCCAGCTCAAGAACCAGAAACACCTGGCGGAAACGGTTTTTTGGATGTCCAACGGGGGGAGGCACTATCCACCCGGGATCCTCGGCTAGGGAATTTCTGCGAAAGTGAACTCTATCCCCCGGCCCAGGTAATTCTTCTCGAAATCGGGCAGCCCGCGCGTTTTCGTCGTGGTGATGACTCTGCCCATCTCCTCGAATACGATGGAAGGGTAGAGCACGGTTTTGTCGAATTTGGTGGAATCCGCGAGAAGATAGCTCGCGCGCGCGTTCCTGTGCATGGTCTGTTTGATCTGTCGTTCGAGTATCGAGTTGTCCGAGCATCCGGTCCTGTAATGAATGGCCGTTACTCCGATGAACGCCTTGTGGATCGTCAGGTAGCGCAACTCTTTGATATCCGCAAGCCCGTTCAGAGAGTTCAGCTTTCTATCCCATTCGCCGCCGATTACGATCACACGGATCCGTTCTTTTTCCCTCAGGCAATACACCGCATCCAGGGAGTGCGTCACGACGGTGAGATTCATGGAGTCATCCAGCAGAAGGGAGAGGAAATGGCACGTGGAGCCCGAATCGACGAATATGACGTCGTCCCTTTCGATCAGGGAGGCGGCCTTCCGCGCGATCGCGGTTTTCTCCTCGGGGTCCTTGTCCATGCGGACCCGCAGATCGATGTTCGCGTCTCCCTCCCTGATCGGGACGATTCCGCCGTGGATTTTCCTCACCTGCTGCGAGCAGTCGAGCGCTGATACATCCCTTCGTACGGTGACGGGAGAGACAGAGAGAACCTCGGAAAGCTCCTCGAAAGTCGCGAACAGGTTTCTTTCGACGTAACCGACGATCTTCTTCTGTCTCTCTGTCATTCCACGCTATGCTTTTTTCTGCCGCCGTGCATCTATGAGAACGGCAACGACGATGATCGTCCCTTTTACGATCTGCTGCCAGTAGGGGTTGATGCGCACGAGGTCCATCCCGTTGTTGATGACCCCGATGATGAGCGCGCCCACGACGCAGAGCGGAATCGAACCGATGCCGCCGGCGAGGCTCGTGCCGCCGATCACCGTAGCGGCGATTGCATCCAGCTCGTACCCCAGCCCATACGCCGGGTTTCCTCCCGCGGTACGCCCGGTGATGATGATGGCAGCCACTGCGACGGTGAAGCCGCAGAAGATGTAGACGAGCACGAGGGTCCGCTTGATGTTGATTCCGCAGATGCGCGCCGCCTGAATGTTGCAGCCTATCGCGGTCACATGTTTTCCAAACCGTGATCGGCTCAAAAGTACCCAGGCAAAAACAGCGATCAGCAGGTAGATGAGGATGGGGATCGGGATGCCGAAGAAGGACCCGCTCCCCATGAATACCATGCCGTCCTTCAGCCGGCCGATGGGCCGTCCCCCGGAGTACAACTGCGCCACGCCGCGCGCGACGGTCATCATTCCCAGCGTCGCGATGAACGGAGGTATGTTCCCGTACGCGGTGATCGCCCCGTTCACGAGGCCGACGGCTGAGCCGGCCCCCAGGGCGATGACGATCGTGAACACGAGCGGCATGACGATGCTGATGGGCTGGTCGGGATTGAACTGGTTCTGCGCCATGGATGCGCAGATGACGCTGATCAACCCGACGACGGATCCCGTCGAGAGATCGATTCCCCCGGTCACGATGCAGAATGTCACGCCGATCGAGATGAGCCCGATCGCGGAGACCTGGCGGATGATGTTCGTGACGTTGCGGAGCGTACGGAAGGCGGGTGAGACGATGGAAAGGATGAGGCACAACCCGAGGAGGATCGCGACGATCCCGTATTTCCTGAATATCCCCTTGAAGTCGAGGAATCCCCTGTTCGTCTGTGCCAGTGTCGTTTGAGTCACGGTTGTTGATCTCCTTTTATGCTCTTTTCCCCGGTCACCAGCCGTAGCAGCTCCGGCTGCGTCGCGTTCTCGCTCTTCATCACCCCGGTGCAGCGGCCCTCGTACATCGCGAGGATGCGGTCGCTCATGGAGAGGATCTCCGGCATTTCTGAGGACACCATGATGATGCCTTTGCCCATGGCCGCCAGCCTGCTGATCAGCTCGTGGATGTTCGCCTTGCTCCCGACGTCGATACCTCGCGTGGGCTCGTCGAGAATGAGGATGTCGGGCTTCATCAGGAGCCACCGCGCTATCAGGACCTTCTGCTGGTTGCCTCCGCTGAGGTTGTCCACATCCTGGCTCAGGGTGGGGGTCTTGATGCTCAGCGTCTTCACCTGCTCCTGGCAGTTTTCCTGGATCTTCCTCGTCCTCAGCAGGCCGCGTGAGGTGTAGGTGTCGATGTCGGGAAGGATGATGTTGTCCTTCACGTCCATTCTCAGGAACAGCCCCGTGGCCTTCCTGTCCTCCGTGACGAACCCGATCTTGTTCCGAATCGCGTCCTCGGGCGTGCGTATCTCCACCTTGCGGCCGTTGATGAATATCTCCCCTTCCGTTGCCGGAGTGACCCCGAACAGGGCCTCCATCAGCTCGGAGCGGCCCGCTCCAACGAGGCCTGCGACGCCGAGGACCTCGCCGGCGTGCAGATCGAAGGAGATGCCCGAGAGCTTTTCCTTGACGCCGAGATTGCGGACGCTGAGCAGCACCTCCCCGATTTTCCCCTTCTCTTTATGGAAGAATTCGGTCAATTCCCTGCCCACCATGTCGTGGATCAGGCTGTCCTTGGTGATGGCTCCGATCGGATGCGTGCTGACGGTCTGCCCGTCCCGCAACACCGTGACCGTGTCCGCGATCTCGAAGATCTCGTCGAGCTTGTGGGAAATGTAGATGACGGATATTCCCTTTTTTTCCTTGACGCCCCTGATGATCTTGAAGAGATGCTCGACTTCCTTTTCCGTCAATGCCGAGGTCGGTTCGTCCATGATGATGAGGTCGGCGTTGTAGGAAACTGCGGTGGCGATGGCGACGAGCTGTGAATTGGCGATCGACAGATCTCCCATCTTCTTCGTCACGTCCAGATCGATGTCGAACTCAGCCAGGATTTTCCTGGCCTGCTCATCAGTCGCCCTCCTCCTGATGATCCGTATGCCCCAATTCCTGGTCTTTTCCCTGCCGAGGAAGAGATTGTCCGCCACCGAAAGATAGGGGACAGGGCTGATTTCCTGAGGGATCATTGCCAGGCCCGATTTCAAGGCATCGTTGGGGTTTCTCGGCTTATAGGGGACGCCCTTGAAGGTGATGTCACCCTCGTCGGGGTGGCTCAGACCGTAGAGGATTTTCATGAGGGTCGATTTTCCCGCCCCGTTCTCTCCGATCAGCGCATGCACCGTGCCTTTTTCGATCTGCAGGTCCACCGACTGCAGTGCCTGCACGCCGGGGAACGACTTCGAGACTCTGCTTATGACTAACAGTGGTTGATTCATCTTTGCCTTCGACCCGGGGACAGCCCGCGGAGGCGTTGTGTGCGCGCCCCCGCGGAACCGTCTTTTTTTCTCGGCTGGTGAGTTACTTGACGAACTTCGCCTTGTTTTCGGCGGTGATGAGCGTGTGGCTGATCCACTGCATCTTCTCGAAGGGCTGCTTCTTGATCATCTTGTAGATCTGGTTGATCCCTTCGTAGCCAATGACGTTCGGGTCCTGGAGGAGCGTCATGTCGAGGCCCTGACCTATGAAATCGAGTGCGTCAGAGGTCCCGTCCACTCCGAGGATGTAGAGGTCTTTGTCCTTCAAGCCCATGGAACGGGCGGCCAGGACGGCTCCGATGGCCATTTCGTCGTTGTTGCACGCGAACACGGTGATCCCGTTGCCGCTCTGGAGCCAGTTCTCGGCGATCTGGAGTCCCTTGTTGCGATCCCAGTCTCCGGCAGCTTCCGCCACGACCTGGTAGCCGGAGCCGGCGAGTCCGTCCTTGACGCCCTTGGTGCGCATCTGGGCCGCTTCGTGAACGAGCATGCCCGACATGATGCCGACCTTCGCGCCCGCGGGAACGTTCTTCTTGATCCAGTCGGCCTGCATCTGGCCCGCCTCGATGGAGCGCGTCCCCACGAAACCGTCGAGACCGTCCATGATGGACTGCTCGGGAAGGCCGTTGCTGGAAGTGAGGAAGACTCCGGCTTTCTTCGCGATGGGGATCATCGCCTTGAACGTCGAGGGGTCCACGGCGGAGACGACGATTCCCTTCGCGCCGTTGGAGATGAGGGTTTCGATCTGGGAGACCTGGAGCGCGGCGTCGCTCTTCGCATCAACGAAGATCAGCTGGACATCCGGATGATCCTTCTCGAAGTTCTTCATGCCCTCGACACAGTAGCTGACCCACTTGTCGGAGAACTCGCGAATGGCGCAGCCGATGACGATCTTCTTGCTCGATTCGGCATTTCCTGCGGCCCATACGCCTGTAACGATGCAGAGCGTGAGAAGCACAAGGACGAGTTTCTTCATACAATCCTCCATTTAAAGATGTGATGTGCTGAGATGGAGGTATCTAAACATGGCTTTGTGCATATGTCAAACTTTTTTTATACTATTTGATCAAAATGTTATTTAAAGTTGATCGTTTGAGAAAATAATATCATCAGTGCGATACAAGTCTGAGGCCAGCATCATTTTTTCGGCAGGCCCGCAGGAGGCTCCGAACCCTGGGCTGCCCTGAATTCGATGAATTTCTTGACCAGGAAGGGGTCATAAACCGTCCCGGCCCCCTCAGCCAGGGCCTGCTGCCCATCCGCCGCTGGAAGCCCGCGACCGCACGCGGCATTGTCGAAATCGTCCACGATGCGCAACAGTCGGGCACCGAGTGGAATGCCGGTGCCCGAGAGTCCGTCAGGGAAACCGGTGCCGTCGAAGTTCTCATGGTGCGCATGGACCCATGGCACCACGCGTGAGAAGGCGGGGAGGACGCTGATGAGGGAAGCCCCTTCGACGCTATGCGCGGGGACTTCGGTGTCCGCCTCGGGGCACCAGTGTGCGCCCATGGTGAGCCGGCCGAGATCGTGAAGAAGCCCGGCACGGAAGAGGAGGGTCTGGCTCGCCGCGTTCATGCCGAGGCGGGCGGCGAAGGTCTTACTTACCTCGGCAACCCTGCGGCAATGTGCGGCGAGACTGGGGGCGGCGAGCTGCATGACACCGACGGCGAAAGCGACCGCGGACTCCTCGTCCCCCTCGATTTCCCCCCGATTCGGCTGGGGCACGCACGAACGCCGGCAGACCTCGTGTGCCTGCTCGAGCCACCGTCTCATGGCGGCCTGTTCGTTGCGCCGAAACGCNNCATGGATTCGAGCAGCTCCTGCTTGAGCGATACGTCGTCCCACGGCTTGGTGATGAATCGGTCGATGCGGCCCAGCTTGACTGCGCGAGTGATCTCCGAAAGCTTTGCATCCCCCGTCAGGAGGATCCTCACCGTTTCTGGATAGTCGCGGCGCACGTGAGCAAGGAGCGCCACCCCGTCCTCTCCCGGCATGTTCCGGTCGGTGACCACGACATGCACCTCCGACTCCTCAAGGATGGTGCGTGCCGCATCCGCGCTGTGCGCGGTGAGCACGCGTACGTCGGGGCTGCCCTCCAGCATGCGCGAGAGCGCTCGGGTGACGGCCGGTTCATCATCGACGAAAAGTATCGTCCCGCTTGTCATATCATGCCCTCCTGTACGTGCAACTTTGCAAGAACCATACCAATCGCATTTCGATGGTTTTCGAAGGATAACGACGAAGTTCGGGCTGGAAAAGGCGCCGTTCCGAACGAGAGGGGGATCAAAGTGAGAGTCGTATGTCGTTTTGAGAGGGCGCTTGTTGACAGATGCATCCCCTGGCATGATAATCGTATTTTATAGAAGACAGCATGAAGGCCTGCAGAATCATCCTGGTTGATGATGACGATGCCCTGCTCCAGCTCCTCGTCGCGGGGCTGCAGGCCTGGGCCTCGGAGCGAAACTGTGATCTATCGCCCTGCAGTTCGGCCTCCGAGGCGCTCGCCGAGCTCGAGCGTGATGCTGCTCCTGTCGCCATAGTTCTCTCGGACCAGCAGATGCCCGGGATGAAAGGGAGCGAGCTTCTGCGTATCGTGAGCGACAGCCATCCTGAAATCATCACGATGCTGTTCACGGGCAATGCGGACCTGCGGAGGGTCGCTGAAGCAGTTCAGGCCGGCATCTTCTCATTCATCGTCAAACCGTGCACACCCGACTATCTCCGCGGGGAGCTCGACAAGGCCCTGAAGGTCCGCACTCTTCGACAAGAAAACGCGCGCTTCCTCGCCACGATGCAGGAAGAGCTCCGCTGGGGCGGGGAGCTGCAGGAGGCCCTGCTGAGGCTCGACCTGCCGTCATCGCGCCGCGTGCGCTTTTCCGTATCATCCGTTCCGCTGGCGATGTTTCACTGCGGCGGAGACTACCATGACGTGGTGATCACACTCGGGGGGGAAACGTTCTTCATGATCGGCGACGTCGCAGGCCACGGCGTTCGAGCCGCCTTCCTCACCTTTTTCCTCCGCGCTGCGATCCGCCAGGGGTACCTGGCGAAGACCCCCGCGCCTTCCCCCGCGGGTCTGCTCGAGTGGCTCAATCAGCTCGTATGCGACGAGCTCGCCTCACTTCCGGACATGCTGATCACGTTTTCCGTCTGCATGCTTCGCGACTCATCACCGACGCTGAGCTATGCGAACGCCGGCCACCTTTCTGCATTTCTGGTCCGCGGGGAGAACGCCGTCACGTTCTGCGCGGAAGGCCCGGCCCTCGGGTTCGATCGCGACTCCGTGTACCTGGACGCGAACCGCGAGGTGAGCCCGGGAGACCGCATCGTCCTCCGTACGGACGGGCTCCGTGAGCTGGGGCACGACATGTTGATTGCTGAAGACGATTTCGGAAGGATGCTGGCGGGCGCCACGACATCCCCTGACTACAATGGCGCGGTTCTCGAGTCTGTCCGTGCCGCAGCGGGGCAGGCGCCGTTCACCGACGATGCGACACTGCTGACAGCGTTCATTCTCTGAGGTCCTGGGGAGGAATAGCGCAGATGCAAGGCTTTGACACGGCGCGAAAGCCGACGATCCTCGTCGTCGACGACATGCCCGACAATATCGACGTTCTGAGGGCGATCCTCGGGGAGACCTACCGCGTCAAGGCTGCGACAAGCGGGGAGTCCGCCCTGTCCGTCGCCGCTGCCGAGCCCCGTCCCGATTTGGTGCTTCTGGACCTCGTCATGCCGGGCATGGGCGGGTTCGCGGTCTGTCGGGCGCTGAAAGCGGACCCGGCAACGAGGGCGATCCCCGTCATCTTCGTCACCTCCCGCGACGATCCCGCCGACGAATCGGAGGGCTTCGCCGCGGGGGCCGTGGACTACATCCACAAGCCGGTGAACCCGTACGTGGTGAGCGCGCGCGTGAAGACGCACCTGGAGCTGCACACAGCCCGGCACCACCTTGAGAAGCAGAACGAGGTGCTGCGGGAGAACGCGCGTCTGCGCGAGGACGTGGAGGCGGTCAGCCGCCACGATCTGAAGAATCCTCTGACGGCGATCCTGTGGGCTTCCAGCATGCTTCTCGAAGGCAACGAGCTCGCGGAGCGCGACCGTCAGCTCATCAGGATAGTCGCGGACTCCGGGCGCAAGATCCTTGACATGATCAACCGCTCCGTCGACCTCGTGAAGATGGAACGGGGGGCGTACGTGCTTCGTGCGGAGACGGTGGATGCCTTGCGCCTGGTCCGTCAGGTCGCGGACTCGCAATCGAAGAACGCGGCATACCGGAAGGGAGGGATCGACATCGTCGTCGACGGCGTTCCTCCCGCGGGAGACGCCACGTTCGCCGTGATGGGGGAGGAGCTTCTCATCTACTCGATGCTGGGAAACCTGGTCGCCAACGCTGTGGAAGCTTCCCCCCCCCGGCGGGCGCGTCACGATCTCTCTGGCGCGCGCGCCGCGATGCGTCATCTCCATCCACAACCACGGCTGTATTCCCGCGGACATCAGGCCGCGATTCATGGAGAAGTTCGCGACGTCGGGCAAGGAGAGAGGGACGGGCCTTGGTGCCTATTCAGCCCGGCTCATTGCCACGACACTCGGCGGTGGGATCGACTATGTCAGTGCGGAGGAGACCGGAACGACCATCACCGTCCGCCTGCCGGAGTGAGGCCGCGAGGGCGCATGCAAGAGGCGTCACCGGCAGCGTCTGCGTGGCCGGTGTTCGAAGGGAGGACGCATATGTTTCGCCAGGAAACGATTTCACGCGATGAGGCGGTTCTTGTCGTCAGCGGGCCGCTGACCGGCGATGCCGTGTCTGAGTTTCAAACGCAGATGGAAAAGTTGAGTGCCGGATCCTTTCGAACGATATCCCTCGATCTTTCCGAGGCAACCAGCATCTCTTCGGCAGCTCTTGGAAAAGTGATCCTGTTTCGCAAGATGTTGAGGGAGCAGGGGAAGACGCTTCGGATCGAACGGTGCAGCAATGAGCTGTATGCCATGTTCAAGCAACTGCAGTTGGGGAAGCTGATCGATATCAAGCAGTAGGGCTCTTGCCCGGCACCACCCGCAACAGCCATTCCCGCAGATCTGCAAGCTCCTGACCGCTCACGCCGTGCTGCATCGGGTAGGTGTGCCATTCAACAGGATATCCGACGGACACAAGCTGGTCCCGCGCGGCTTCTCCGAGGTCCAGCGCCACGACGGGGTCCCGTGTTCCGTGGGCCATGAAAACGGGAAGTCCCGTATTCGAGGGATGCGCCTCCGAGGCAAGCGTGGAGGGGAGCGGCATGTAGCAGGAAAGGGCAATCAGCCCCGCAAGCCGTTCCTTCCAGCGCAGCGCAGCGAAAAGCGCCATGGCTCCTCCCTGCGAAAAGCCGGCAAGGAGAATGTGATTCGATGCGCCCCCGCGTTCGTTCTCTGCCAGGATGAGCTCGTCGATGGCATCGGCGGACTCGCGAATCCCTGCCTCATCCTCCGCCGCCCGGGCGTCGAGCGCCACGATGTCGTACCACGCGGGCATGGGCTCACCCCCGTTGAGGGTGATGTCCCGCACGGGCGCATGGGGGAAGACCCACCGTACGCCGAGTGATTCAGCGAGGCGTAACTCGGGCACGATCGGCTCGAAGTCGTGGCCGTCGGCACCGAGGCCGTGCATCAGAATGACCACCGCGTCCGGTTGTCCCTCGGGATCGATCTGAACCGTTTCGAGCCGATGTCCGCTCACGCTCACCCCCGTTTCGCGGGCATTCTGGCACACGGGGGCGGTTTCGTGAAGCGCCGCGTCCGCCGGGCGGCGGGGGGCCTAGAACGTGAGCGATTTCGCCTTTCCGTCCGCCATGCAGACCCTGATCCACTGTTTGACGACGTCCTTCACGACAATGCGGACGGGCTTCATGACGTCCAGCGTGTACGGGTTCTCTCCGCGGGCGTTCAGCTCTGCGCGTACGGCGTTCATATAGGTGCAGTGGATGATGGTACCGACGTTCACCTTGTTGATACCGCCGCGGATCGCGCGGCGCACGTCATCCTGCGGGATCCCCGTCCCGCCGTGGAGGACGAGGGGGACCTTCACGGCCGCGTTGATCTCTTCCAGCCTGTCGAAGTGCAGCTCGGGCTTCCCTTCATAGAACCCATGCGCGGTTCCGATTCCCACCGCCAGAGAGTCGACGTGCGATTCGGCAACGAAGCGTACGCAGTCGTCCACGCGGGCCAGGAAGTCGTTGCCCGTGAAACGGCCCTCGATCCCCATTCCCTTGATCCGTCCGACTTCACCTTCGACGAATACGCCGCGGGGGTGCGCGTAGTCGGCGACCTGCTTCACCGTGGCGATGTTCTCCTCCAGAGACTTCGACGACGCATCGATCATGACCGAGGGGTAGCGGTTGTCCACCGCCGCGCGGCAGATCTCGATCTTCGTGCTATGGTCCAGGTGGTGGAGGAGCGGGATGTGGGCCTTGCCGATGGCGGCCGCCCCGAAAGCCCCGCAGAGCTCGATACCGATGTCCGTGACCACGAGCTGTTTGGAGGAGATGAAGATCGGGGCGTCAAGCTCCTCAGCGGCCTCCACGATCGCGAGGAAATCCCAGATGTCCGAGTAGTTGAACGCGGGAACGGCAAAACCGCCCGCGTCCGCGGCCGCGAGGATCGCGCCGACGTCCAGCTTCCTGTTTCCGATGGTAACCATATCATCCTTTCCGCTGCTGCATGAATCGGCGGGCTTCGTCATAGGTCGGGATGCCCGCCGTCGCTCCGACCCGTCTGATGTTCAGCGCCGCCACCGCACAGGCGAAAGTGGCGCATTCCTTCAGATCCCATTTTCTCAGGATCCCCGTGAGGAACCCTGCCACGAACGAGTCCCCCGCTCCCGTGGTGTCCACGACGTCGGTCGGGAACGCATCGACCAGGAACCCGGGTCTCCCCGCGCTCTGCACGAAGCACCCCTTGTCTCCGAGCTTCACCACGACGGTGCGCACCCCGCGAGCGTGCAGGCACGCGGCAATCCCGCCCGGGTCACCGGTGCCCGTGATCCGCTCCGCCTCCTTGAGGCTCGGCATGAAGAAGTCCAGATGCGGGAGGCAGGGCTCGATGACCGACATCCATCGCCCCGTGGTGTCCCACGTTACATCCATCGAGGTACATTTTCCACTGGCATGGGCAGCGGCGAAAAGCTGCGCCGCTCCCGCACCGTCGAACCGCGGGAGGAGGTAGGTCCCCCCCACGTGGACGATCTCCGCTTCCTCCATCAATGACATGTCGAGGTCGTCGAAGGAGAAGATGTCGTTCGCTCCCCCGTAATAGAAGAAGGTCCGCTCCGCCTTCCCGTTGATGAGCACGAGGCAGGAGCAGGTGCGTGCATTCCGCGTTCGGTGCAGGCCCCGTGTGTCGATCCCCGCTTCAGTCATGACCGACTCGAGGTACGTCCCGAGCTGGTCCTCCCCCGTCAAACCGGCAAAGCCGACTTCGGCACCGAGCCTTCGCAGCCCGATGGCGACGTTCATGCAGTCGCCGCCGTTTTTGACGTCGATGCCTTCCACGCGTTTCGTGTCCACTCCGAAATCGACACGGTCGACGGGGCGGACGAGGATGTCCGCGGCAAGCTGTCCCACGCAGAGAACGTCCATGCCCTCTCCCTACCCGAAATGCGGCCGAGGGACGATGGCGTCCACGGTGAGGCCCCAGACCGCGGCTGTCGTATCGAAGAACGACGCGACCTCTGCCGATGCCGTCCGACCGTCCAGCGATCCCAGTACGATCCGGCAGGCGCCAAGCGAATCGCGGAGCTTTTCGAGCATCCGCCTGACATCGGCCGCCGGACGGCCCATGACGTCGTCTGGATTGAGCACGACCGTGAGCACGGTCCGGGGGAAGAGCATCCGCAGCGAGCCCAGATCGGACTGTATGCCGAAGTCGAGATACCCCAGGGCACGGATCTCCGAATATGCCTTCGCATAGGCGTCCACTTTCCAGCCGCAGTTGTGCACGCCGAAGTGCGCATAGTGTGCGGAGAGTCGCCGGTCGTACGGCATCACGAACTCACGGTAGTGTGCTTCCGAGATCATGTTCACGACGCAATTGGACGTCACGAAATAATCCTTCATCACCCCCGAACCGGCCTGACGCGCGTACACGGCATCGGCGAAGTGCATCGTCGTCTCGCAGACGACGTCCAGAACGTGGTGGGCACGATCGGGTGCGGTCACCATGTCGGTGAATATCTGTTCTCCTCTGAGACGGAATGCAGTGTTGAGGATCCCCTGATAGTTGAGCTCCCCGTCGACCTGCCCCCAGTCGCGCTGGATCTCCCCCATCTGGCGCATCAGGCCTTCGAACAGCGGGCCTGATTCGAAATCCGGCGGCGTGAGCGCGTCAGCCTCCGTGTCGTCGAGCAGGCGGCGGCGGTTTTCCGGCCAGGCGATGGTCGAGTACACGACGTCCTGGCCGAAAAGTGCGGCGACCGGAGCGCAGGAATGGATCTGCGATATCCCGCCGCGGATGGCATCGGGTTCCCCTCCCAGCCGCAGACGGGGAAACTCGGCGTTCAAGGAACGGGCCATGGAGACGAAGGATTCCCTCCGGACCCGGGGGTCCGTATGCCAGCCCTCGCCCATGTCGAGATCCATGCGGGATGCAAACCAGTCCGGGGAGAAGCTCACGTGCACCTTCACGGGAAAGGGGTCGGCCTGCGAACGGTTCCATACGAGCGCGCTCGCGAAAGGGACGTAGGGGAAGATGGGCTCGGGGCTCATTTGAAGGCCCCGCTGGTGATCCCCGAGATGAAGGTCTTCCGGAAGACGAGGAAGATCACGATCAGCGGAAGCGAGCTCATGAAACAGGCCGCCATTATCTGGCCCCAATACACCTCCCGCTGCGTCCCGAAAAGGCGCGAGATGTTGAGGGACACGGTGTACATGTCCAGCTTGCTCACCGCGATCAGCGGCCAGGTGAAGTCGTTCCAGATGTCCATGAAAACGATGAGCCCTATGACGAGGATCCCGGACTTCACCATGGGCATCGCGATCTGCGCGTAGATGCGGAAATCCCTGCAGCCGTCGACGCGCGCTGAGTTGAGGATCTCGTCCGGCACGTAGCTCATGTACTGGCGCATGAGGAAGGTGCTGAACGCCAGGCCGAATCCCTGCAGAAGGCGGGGGAGGATGAGGGCCTGGTAGGTGCTCACCCACTTCAGTTTCGTCATCAGCATGAAGAGGGGAACGTAGGTGACCTGCGGCGGCAGCATGATCGTGGCCAGGAGCGCGACGAACAGGGCGTTCCGCCCGGGGAACTTATACTTCGCGAAGGCGAAGCCCGCCACCGAGGCGAAGAAGACGATGAGGGCGATGTAGCAGATCGAGACGACGGCGCTGTTGATGAGCGAGCGCCCGAAGCCCGATTTGCCGAACAGCGCGGCGTAGTAGTTGAGCTGGAATCCCGCCGCGGGAAGGCGCAGGATGTTCATGGAGAAGATCTCCGCATTGGATTTGAACGACCCCATGAGCATGAAGTAGAACGGGAAGATGAAGATGACCGCGCCGATGATGAGCAGGATCGTGCCGATGGTTTTTTTCACCACGATCCGCCTCCTCAGGTCGCCGAGTACGAGCGGTCGCGCTCGGCGTACATGCGCACCTGCACCACGGCGGGGATGAGCACGACGATGAAGGTGAGGAACGCGATTGCCGCGCCGTAGCCGAGTTGGAAGAACTTGAACGCGGTCCGGTAGAGATAGAGAACCAGGGTGATCGACGAGTACCCCGGACCGCCGTTGGTGAGGAAGTAGGGCTCGGTGAACATGTTGAAGGTCCCGATCGTGGACATGATGAACTGGAAGCCGATGACGGGCCGCAGGAGGGGAAGGGTGATCTTCCAGAAGGTCCGCGCGCTCCCCGCGCCGTCGATCTTGGCCGCATCGTAGATCTGCGTGTCGATGCTCTGGAGGCCCGCCAGCGCGATGATCATGTTGTAGCCCGTCCACTTCCACGTCACCAGGATGTCGATTGAAATCTTGGACATGGATTGGGAGGTGAGCCACTGGACGGGAGGGATGCCCACCAGCCCGATCAGACCGTTGATCACCCCGTTCCTGTCGTCGAAGAGCACGTAGAAGACGATGGCGATGGACAGCACCGAGGTGACGTACGGCAGCAGGTAGATGATCCGAAAGGCGTCCTTGTGCTTGCGCGCAGGGTTGTTGAGCGCGAGCGCGATGAACACCGACAGGAAGATCATCACCGGGACGTTGATGATGAATATATAGACGACGTTGAACAGGGAGGTCCAGAAGACCTTGTCCTTCGTCAGGAGGGTGGCGTAGTTCTTGAGCCCGACGTAATTCCAGGGCTTGTTCGCGTGCCACTCGTGGAGGCTGAGAACGAATGAGTAGATGATCGGGTACAACCCGAAGACGATGAAGAGGATGAAGAACGGGCTGACGAAAAGGTAGGCCTGCTTGTTGCGTGCCACCTCGTGCAGCAGAGTCTTTTTTGTCACGTCCTCACCCCTTTTCGGTTCCGATTTCATCGTCCGAGGAGGCCGGCCCCGTGCGGGCCGGCCTCATTCACCATGCTACTTGGAGAGCGCTTCTGCCTGTGCTTCCTGCAGACCCTTCTCGACGGTCACCTTGCCGGTGAGGATCGCGTTCATCTTGGCCTGGAGGATGGACTGGATCTGGGTGTACTGCGGGGGGATCCTCCACGTCGCGGGGATCGTGGGGGTGATCTGCGCGAAGAGCTTGTAGACCTTCTGATCCCCGAGGATGGGGAATGTCTTGTTCTGGAGGATGTCCGTGGGGTACGCGGGCAGGAAGGCGGGGAACTCGCCGTAGTCGGCGTGGGCCTTCGCACCTTCGAGGCTGGCGCAGACGAACTTGATGAATGCCATGGCCATCTTCTGCTGGCTGTCGGAGGTCTGCGTGGCGATGGCGAGCTCGGAGCCGNNACCTTGGTAAAGGCGGGAACCGCTGCCACGCGCCAGTTGCCGTACTGCGGCATGTCGGAGGTGACGAAGTTGTTGAGCACGTTCACGTACCAGGCGGCGGAGGTGACCCCGAGCACCTGGCCCTTGTTGTACATGTCGTAGTAGGCGGGAGAGCCCTGCTCGACGTTCGCGGAGATCCCCGCATCCACCATCTGCTTGATGAGCTTCATGGCGGTTATTGATTCCTTGCCGGTGAGCGTGGGCTTGAGGTTGGCATCGAAATAGGAGCCGCCCTGCTGCTGGGTGAGCAGACCATGGAGGCCCACCTCACCGTGCATGCTCTGGTCCATGGCCGTAGCCGCCACGGAGATCGTGTTCATGTACACGCCCTTGCTCTTCAGCTGCTTGCCCAGGGCGATGAACTGGGCCCACGTGTCGGGGAGTGCGATCTTGTACTTGTCGACGATGCCCTTCTGGTAATAGTAGCCGACGGGTCCGCAGTCGAACGGAACGCCGAAGACCCGGCCCGTTGCGTCGGAATCATTGGCGATCTTGTACGCGGGGAACTTGTTTTTCACCGTGCTGATGTAGTCCGTCATGTCGACGAGCCCGCCCTGGTCGATGAACTTCTGGATATAGGCGGAGTCGATGGTGAGCAGGTCCGGAGCGCCGCTGCCCGAAGCAATTGCGACGAAGAGCTTGTCGTGCGTATCGGGGTGCGACATCGGGACGACGTCGATGCTGATGTTCGGGTAGAGTTTCTGGAATTCGGGGGTCACGAACTCGATGGACTTTGCCGTCCAGGTCCAGCAGGTGATCGTCCCCTTCAGGTCAGTGTTGGCCTGCCCGAAGGCAAGCGATGACAGGCACAGAAGCACGAGGGCAAGAATCAGAAGTCTTTTCATGATCTCTTTCTCCTTTTTAAGTTCGTGTATCAGTGGAACCCGCCAAAACGCCGCGAATACCGGTCTCTCACCCGCACCCCCTTTTTCATTGGAGTCGACATATATCTCGGAACGCGAGATATTGTCCCATGCCTTTTCCGATCTGTCAAGAGTTTTTTCACGAGTGGATTTTCTTCCGCCCAACACCCCGTTGGACGATCTGCCCCGTGGTGAAAAGCTGCTGGAGGACGAGCGCGGCGGCACCCAGCACCGCGCCGCGGTGGAGGTGGGAAACCTTCACGTTTTTCGGGGAGGCATGCCATGCGCGCTTGCGCACCGTCTCCATGCAACGTGGCAGGAAGAAGTCGCTCGCCCTGCAGACCAGCCCGCCGAGGATCACCATCTGGGGGTTGAAGATGTTGATCAGGTTGCTCACGCCGATGCCGAGAACGGTCCCCATGCGGGCG
>PLNO01000114.1:229-16128 GCA_003141795.1 Spirochaetaceae bacterium | reverse complement strand
GCGCAGCCTGCCTGATGAGCGGGGACACCCGTGCTTCACCGGGGATCGTCTCCGTGGTGGTGCCCGAGCCCTGGTCGACGGCGCATATGACGTTCGGCGGCAGAGGGGCCGCCAGCTCCGCGAGCTTCGGCGTTTCCGTGAAGCCGCGGATGCGGAAGTTCGACGTGTGCACGACGAGCACCATCGCGGTATCCGAGGTGACGACGGCCGTGTAATCCTTCACCGTCGTGATGTTCGTGGTGCCGACCTCGACGAGCCGTGCGCCCGAGAGCGAAAGGATCTCGGGGATCCTGAACCCGCCGCCGATCTGCACCTGCTCCCCGCGGGAGACGATGACCTCCTTCCCCTTCGCCAGACCGGCGAGGAGGAGGAGAACGGCCGCGGCATTGTTGTTCACGATGAGCGCGTCGTCACACCCCGTGAGCAGCCGGAGGAGATCGGGGCAGATCCCGTTTCGCTTCCCCCGCCGGCCGCTCCCGAGGTCCAGCTCGAGGTTCGCATACCCCGTATTGGCCGCCGCCGCACCGTCCCAGACGGAGGCGGGGAGCGGCGCCCTGCCCATGTTCGTGTGCAGGACGATCCCCGTGCCGTTGATCACTTTTCTGATGCGCCGCGAGGCAAGGAGCGCGCACTCCCGATCGATCCTGCCGAGCACCTCAGTCTCCAGCGGCGCCGCACCGGTGGAGCGGATCTCCTCCCGGATGCGGGCCAGCGTGTCCGCGACGACCCGTGCCGCGAGCGGCCTGCTGAGCACGGGGCACCACGCCGCTATGCGGGGGTCCTCGAGCGCTCTTTCGACCTGGGGGAGTGTCCTGAAGAGATCGTTTTTCATCGGGTGTGCGTCCGTTTCGCGGAAGAGGCAGGAATCGAACCTGCCGCTGCAGTATTTGCAGCCAACGGTTTTGAAGACCGTGGAGACCACCAGATCCCATCAGCTTCCACACCCGATGATAGGGGCGGCCGGGGCCGATGTCAACACGGGAACCGGCTCGGAAAAGTCCTGGTCAGACCGCAATAATGGATAAAAGTTGACATAATACCCCCTGGCGATATACGATGGTTATCGTGGTCTGACCATAATACCACAAGGTCCCTGGCAAAGGAGGGTCGCCGTGTTCGAAGAGAAATATCCCCTGCAGCACGATCCGTATCCCATGTTCATCGACGGGGCGTGGGTGTCGGGGGGAGCATCGTTCCCCGTGATCAACCCCAACACGAACGAAACGATCGGCAGCATCGCCCAGGCGGGAAGCGCCGAGGTGGACGCGGCGGTGCGCGCCGCGCGCCGCGCCTTCGACGAGGGGCCGTGGGGCGCCATGACGGCGCGCGATCGCGGGATGCTCCTCGAGCGGACCGCCGATCTGATCGAGAAGAACCTCGAGAAGCTCGCCTACCTCGAGGCGCTGGACACGGGCAAGGTGATCATGCAGGCGCTGCACTTCGACCTCCCCCAGGGAATCGACGGTCTTCGCTACTACAGCGGCAAGGCGCGCGACATCCACGGAGAGATCACCGACACTGCCGTACCCGGGTTCTGGAACTACAGGCTCTGGCAGCCGGTGGGCGTGGTCCTTGAAATCCTCCCGTGGAACGGGCCGCTGATGATGGGCCTCCAGAAGGTCTCCGGCATCCTTGCCGCCGGCAATACCGTCATCATCAAGCCGCCATCGGACGCCTCCCTTTCTCTGGTCGAGGCAATGAAAGCCTTCGAAGCGGCGGGCTTCCCCAAGGGAGTGGTCAACCTCGTCACCGGGCCGGGCGCCCAGGTGGGCGAAGCACTCGCGCGCCACCCCGGTGTCGACATGATTTCCGTGACAGGCTCGACGGTGACCGGTTCCCGCGTCATGGAGATAGCCAGCGCGTCGATCAAGAAGTTAGCGCTTGAGCTCGGCGGCAAGAACCCCAACATCGTTTTCGAGGATGCCGACATCGCCACGACGGTGGACCTCGCACGTGACGCCGCGTTCAGCAACCAGGGGGAGATCTGCGTTTCCGGCTCACGCCTTCTGCTGCAGGAGTCGATCCACGACGAGTTCGTCGAGCGGCTGGCGGTAAAGGCCAAGGCGATGAAGATCGGCCCCTCCACCGAGGCGACGAGCGAGATCGGGCCTCTCATCAACAAACGCCAGCAGGAGAAGGTGCTCGGATACATCGAGTCGGCGCGTTCCGAAGGCGCCCGGCTTCTCGCCGGCGGCGGGGTGCCGTCCGGTAAGGAGCTCGCGAAGGGGAACTTCGTTTCCCCCACGATCTTCGACGGCGTGAAGCCGACGATGCGCATCGCCCGCGAGGAGATCTTCGGGCCGGTGCTCTCGGTGATCACGTTCAAGGACGAGCAGGAGGCGGTCCGCATCGCCAACGACGTCGAGTACGGGCTTGCCGGCGCCGTCTTCTCGAAGGATATCGCCCGCGCGCACAGGGTCGCGCGCAATCTCAGGGCCGGCCAGATCTACGTCAACACCTACTACAGCAAAGCCATGGTCGAATCTCCGGGTGTTGGCTGGAAGAAGAGCGGCATCGGCGGGGCGGGCATCACGAAGTACATGCAGCCGAAGACCGTTTTCGTTTCGGAGAGCTGAAAAGAGGACACACCCTCGGATCAACCGGCCCCCGCGCAGCGTCCTCCCTTCACGGTGTTCGCATCTGTGACGGGTGTCAGAAGGGAAAGCGCGGGGGCCTTTTCTTTGCCCGGGGATCGTAGCGGGGGATAGCACATCGGGCAAGGCTTCGCTATCCTTGACGCTGTTCATGGAAACCAGGGGAGGGATTCATGGCTAAAAGCGCAAAGGACAAGGAACAGGTGACGCTCAAGTCCGCGGACGGGACGACGGTGACCGACCGCCGCGTCAGCTGGCTTTTCGTCGGGCTCTTCCTTCTCTACATGTTCGACTACATCGATCGGGAGATCGTCTCCTCCCTCATCCCGTTTCTGAAAAGGGACCTGGGCATCAGCGACACCCAGGCGGGGTCCCTGGTCTCCGCGGTGTACTGGTCCATCGTCGTGTTCACCTTCCCCATCTCGATCCTCGTCGACCGCTGGAGCAGGAAGCGGAGCGTCGGGCTGATGGTCATGCTCTGGAGCATTGCAACGGGGCTCGCCGCTTTCGTGAAAACCTTCCCCCGCCTGTTTCTCACGCGGCTGGGCGTCGGCNNCGAAGCCGGATACGCACCCGGCGGTACCGCGATGATTTCCGCCATGTACCCCATCTCGAAGCGCTCCCGCATGACCGGGCTCTGGAACGCATCGATCCCGCTGGGGTCGGCAATCGGCGTGGCACTCGGAGGGGTCATCGCTGCGCGATGGGGGTGGAGGCACGCTTTCGGCATCGTGGCGATCCCCGGGTTCATCATCGGCGTGCTGTTCTTCTTCTTTGCCCGGGACTACAAGACGATCAAGCTGGAGAAGCCTGCCACGGCGACCACCGCGTCGCGGAAGATGCGCGTCGGTGAGATCGCCAAGGAGTTTCTGCACACCCCGTCTTTGATCCTCACGTACTTCGGCTTTGCCGGGAACACGTTCCTCACGAGCGCATTTCTCACGTGGCTCCCCTCCTACTTCAACAGGACGCAGGGCATCCCCTCGGCGCAGGCCGGGCTCAAAGCCTCCTCCGTCATGCTTCTCGCCATCGTGGGCGCGCCCCTCGGTGGGTTCCTGACCGATCTCTGGATGAAGCGCCGGGTGAACGCGCGGCCCCTCTTTGCCGGCCTCATGAGCATACTGAGCGCCGTCATCTGGCTCATCGCACTGGGGCTGCTCTCGGGCACCGCCCAGTACCTCATGATGATGCTCGCCGCCATCACCACGCTGCTGTACCTCTCGGGAGCTTCCTCCGTGACGCAGGATGTCGTGCATCCCGGATTGTGGGCGATGTCCTACAGCATCTGCGTGATCGTGCAGAACCTCCTGGGGAGCTCCACGGGGCCCATCGTCGTCGGTTCGATCTCGGACAAGATCGGGCTCCCCTCCGCAATGCTCTTCGTCCCCCTCGCGTCCGTCGTCGCAGGCCTGCTTTTCATAGCTGCCTCGATGTTCTACCGCCGTGATCTCGAGAAGGTGGACAAGGTCGTCGTGGAGATGGAGAAGTAGGAGAGGAGCGCTCCCTACGCGTCCGGCTCGATCAGCGCGACGGCGATGTCGTTGACGTTCGTGCCGGTCGGACCTGTCGTGACGAGGTCCTCTGCCGCGGCCAGGAAAGTGCCCGAATCATTGTCGGAAAGACTTGCGCGGGGATCCAGACCCTTGTTGCGTCCGCGCATGACGGTCCCGCCGTCGGCAAAAGCACCCGCGGCATTCGTGTTGCCCTCCTTGCCGTCCGTGGCGAACGCGCCAACCAGGAACCCGTCTACCCCGGCAAGCTCCACTGCGGCTGCAAGGGCCAGCTCCTGATTCCTCCCCCCATGACCGGAGCCCTTGATCGTGACGGTCGTCTCTCCACCCATGAGCAGACAGAGCGGCGCCGCGCCGGGGCGCCCACGCGCCTTCACCTCGCGAACCACGCCTGACAGGAACCGTCCCGCTTCACGCGCTTCTCCAGTGAGGAAGGTGGAGAGCACCAGAGGAGGGAAGCCAGCCCGCGCTGCCTCGGCAGCCGCGGCGTCGACAGCGATGCGATTGGAAGCGATGAGCGAATAGCCGTGACGGGGGGGAAGGGATTTCGGCGTTTCAGCCAGCGCCCCGCGCGCACCTTCGTCGAGGAGCCGGCGCACCGAGGCGGGTGCGGCGCCGAGGATGCCATAACGCGCGAGCACGTCACGAGCGTCCGCATAGGTTGTCGGATCCGGGACTGTCGGACCTGACGCGATGGATCCTGGATCGTCCCCGACGACGTCCGAGATCGCATACGTGAGGATCGTCCCCTTGCACTTCAAGGCAAGTCGGCCGCCCTTGGTGGCGCTGAGATGCTTTCGAACCGTGTTGATCTCGCGGATGTCGGCTCCTGACCTGAGAAGGAGCTCGGTAGTCCGGGACTTCTCTTCCAGCGTGACAGGGTCCAGAGGCAAGGGAAGAAGGCTCGAGCCGCCGCCGGAGAGGAGGAAAAGACACGTGTCGCTCTCTTCCATTCCCGCGATGAGAGCGTCGACCCGTCGGGCCGCATCGAGACCGCCCTGATCGGGGACGGGGTGACTCGATTCCAGAACGAGGATGCGTGAGAGGATCTCCCGCGAAATCGCACCCATGGCCCGGGCACCGTCGAAGGCACGCTCATATCCCCTGGGCTGGACGACGATGCCCTCAGTCACGCGATTTCCGAGGATGCGCAGGGCTGCACCGGCCATGCCGGCGGAGGCTTTGCCAACGGCTACGAGAAAGAGCCGGCCCGCCACGGGGGGGAATCCTTTCGAGATGGCCTTCTCAACCGCAGACTCCGGGTCAGCGGCCCGCAGGGCGGCGCTGATGATTCGTTCAGCGGCAGTTCGAAGGCTGGAAGTACTCATATCGTGTGCAGAGAGCTTAGCGGACTTTTGTCTAGCGCACAACCTTCCATATTGACAGTCTTATATCGTGAGTGTATTCTCGACTTGAACCTGCGGTAAGGAGCTTCTCTGAAGCCAAGGGTCGCTGATCAAGCGAACACCTATCCACGACCGCGGATAGGCTTTTTTTTGTACGCATGTCGTGCGAAAAAGCCGCTATCCGCGCTCCCCACCGCAATCCGACTGTCCACATTTCCCGCGTTTGCGACGCGGTAGTACTACGTGCAGAGGAGAGGCATGCCATGGAACAGAGAGCAGTGGGAGTGGTGGCGATCATCGTGAAGAAGCGCTCGACGGGCGCCCCGGATGTCAACGGGGCACTTACGGAGTTCGGGGACATCATTGTCGGGAGGATGGGCCTGCCGTATGCGGCACGCGGGCTGAACATCATCACCCTGATCGTTGACGCCACGACCGACCAGATCGGCGCGCTCACCGGGAAGCTGGGAATGATCCCCGATGTCACCGTCAAGTCGACGCTTGCCAAGGTATGAGGGGGGAGACCATGTCCACGACACCGACGCTGGAAAAGAGCTGGAAGGACACAATCCGACGGGAAGAGATCGACCGTTACCTCATTGACGGCAGGGATTTCATCGACGACGCCCTCATCGAGGGCCTTCTGACGAGCACCGTGGAACCCGATATCCACCGTGTGCGCGACATCATTCGCAAGGCGGAGACGATCGCGACGCTTCTGCCCGAGGAGACAGCGGCCCTCCTCGCCGTGCGTGATCCCGGCGTATGGGAGGAGATATTCGAGGCCGCGGCGAGGATCAAGAACGCGGTGTACGACAACCGCGTAGTTACCTTCGCGCCGCTGTACTGCTCCAACCGCTGCGTGAATCGCTGCACCTATTGCGGCTTTCGCGCGAACAACGACGCCGTGCAGCGCCGGGTCCTCTCCTTCGAGGAGATCGAGCGGGAGGCGGCAGTGCTTGCAGGCGAGCTGGGCCACAAGCGGATCGTTGCCGTCTACGGTGAGCATCCGTCCACGGGGGCCGACTACATCGCGGAGAGCATGCGCCGGATCTACGGGGTGAAGGTGAACGTACGAAAGGGGCGCGGGGAGATCCGCAGGGTCAATGTCAACGCCGCTCCGATGTCCATCGCGGACCTCGTGAAGATTCAGGAAGCAGGCATCGGCACCTTCCAGGTCTTTCAGGAGACCTACCACCACGGCACCTACGCGTCCGTCCACCCCGCCGGCACGGTCAAGGGCGACTTCGGCTGGAGGCTGTACGCCCTGCACCGGGCCATGGAGGCGGGGATCGACGACGTGGCCATCGGCGCGCTTTTCGGTCTGTACGACTGGAGATTCGAGGTCATGGGAATGCTCTTCCACGCGATCGACCTGGAACGGCGTTTCGGCATCGGTCCGCACACCCTCTCGGTCCCCCGCATCGAGCCCGCGGTGAACACGAACTTCGATTGGCTGACCCACCCGGTCTCAGACGAGGACTTCAAGAAGCTCATCGCCGTGCTGCGCATCTCGATTCCGTACGCGGGGCTCATCGTCACATGCCGGGAGAAGCCGGAGCTGCTGCGTGAGGTGATCCCTATGTGCACCCAGCGCGACGCCTCCAGCCGCATCGGGATCGGCGCCTACAGCGATGAGGGAAGCGGCCAGCAGGAGAAGAAGCAACAATTCATGCTCGGGGACACACGATCGCTGGACGAGGTGATACGGGAGCTCGCCTCCCAGGGCTACATCACCTCCTTCTGCACGGCCGGGTACCGCTGCGGCAGGACGGGCAAGAACATCATGACACTCCTCCGCACGGGCCGTGAGGGATGCTTCTGCAAGCTGAACGCGGTGCTCACCTTTCAGGAGTGGCTGGAGGATTTTGCCTCGCCTGAGACACGGCGTATCGGGGAGGCGATCGTGGAGAAGGAGCTGGCGGAGATCCGGCAACGCACGCCGCGTGACTTCACGCCCGGACTTGTCCGCACCCTCGGCGAATACCATGCGCGGATCAAAGCGGGCGAGAGAGATCTCTGTTTCTGACGGAGGCGTCATGGAGTACCGACAGGAAGAGGATCTGCTCGGAACCGTCCAGGTTCCCGCCGATGCCTACTGGGGGGCGCACACGCAAAGGGCGATGGAGAACTTCGCCCTCTGCGGTTACAGAGTCTCTCCGCGGCTGCTGCAGGCGTATGCCCAAGTGAAGAAAGCCTGCTGCCGGTCCAACGCCGAGCTGGGGTTGCTGCATGCAGGAAAAGCGGCGGCAATCGCCCAGGCCTGCGACGAGGTTGCGCAGGGTCTGCTGGCCGAGCAGTTCCCGGTGGACGCCCTCCAGGGCGGAGCCGGCACCTCGACGAACATGAACGTGAACGAGGTGATCGCCAACAGGGCCATCGAGCTCCTGGGGGGCAGGCGAGGCCGGTACGAGATGGTCCACCCCATCGAGGACGTCAACCTCAACCAGTCGACGAACGATACGTACCCCACTGCTTTGAAGGTGAGCGCCATTTTCGGCCTGCGGGCACTGAGCGATGCGATTGCAGGCCTCCAGGGAGCATTCCAGGACCGGGAACGGGAGTTCGCGGGCATCGTGACCCTCGGGCGGACCGAGCTTCAGGAGGCGGTGCCCCTGACGCTCGGAGCGGTGTTCTCGGGCTTCGCGGAGGCGATGGGCCGCGACCGGTGGCGGACATTCAAGTGTGAAGAGCGGCTGCGTGTGGTGAACCTCGGTGGCACCGCCGTGGGCACGGGCCTGTGCGCGCCGCGCAGCTACATTTTCCTCGTCATCGAGCGTCTGCGCGAGGTCACCGGTCTCGGGCTGGCCCGGGGGGAGAACCTCGTCGACCAGACGGCGAACGCTGACTGCTTCGTCGAGGTCTCGGGCATCATCAAGGCGCATGCGGCAAGCCTGGTGAAGATCTGCGACGATCTGCGCCTGCTCGGGCTGCTCGGTGAGGTCCGGATTCCCGGCCTCCAGGCGGGTTCGTCGATCATGCCGGGCAAGGTGAATCCCGTCCTCCTCGAGGCGGCAATCCAGGTGGGCATGAAGGTCATGGCGAACGACGCCCTCATCACCGATGCATGCTCGCGGGGAAGCCTGCAGATCAACGAGTTTCTCCCCCTCGTCAGCTTCTGTCTCCACGAGTCCCTGGAGCTCCTCACCCGCGTCGACATGCGGCTTTCGGCTCACGTGGCAGGGATCGCGGCGGACGAGAAACGCTGCAGGACCGCCTTCGAGCGCAGCCCCATGATCGTAACGGCGCTGCTCCCCCACATCGGCTATGAGAGGGCGACGAGGCTCGTCGAAGAGTTCCTGCGCTCAGGCGGGGACTCCATCGTGGACTTCCTCGCGGACAGGCTCGGAAGCGGCCTCGTAGAGGAGGTGCTCTCCCCGCAGAAGCTCGTGGCCCTCGGATACAAGGATGGTCGCGCATGACACAGACACCAAAATCACTACGGCTCCAGATCGGCCTCTTCGGACGCACGAACGTCGGCAAATCCAGCTTTCTGAACATGATCGCGGGACAGGACGTGGCCATCGTGTCACTCGTGCCGGGAACGACGACGGACGTCGTGGAGAAGTCGATGGAGCTGCTCCCCATCGGCCCGGTTGTCTTTCTGGACACCGCGGGTGTGGACGACAGTTCGGAGCTGGCAGGGCTGCGCATGGAAAAAACGGGGAGGATCTTCGATCGCGCCGACGTCATCGTCGTCATCCTGGAGCCCGAGATCTGGACGCCGTACGAAGATCAGATCCTTGCGGAGGCCTCACGGAGAGCGGCCCCCGTGATCCTCGTGGTGAACAAGACCGATCTCCGAGCACCGTCCGACGAGTATCTCGCGATGCTCTACGGGAAGTCACCCCAGGCGCTCCGCTGCTCGAGCGTGGACCCGCGGGGACGCGAGACGTTCCTCGCCGATTTCAAACGCCGACTCCTGGCGGTCTGCCCCGAAGGGTTCCTCAACCCCCCTCCCCTCATCGGGGATCTCCTCTCCTCAGGAACGGGCGTAGGACTGGCGGTGCTCGTGGTTCCCATCGATCTGCAGGCGCCGCGGGGAAGACTGATCCTGCCGCAGGTCCAGACGATCCGCGACTGTCTGGACTGCGACGCCGCGGTCGCCGTGGTGAAGGAGCGGGAGTATGCCGCGTTCCTTCGAAAAGTCGGGGTCATGCCTGATATCACCGTATGCGACTCGCAGGCGGTTCTCAAGGTGGTGGGCGACACGCCATCCGAGGTGCCGTGCACTACCTTCTCCATCCTCTTCGCCCGCAGTAAGGGCGATCTCGCGGAGCTGGCCCGGGGCGCTGCGGTGCTTGCCGACGTCGGTCCGGAGGATCGCATCCTCATTGCCGAGGCGTGCAGCCACCATGCCATCGAGGACGACATCGCGCGGGTGAAGATCCCCCGATGGATCCGTCAGTACGCCGGGGCGGACGTGCGGATCGATACGTGCGCGGGACGGGACTATCCCCATGATCTGGCCCGCTACCGCCTCGTCATCCACTGCGGCGGCTGCATGCTCACCCGCCGGGAGATGCTCTGCCGCATCGAGGAAGCGCGTCGCGCTGGGGTTGCCGTCACGAACTACGGAGTGGCCATCTCCGTTCTCCAGGGTGTGATCGAGCGCACACTGGCGCCCTTCCCGTCCGCCCTCGATGCCTACCACCGGGAGAGGGATCGCCTCAGGGGCGGGGCACGGCTTGCGGAGGCGGAGGTCTGAAATGGGGGCGACTCAAACAGGAGAGGCGCTCGCGAGAGTGCGCGCGACACCGATGCCGGACATCGACGACCTCGCATCCCTTCTCGCCGTGGACGACGAGGCAGGACTGCATGAGATCTTCGAGGCCGCGGACGCGACACGGAAGCGCTTCATGGGGGATGGCGTCCTTTTGCGCGGGATCGTGGAGTTCTCCAGCTACTGCTCGAACACCTGTTTCTACTGCGGCCTGTATGGCGGCAATGCACGCATCAGCCGCTATCGCATGAGCGCGGCCGAGATCAGAACGAGCGTCGACGCCATTGCCGCCCAGGACATACGGACCGTCGTCCTCCAGTCAGGCGAAGATGAAAGCCTGGATGCGCAGTGGCTTTCGGGGGTCGTGCGGGAGATCAGGCAGGACCATGACATGGCCATCACTCTCTCGGTGGGGGAGCGGCCCCGTGAGGACTATGAATTGTGGCGCGAGGCCGGGGCGGACAGGTTCCTGTTAAAGATTGAGTCGTCGGACCCTGATCTGTACCGATCACTTCATACGCGGCGCTCGCTTTCGACCCGGCTGCGCTGCGTGAAGGACCTCACCGATCTCGGCTACCAGGTGGGCAGCGGCATCATGGTCGGCCTGCCGGGCCAGACGCTGCGGCACATCGCCGCGGACATCCTCTTTTTCGCGCAGAACGACTTCGACATGATCGGGATCGGGCCGTTCATACCCCATCCTGAAACGCGTTTCCGCGACGCCAAGCGGGGGGATGTGACGCTGACCCTGAAGACAGTGGCCCTTACGCGCATCGTCACCCGCAACAGTCATCTGCCGGCCACAACGGCGCTGGGGAGCATGGACAGGGACTATCGTCTCGACGGCCTCAAGGCCGGAGCGAACGTCCTCATGCCCAATTTCACGCCCCTCGCGTACAAGAGGATGTACGAAATCTATCCCGGCAAGCGTTGCATCAGTGAGCCGACCGGCGCCTGCGGCCTCTGCATGGAAGGACTCGTTGCCACCATTGACAGGGCCATCGATCACTCCAGAGGGGACACGTGGAAGGCGAGGGCTACTGCTGATGGCGCGCCGCCAGTCTCTTCGATCCGCGCCGGTTGAAAAAAAGGCTGTTCACGACGGCAACGCCGCGTGAACAGCCAGCGGAAATGGAGGTATGAAGACTACTGTCGGTCCAGGAAAAGTGCCACGCGCCGGTTCTCCCAGCGGTTCTTGTAGTCGCTGTCGGGAACGAGCTGGTCCGAAGCGCCGACCCCTTCGGTCGTGAAACGCGTTTTTTCCAGCCCGCGCTCCACGAGCGCGGCCTCGACGGCGTCAGCACGAGCCTTCGAAAGCGGGACGAGGATCGTCGTCTGCTCGATGCGTCCGGCGTCGGGCTTGTCCCAGTTGATCATCACCGCATGCCCGACGACGCGGATCTTGTAGCCGGGGAACTTCTTGAGCTTCGCGGCAAGGGCGTCCAAGCGCGTTCCATTCTGCGCCGCGAGGTCCGCTGCAACATTCTGGTCATCCGCCGTGAACGCCTTGAAGAAGATGCGCGAAGCGACGATGCGGTACCCCGTCGGTGTCTTCTCGACGAGGATGTCGACGGGAACAAGGGACTTCACCGTTCCGACGTTCCCGAACTGGTCTCGGATCCGCACGACCACCGGATAGTCCTCCGCTGACTGAACGAGCTCGCCGTGCGTGTTCCTCCCGTTCCACACCGCCGTGTCAGCCGGCCATTTCGAGGTGAAGCTGTTGAAGACATTCCCCTCGGGATCGAGGATGTCCATCGACCAGCTGTCGATCCTCGCCAGCGGCGATCGTGCCGACACCTTCAGTGAAATCGTGTCGGAAGATTCGATCGGGGAGAAGAGGGAGGCGGAGAGGCTCACGGATCCGGTGGGCGGCGTGATGTCGAGGATGAAGGGTGCGCTTGTCGCGGCCGCGCTGGTTGCGCCATAGCTCAGCGCAAGCGTGGCCACGTACGAGCCTTCGGCGGCAAGCGAGCCGTCATCGGATTTTCCGTCCCAGACCAGACGGGCGGGCATGTTCGATGCGTCGCCCGAAAAGCTCTTCAACGGTGCGCTGCCCGGCAGCGCTATGGACACCTTCCACGAAACGACTGACGAAGGGCGTCCGTAATCGAGTGCGAGAGTCAGGCTGTCCGCCACCTGGTCCCCGTTCGGGGAAAAGCCGAGACTCGTGGCGGCGATACTGGGGTGGCCGTTCGAGACGGTTTGGACGGGCTCAGGCTGTGCCGCCACGGCGGGAGAGGTAAGCGTACGGGCGGCCACGGCAATGTCAGCCTTCAGCTGAGACGAGTTGCCGTACACGTCGCGCACCGTGGCCACGGCCCTGTAGGTCAGGCCCGGAACGACGGTTCCCCCACTCAGAGAGGCGCCGTCCCACGTGACAGCCGTTTTCGGCCACTGGCCGGACCAGTTGGCTACGAGTCCTCCGGCCGCATCGAGCACGTCCATCGACCACGCGTCCATGGTAGCGAAGGTGGAGCTTGCAGTTATGGTCAGGGTGACAGGTCCCGCAAGGCTGCCCCCCTCCGTCGGCGTGAACCGATCCGGGCTGATAGCGATCGTTCCTTCGGGCGGGGTGATGTCGAGCAGAAAGCTCCTGCTTTCCGCCGCGGCGGGAATGTACTTCCCCGCGTACTCGATGGAGAGTTTTGCCGTATACGTGCCTTCGGGGGCCAGGGCGCCCGAGTCGCTCTTGCCGTCCCACGTGAGGCTTGCCGGCAGGTACGCCGAATCACCGCTCCAGCTCCGGCGCGTGACTCCGCTGCCGACGACGTCGAGCCTCCAGATTTTGATCGACTCTCCATTGCCGAAGAGCAGGGAGATCTCGATGGCGTTCAGGCCGGTGGCGGCGGCAGGGGAAAACCCCGACTTCTCCACCTGGACGGCACTGTCCGCCGGCGCGCTCAGTGCGGGTTTCACCGTCTGGCAGCCGAGGAGCGCCACCGTGATGACTGCTGCTCCGACGGCCGTCCTTACGAGCCTTGCATTCACTCTGATCATGGAAGTAAAGGTAGGCAGGCAAAACCGCCGCGAATATCAGCGATTTGCGGGTTCTCGTGTCGAAATTCTATGACACGACGTCAACGCAATTCGAGCAGACCGTTCCGCGTGAAGCGAGTAGACTCTATCGTATGAGGATGTGGATAGGGGTTCTCCTTACGCTTTTCACCGTTGCCTCCGTGCATGCCTCGGGGGGGAGCATACCCTACGGGCGCTCCACGCACCGCCTGTCCGTTCGCGACTCGGAGTCGGATCACGTGAACTATGTGCTTTCCGTTCCGACCGGGATCCATGCATCGCCCGCCGGTCTGCCCCTCATCCTGTTCCTCCACGGCAGCGAGCAGCGGGGTGACGACCCGTCAATGCTCGAGGACCTCCCCATCCTGCGCTTCGCCGCCGAGGACCCCGATTTCCCCTTCGTGACGGTGGTCCCCCAATGCCCACGGGGCATGCACTGGTCTCCCGTCGTGCTCAGGCAGCTCCTGGACGCAGTGGAGGCGATACTGCCCATCGACAGGGACCGCGTGTACCTCACCGGGTTCAGCATGGGGGGGTTCGGGACCTGGCAGACCGCAGCCGCGCTCCCCGGCGTGTTCGCGGCCATTGCCCCGCTGTGCGGGCCGAGCGATCTCCCCGACGCGCCGCTTCTCTCCGCGCTGCCGGTCTGGGCATTCCACGGCGCGCGGGACGAGAACGTGCCCCTGTCGGAATCGGAGAAGATGATCGACGCCCTGCGCCGCGCGGGAGCCGACGCGCAGCTCACCGTCTATCCCGATCTTGCCCACGACTGCTGGGATACGACCTACGGAGATTCGCGGATCTACCTGTGGTTTCTTGCCCATACACGGAGCGACGTTTCGGCCACGGGCAGGTCGTGACCCGTCGCGACGGCTCCTTGTGCTTGACTTTTAGTTCGAGCTCTAAGTAAATTGCACCCTTCAATAGAGAGGGGTTTACGCATGTCACAGGACATTGATTCCATACGCCTTCAGTCACCCGAGTACCGGTTGCGATGGCTCGCCCTCGTAGGGGCTTCCCTCGCGGTTTTCATGGCCGCACTCGACAGCAACGTGGTGAGCGTGGCACTGCCGATCATGGCGGGGACCTTCCACGTGACGGGCGCCATACGCTGGGTCGTTCTCAGCTACATCCTTCCGGCCACGGCGCTCCTGGGCGCTTTCGGTGCGCTCTCGGACGTCGTGGGCAGGAAGACGATCACGCTGATCGGCGTCACCGTCTTCGTCGTGGGCAGCATTCTCTGCGGTACCGCGCAGTCGCTGGAACAGATGATCATCTATCGCGTCATCCAGGGCATCGGGGGATCGTGCATCGGCTCCGCGATTCTCGCCATCGCCACCGTCAACTTCGGTCCCGGAGAGCGGGGCAAGGCAATGGCGGTCGTGGGGCTTGTCGTGCCGCTGGGCGGCGTGGTCGGGCCGAGTCTCGGCGGGCTCCTCATCGGAGGCCTGGGCTGGCCGTCTATCTTCTTCATCAACGTACCCTTCGGCCTGATCGCTTTCGCGTTGATCTGGCGGCTCCTGCCCCGCGACACGGCAAGGAAAGGTGGCGCGTTCGACATAGGAGGCGCGCTCCTCCTCACCGGCGGCCTGCTCTTCCTCATCATCGGCCTGTCGCCCACGGGGGGACGGCTCACCGACGTGGACTTCATCCTCCTTGCCGCGTTCGTCGCGGCACTCGCGGGGCTGTTCATCGTGGAGCGCCGTGCGGAGAAGCCGCTCGTTCCTCCCGCGCTGGTGGCGCGACCGAGCTTCACGGTGCCGCTGCTGGGCCTCATGACCATGGGGATCGTGGCCGCAGGACTGGGGTACGTGATGCCCTTCTTCCTCGAGGTGACCCTCGGCCAGAAGCCCGCCACCGCGGGGTTGACGCTCCTGTTCGTCCCCCTGGGCATCGCGGTCGCCTCGCAGATCGGCGGGCGGCTTTCTGACCGGTTCCATCCCCGGCTGCCCGCAGCGATAGGGGCGGCGCTCACNNGCACCGTCGACATCGCGTTGAGGTTCGCCCTGGTGGGGTTCGGGTTCGGGCTGTTCATTTCGCCCAACGGCGTGGCGATCATGAGCGCCGCACCGCGTGACCACGTCGGCGTTGCAGGGGCGCTCACCAACACGGCGCGTTTCCTCGGCTTCGCGCTGGGGCCGACGCTCGCTTCGGTGCTGTGGAGCCCCGGTCTCCAGGCTGCCGCAAGCACCCTTGCGATGCGATCTGTCCTGATCCTCCTCGCGGGCGTGCAGGTCCTCACCCTCGCGTCGGTTCTCGGCTTCAAGCTTCCAAAAGACGGCAGAGCGGCGAAGCCCGGAGTCGAATCGCAGAGCTCGGCGGCGTAGAGGCGCGTAGTGCGCGAGATACGCTCTCCAGGGCTTGTTGCGCCCCGCTCTCCGCTCGTGATCTGCCAGAGCCTTGACAGAAATGCCAATTGCCATGCAGACTGTTAAAACACTACTAATAAGATAGGTTTGGTAGTATAAATACGGAAATCGCTGAACGTCTTCCCGTCCGTTGCCAGGGCGGCCCTCAGAAGGACGCAGGCATTTCCATCGATGATCTGAAGAGGAGCCCTACGATCATGATCGAGCTGCGCGATCTCCACGTCATTTTCAGTTCTCGGAGCCGCACGATCCATGCGGTCCGGGACGTCACTCTCACGATCGAAGACGGAGAGGCGTTCGGGATTGTCGGTGCAAGCGGCGCCGGCAAGAGCACCCTG
>PLNO01000114.1:0-191 GCA_003141795.1 Spirochaetaceae bacterium | reverse complement strand
TGATCTTCCAGCACTTCAACCTGTTCATGAGAAAGACCGTCTTCGAGAACGTCGCTTTCCCGCTGCGCATCGCCGGCGCCTCATCGACCGACATACAGACGCGCGTGCCCGAGCTGCTCTCGACCGTCGGGCTTCAGGACAGGGCCGGCGCGTACCCGGCAAAGCTCAGCGGCGGGCAGAAGCAGCGTGTC
>PLNO01000074.1 GCA_003141795.1 Spirochaetaceae bacterium | reverse complement strand
CGCCAGGTGATCTCGTAGTTGCTGTCGTAGAACGGGAGGCGCAGGAAGCGGGGCTCCACGCCGAGGAAACGTGACTCCTTGACGACCTCCGACTCTCGGATGGCGATCCTCTCTCCGCGCTGGGTCCCGTAGATGAACGATCGGTGGCCCGTGCTCATGACCGCCGTGACCACCCTGTTGGTCGGGCTGAGCATGGCCATGGTGCCGCCCAGGCTGATCGGGGCATCGTCCGGATGCGGGGAGACCACGAGCACCCGGCGGCCCGACGGTACGGACTGCGCGTCGAGGATGAAGAACCCCGAATAGAAACCGCGCACGTGGTCCTCACGCACGATGCGGGAGAGGGCGCCGGTATCCGCGATGAGAGTGACATTGCCGTGGCGCTGGAGCACCGAGATGGGCACGGAAGGATCGAAGGTCCCTTCCGTCAGCCGCAGCACCATCTCCGCGAGGTTGCGCCCCGCGGCGAACAGGAATATCCGTGACGCTTTCGCGAGGTCCGCAAGCCCGAGGGAGAACGCCTTTTCGGCCGCCCATCTCTGGCTGTTCTCCACCTTCACCACACCGGCTGTCGACTCGAGGTCCGACCCGTTGACGTGGAAGCCGATATGCCCGCGGGAATCCACGGACAACAGGGCGATGTCGATTCCGGAAAGCCTCAGCTGCCCCTCGACNNCGCGCCCCTGACCGGGTCGTAGCTCACCACGTTCTCCGCCGGGATCCCCAGAGGAACGAAGAGCCTCGCATCGAGCACCGCACGGAACGAGCCGACGCCATTGTCGGTCAGAAGCTCGTCGAAGACGACGAAACGCACGCGGGAGAAGTCAACCAGCTCGCTGTGCGCCCGCTCGACGAGGAGGCGGTAGACCCCGAACGCGGGGGTGCCGGCGAAGAGGGAGATGATGAGATCGGGCTTTTCCTGCACGGCGGCGAGCAGCAGCGTCACGGCCTTCTGCTCGATGTTCGCCTCGTCCCGCGCGGGAATGATACGGATGGAAGCCATGGTCAGGGTTGCCTCCTTCGTGTCACGGCAATGAGGAAACCGATGCCTGCAAACAGGAACGGGAGATTGGAAAGGGCGAGCTGGAGCACCGGCACTCCGCGGTAGCGTATGAGGTCCTCGCCGAGGATGCCGAAGCTGCGCAGCGTCGACAGCACGATGTCGGCGTAGGAGACGATGGCGCCGATGATGACGAACGTCCATGCCATGTCACGCGTTCGCGACCACAGGAGGATCGCGCAGAACGTCGCAAAGGCGCCCAGGACCAGATGCGATGCTTGTTGGGTGAATGCCGCCATGTCCATCATCAGCCTCCGCGGACCCCTGTGAACAGGCCGACCAGGAGTCGAGTTTCCCCCGGCGAGCAGTCTCCGGGGAGCACGCTCGGCCCGGAGAACTCCGGACAGAGCAGGACACCGGCGTGCAGGAACTCAGCGTGCACGCGCGGATAGTCGTCGGAAGCGAAAACGGGCCGCACGTAGGGGCCGATGCGCGCCCAGGCCCGGCCGGCGTCGAGCGCCCGCTCGAGGGCGGGATTGCCGAGCACGACGGGCCCTCCGGGATGCTCGGGGAAGAGGGCAGCGCACGCACGGAGGGCGCCGGCGAGGAGGAACCCGGGCAGCGGGTCCGAGGCCGGGACGGCAGTGCCGGGATCCTCGGAGAAACACGCCGCGGAGGGGTTGCCGCAGAGGGAAAACGGCAGCGCGGGGAGCAGCACCCGCGCCCCCGCCGGTGTCGGCAGAAAGGGTCTGGCCCGCGCGATGGCCGGCATGCGCCGGGGAGGCTGCTCCGTTGCCGGATCGAACACCGTCTCCGCATCGACGCCGGCGACGATGCGGGCGGCGGCAAGGGCGCGCGCGGGAGAGGAGTACAGCCGCACGAAGGGATGGACGGGGTACAGGCGCGCGATGGCGGCTGTGAGCCGGCCCTCCCACGCGGAGGGGAGTGCGGTCGCCAGACCCTGCGACAGGACGGACTTCATGACGGTGACCGTGGAAGCCGCACGATGCCCGAGCAGCGCTCCGTCACGGTAGAGGTCGAGATAGCGCTTCCCCTGCATGTCGTAGAGTCGGTACCCCCGGGCCCTGTGGATCCTGGGGAGCGCGGACGAGGTCCCCCTACCCTGCATCGTTCTCTTTCGCAATGACCGCGTAAGCGCTGTGGTTGTGGATGGACTCGAAGTTTTCAACCTCCACGATGTGGTAGCGGACCCCGGGAAGCGCCTCCATGCGCAACGCGACCTCGCGCACCACGTCCTCCACGAAACGGGGGTTCTCATAGGCGCGTTCGGTGATGTACTTCTCGTCCTCCCTCTTCAGGAGCGCGTACAGGGGGCTCGACGCCGAATCCTCGGCGATCTGGATGAGGTCCTCCATCCAGATGAACTTCGTCATCCCGACGGTGATCGCCACGGTCCCGCGCTGGTTGTGCGCCGACATCTCGGAGATCTCCTTCGAGCAGGGGCAGAGGGTGTGAACGGGGACCTCCACCCGGACGGCGATCTCCAGGTGGTTGTTGTACGTGGCCTCGATCATGCACTGGTAGGACATGAGGGAATCCAGCCCCGATACCGGCGCCTTCTTGCGGAGGAAAAAGGGGAATTCGAGCTCGATGTGCGATTCCTCGGCCTGGAGCGATTTCTTGATCTCGATGAGGATGCGGTCGAGGTTCTGATAGTCCACCTCGTTCTTGAACCGGTCCAGCACCTCGATGAACCGGCTCATGTGCGTGCCGCGGTTGGTGTGGGGGAGGTTGACGGACAACGTGACGTTGGCGACCGTCTGTTGCGTCTCCCGACTCTTGTCCCGAACGGTGATGGGATAGCGGATGTTCCTGATCCCCACCTTCTGTATGGGCATGTTGCGATAATCAGCACTGCTCTGCACGTCCTTCATATCCCGTCCAATCCTCATCCGTCCAGTTGTACCCGCTCGAGACGCGCATACTTGGGGAGAAACTGGGCCACACGGCCCGAGTGAAATCGTACGCGCACCAGCAGGGTGCCGTCAGTATACCATCTTTTCTCCACAACGCCGGTGCCGTACTCCTCGTGGAACACCCCGGAGCCCACGGGGAACTCGTTGGACTGCTCTTCCAGCTCCGCCCAGCGGATCGACTCCCGTGGGATCTCTTCCAGGAACCGTGAAGGGGACATGTCCGTCGTCCTGCCGAACAGGCGCCGTCGACGGCAGCAGGTCATGACGAGGCGTGTGCGGGCGCGGGTGATGCCGACGTAGAACAGCCGCCGCTCCTCCTCCACTTCCTCGGGGCTGCCGGCGCTTGACTGGTGGGGGAAGATCCCCTCCTCCAGTCCCGTGATGATCACCCGGTCGAACTCCAGGCCTTTCGTGTTGTGCAGCGTGATGAGCGTGACGCGCACGTCGGCCGCCGCCGGGTCATCCCCGTCCAGCGGGCTTGCCAGAGCGACGCGCTCCAGGAACTCCGTGAGCGCACCGGCGCCCGTTCCGTAATCCGCCATGTCGCTCACCATCGCCCCGAGGTTGTCGATCTTGGAGGTGTCCTCGGATTTGTCGCGCGTGCGGTACATCTCGTAGAGTCCCGAGCGGGAGAGGAGCCGTCGGGCGAGCTCAGCAAGCGGCGTGGCGGGGACCAGCTCGGAAAGCTCCCCCATGCAGGAGAGGAGCTCGGAGATGCCAAGGCGCGCCCGGGCTGCAAGGCGGGGCGCCGCGCGGCGGCACGCATCGAGGAGGCTGCCCCCGACGGCTTCCCGCGCCGCGACGATCTTGTCCACGCTCGCCGCGCCTATCCCGCGGCTGGGGGTGTTCACGACCCTGCGAAAGGAGACCTCGTCATTGGGGTTGAGGAGGAGCGAGAGGTAGGCAAGTGCGTCCTTCACCTCCTCACGGGAGTAGAAGCGGACGGTGCCGATGAGCCGGAACTTGATCCCGCTCTTCTGCAGGCGCGTCTCGAACGGGAGGGACTGCGCGTTCATACGGTAGAGGATAGCGGTGGTTCCCGCGAACCCGTCAGCGCAGAGCCGCACGCAGGTCTCCGCTTCCTCCTCCTGGTCCTGGAGCACGAGGAGCTCGGGCAGCTCCCCGCCGGGAGTTTCCGTCCACAGAGTCTTCCCGAGCCTCCCCGTGTTGTTGCTCACCACCGCGGAAGCGACGTCGAGGATGGCCTGCGTGGAACGGTAGTTGCGCTCCAGACGCACGATCGTCGTTCCGGGGAACACCTCGGGGAACGAGAGGATGTTCCCCACCTCGGCACCGCGGAAGCCGTAGATGGACTGGTCGTCGTCTCCGACGACGCAGAGGTAGGTTTCAGGGCACCACAGGGCGCGGAGAAGCTCGAACTGTGCGACGTTGGAGTCCTGGTACTCGTCGACGAGCAATACCTCGGCGCGCTGCTCGGCGGCGAGCCGTACCCGGGGGTCGCGCAGCAGTACTTCGATCGCCAAATAGATCTGTTCGTCGAAGTCGACCTGATTGTGCTCCGCGAGATATTGGCGGTAGTGGGGGAAGAACGCCGCGAAGCCCTCGAGGTCGCC
>PLNO01000060.1 GCA_003141795.1 Spirochaetaceae bacterium | reverse complement strand
GGAAACGACACTCTCGATCGAACCTTTCGTGATCGTCGAGAGCTCGTAGTTCTGGCCGGCTCCGGCCTTCACCGTCTTGGGACGAGTGGCAAGCCACGCGCCTCCGAGGCCAAGGACAAGGACTATCGGGACCACGATGTAGATCGCTCTTTTCATGATTGTGCGGAATCCTCCTCGTACGGGCATAGTGGACACAAGAAGCGTGCCAGCTGTGATTGCCATTATTTCCAGGGAATTCGGGGCATCGGGCCCAGTAATCGAGCCGTTTACCCTGCGCAAGAAGTGCGCAGCGCAAAACATGCGCATGGTGAGTGCAGGCGTCTTCCCTCACGGCCTCCTTGCCCCTATCCTTGAGTCATGAGGGCATTCATGCCGATCGTCATGGCCTTTTCTTTGTTTATTTCCGGCTGCGCAACTCAGGTGGGATACCTGGCGAAGCAGGGGAGCCATCTCCTGCAGGACAGCATGGGCGCTCGGGACGCCGACTCCGTCTCCAAGGACCCTTCGACCCCTTCCGACACGCGGGAGTTTCTCCAGCGCGTCAGGGAGATCAAGGAGTTCGCCGTGCAGGCCGTCGGGCTGAAGGAGAACGGCAACTACACCCGGTACAAGGAGATCGGCAGGGACCATCTCGTCGATGTCGTGCAGGCCTGCGATGCGGTGTCCTTCACCGCGTATCAGTGGAGCTACCCCTTCCTCGGGAAGCTTCCCTACAAGGGGTTCTACGAACGCAAAGACGCCGATGCGGAGGCCACCCGCCTGAAGGCCGAGGGGTATGACACGCTGATCCGGCAGGTGGACGCCTTCAGCACGCTCGGCTTCACGAAGGACCCCCTGTACTCCTTCATGAAACGCTACTCCGTATTTCAGATCGCATCGCTCATCATCCACGAGCAGACGCATGCCACGCTGTTCGTGAAGGGGCAGCCGCAGTTCAACGAGGAGCTTGCAAGCTTCGTCGGGGACGAGGGGGCGTTCGAGTGGATGCGAGCGAAGTACGGGGCGGATTCCCCCGAGTACCGCGGCGCTGTCGCCGAAAACGAAGACGCGGATGCCTTCACCGCGATGCTGCACGAGCTGTCCGTACGCCTCGGCACGGTCTACGACGGCGGCGCATCACGGGAGCAGAAGCTGCGCGAGAAGGCCCGCATCATCGACGGGTTCAGGAAAAGCCTCGTGGCCGATGCGCCGCTGAAGTTCAAGACCGAGGCATACCGGAAGCTCGGGTCCTATCCGCTCAACAATGCCGTACTTTCGCTGTACAGCCTCTACACGGACGACGTTCCCCTGCTCAGGTCCTACTGGCAGCGCCGCTGCGGGAGCGACCTTCGCACGCTCATCGCAGCGGCGCGCAGGCTCGCCGCGAAGGGCGACGTTCCCACGCTCATGCGGCAGGAGCTTTCTTCATCGGAATAGAGAAAAGCCGGGCGGCATTGTGGAAGCAGATGTCGCGCACCATGCCGCCCACGAGCTCGAAGTCCCCGGGGATTCCCCCGCCTGCATCCAATCGACGGGCATCGCAAGCTGGTCCTCCATCCCGTGTTTCTTGTCGTTGAACCACCACGCGGGGCCGAACCGCATGCGGCCGGGCCAGCTTTTTCTCGCCTCCGGCCTGTCCGGATACGTATCTTAGCGCGAGGAGGTCAAGGTGCAAACACTCAAGGTCGCGCGGGGAGTGCACTGGGTGGCCATCCCCGAGGCTGGGTTATACATATTGTGCGGGAGCCCCGCTGACAGCGTCAAGCTCCTGATGAAAAAGGGGCTCATCGTCCCCACCCAGAAAGGCGGCGTCACGTTCGAAACCGGTCCGAATGCGATCCTCCTCTCCGACGTCTCCTCCCAGAACGAAACCTTTTCCAATCTCGCCGAGTTCCCCATCCTCCAGATGCTCTACCGGCAGGGCATGATGATCCCGGGGCACCCGAACAACACGGGGCGAAAGCCGCTGCTCATCGGCATCGACAGCCAGGTCCAGTCGCAGAGCCAGTACATCTTCCGCGGGAACTACGGGCTTTCTTCCATAGAGGAGCTCATGGCGGCGGGCGTGAGCAGGGAAACGGCGGCCGACTACATGCGGATGAAGCTCTGGTTCGCGTTCGGCAAAATCCGCAGAACGGAGGAGCTGCTGGAGGCCCGCAGCGTCGGGGCGGAAGCCGTCGAGCTGCGCGCGGGGGTCACGGTGCAGCGCGTCGGCTTCAACGTGTACGAGTTCGCGCACGGGGGGGAGACCGTGCGCGTGGACCTGAACCTCGGCGCGGGAGAACGCTACCAGTCCTCCTATGCGCTGGGCTTCCACCGCTTCCGGCGGGAATACTTTTCGGTCGTGCACATCGGGGAAGGCGACGGATGGGATCCCGAGAAGCCCTGCATGGGGAGCATCATCAATTTCCAGGGCAGGATCTACCTCATCGATGCGGGGCCCAACATCGAGCAGTCCCTCACGGCGCTGGGAATCAGCGTCAATGAGATCGAGGGGATCTTCCACTCCCATTCCCACGACGACCATTTTGCCGGGCTCACCTCACTCGTGCGCTCGGATCATCGCATCAAGTACTTCGCCACCGCGCCGGTCCGCGCCTCCGTCGCGAAGAAGCTCTCCGCGCTCATGGGAATGGACGAGGCGATGTTTCCGCGGTACTTCGATGTGCACGATCTCGCGCCCAGCAGGTGGAACGACGTCAACGGGCTTCAGGTACGCCCCGTGATCTCGGCGCATCCCGTGGAGACGAACGTCTTCACGTTCCGCGCGCTCTGGGAGGGCGGCTACCGCACCTACGCGCACCTCTCCGACATCACGACGTTCGAGGTGCTGCGCAAGATGGCGAGCGCAGCCCCGGATGCTCCGGGCGTCTCACCCGCGTTCGCGGAGACTCTCATGGCCGAGCTGCTGGCTCCCGCGGATCTGAAGAAGATCGACGCGGACGGGGAGCCCATCCACGGCGCCGCGCAGGATTTCCGGGGCGATACCTCGGGGAGGCTCATCATCAGCCACGTGTGCGGGGAGCTTTCCGACGTGCAGAAGGAGATCGGCTCCAATGCCGTGTTCGGACGGGAAGACGTGCTCATACCTGCGAACGTCGACTACGTGGCACAGTCGGCGTTCCGCTACCTCCGCTCGTATTTTCCCGACGTCGCCCCTCATTCCGTGCGTATGCTCGCCAACTGCCCCCTCGTCACGTTCAATGCGGGCTCCATCATCATGAAGAAGGGGGAGCGCCACGGATCGCTGTACCTCGTCCTCCAGGGGGTGGGGGAGCTCATCGACGTCCAGGGGGGGATCCGCCGGACCATCTCGGGGGGAAGCATCGTGGGGGAGATCTCCTCGTTCCTCCAGGAGCCCGCCTACTGGACCGTGCGCGCCTCGAGCTACGTGACCGCGGTTCAAATTCCCGATAAGCTCTACCTCGCCTTCATCCGGCAGAACCGTCTGGAGGAGGTGACGCGGCGGGTGCTGGACAACCGCAAGTTCCTCAACGACATGTGGCTGTTCGGCGAGCTCATCGGATTTCCCGTCGAGCGCGGCATCGCCGCGGCCATGGAGCGGTTCAGCGTGCCCGCGGGCGGCGCCATCGCCCCCAAGGCAGCGCCGAAGCTCTTCCTCGTCGCCAGCGGGGAATGCGCGCTGGAGCGCGACGGGACGGTGTGCGAATCGGTGTCCCGCGGCGGTTTCTTCGGGGAGGACCAGGTGCTCTACGGTACGGGCATCTTTACGGCCCGTGCGGTGAACGATGCGGAGGTGTACGCGCTCCCCGCGTCCCTGGTGGCGGACATTCCCATCGTGCAGTGGAAGCTCCTGCAGGAAAGCGAAAAGAGGTTGAGAACATCATGAGCGTAGCAGTCCCTCAAAGATCGGCGATCCCCCGCGAGCACAGGTGGAACGCGGAGAGCGTCTTCGCTACCCCCGACGCATGGGAGGCGGCTGTCACGGGAATCGTGCGGAGCGTCCCCCCGGTGAAGTCCCTCCAGGGAAAGCTCTCCGCCGGGCCGCAGGCGCTGCTGTCCGTGCTGGCCGGGGTGGAGGACCTGCTCATCCGTGTCGGCCACGTGGTGGTCTACGCGGGGTTTGCCTACAGCGTGGACACGCGGGACCAGGCCGCCGCGGCGATGAACGGCAGGGCGCAGGCGGTGAATGCAGAAGTACAGGCAGCGGTCTCTTTCCTCGGCCCCGAGCTTCTCGCCGTGGGGCAGGAAACCCTCGCGCAGTGGATAAAGGTGGAGGAGCGGCTCGCCGCATATTCCCAGTACATTGCCAACCTCTTCCGCAGGCAGGCCCACGTGCGCTCAGCCGAGGTGGAGGAGGTGCTCGGCATGCTCTCCGACCCCTTCGCAGGACCGTCCACGACGGCGACGATGCTCGCCAATGCCGACTTCCACTTCGCGCCGGCAATTGATTCGCGGGGCGCGCAGATCGACGTCACGCAGGGGACACTTTCCACGATCCTGGCGAACCCCGACCGCGCCGCGCGCAGGTCGGCCTGGGAGAGCTATACCGATCTCTACGTCTCCCACCGCAACACCTTCGCGGCCAACCTCTCCCACTCGATCAAGCAAAACGTCTTCAAGGCCCGGACGCGCAGGCATGCCACCTCTCTCGAGGCGGCGTTGTTCGCCGACGCGATTCCGGACGCGGTCTTTCACAACGTTCTTTCGCAGTTCCGCCGGAACCTGCCGGTGTGGCACCGCTACTTCGCCCTGCGTGCCCGGGTGCTCAAGCTTCCCGATCAGCGCCATTACGACATGTGGGCCCCGCTGTCCGATGGCGGCCCGGCCATTACGTACAACGAGGCGGTCGACCTCATCTGCGCGGGGCTCGCTCCTCTGGGCGGGGACTACGTGGCGGCACTGAGGCGCGGGTGCCGGGAGGAGAGATGGGTCGACGTCTATCCGAATCAGGGCAAGAGGAACGGTGCTTTCTCCTGGGGCAGCTTCGGCACGCATCCCTTCGTCATGATGAGCTTCACCGACGACGTCGGGAGCCTCAGCACGCTCGCCCACGAGCTGGGGCATTCCATGCACTCGTATCTGTCGTGGAAGACCCAGCCCTACGTCTCTGCCGACTATTCGATCTTCGTGGCAGAGGTGGCGTCGAACTTCCATCAGGCGATGGTCCGATCCTCGCTCCTCTCGGGCACGACCGATGCAGGCTTCCAGATCGCTGTGCTGGAAGAGGCGATGGCGAACTTCTTCCGCTACTTCTTCATCATGCCGATCCTCGGTCTCTTCGAGCTTTCGACCCATCAGCGCGTTGAGAAGGGGGAGGCGCTCACCGCGGACGCCATGGACTCCCTCATGGCGGATCTCCTGACCGAGGGGTATGGCCCCGGGGCAAAGGTGGACCGGCAGAGGGACGGCATGCTTTGGGCGACGTTCCCCCATCTGTTCGAAGACTACTACGTGTACCAGTACGCCACGGGAATTGCAGGGGCCAACGCGCTCGCGGGACGGGTGCTCAGAGGAGAACCGGGCGCCGCGGAATCCTACAAGCGCTTCCTCTCGTCGGGCTCATCGGAGTATCCCCTGGACATCCTCAGGAAGGCGGGCGTCGACCTCACCAGGCCCGAGCCCATGGAGCAGGCGTTCACCGTTATGTCCAGCTACGTCGACAGGTTGGAGAAGCTTCTTCCATAGCCTGTCAGCGTCGCTCCCCCGCGGGCAGGCACTCGATGCACGCTCCGCGGGGTGCCCTGATCGCGGCGCGGCTCTCCAGGGTGTTGCCGCCGTGAGCTGCGTGAGGCTGCGTCCTTGCCCGTCACGTAGCGTATCGCCTCGCGCCTGTCCATCCGCGCGAGGTCAGACCGCTGGAACGCCTCGACCGCCTTTGCGAGCATCGGCCGCACCCGTGTCCACTCAGGGGCGAGATATGCCTCCCACATCTCGCGAAGGTGCTTTCAGTACCCTGCCCGGGTGATGTTCTCGTTCACGAACCGGGCAGACGCCAGGAGGCTCTGCTCCTCATCCGCGGGAAGCGCATAGGCGAGGACTTGTTCGGCGCCGTCTTTGCCGACGATGGTCGGGAAGCTGAAGGCTGTCTTGGGGACGCCTTTGAAATCCTTGCGGACGGTGGAGACAGGGAGGATGCGCCGCTCGTCGCGCACGATCGATTCGACGATGAGAGACGCCGCCTGCCCGATGGCGTAGCAGGTCGAGCCTTTCGCCTCGATGATCTTGTACGCTGTTTGGCGAATCTCCTCCGCGGCGTTCGCCTTGAAGGAATCGAGCTCACTGCACGCCCCGCAGGCGGGGCAGAACTCGTCGAAATGGATGCCGCCGATGGTGAGGAGCGACCACGCGGGGAAGGAGGTGTCGCCGTGCTCTCCCAGCACGTAGCCGTGGATGTTCTGCGGGTTGACCCGGCAGCGCCGTGCGACGTACTCCCGCAGCCGCGCTGAATCCAGCGTCGTCCCCGAGCCGATCACGCGCGAAGCGGGGAAGCCGCTTTCGGCGAAGGTGACCCACGTGAGGACATCGACGGGGTTCGTGATGAGGAGGAAGATGCCCTGGAAGCCGGTATCCAGCGTCGAACGGACGATGCTCTTGATGATGGCGACGTTGCGCTCCAGGAGGTCCACGCGGGATTCGCCCGGCTTCTGACGCGCCCCCGCGGTGATGATGACGATGCGGCTGTCCCTGCAGGCTTCGTAGCCCGTTGCCTCGATGTGCACGGGTCTGCCCAGGGACGCCCCCTGCTTGATGTCGAGGATCTCCGCCTCCGCCTTCTCGCGGTTGGAGTCGATGAGGGCGATCTCCGTCACCGCGCCCTTGAGCGCGAGGTTGAACGCGAGAGTGGCCCCGACCGATCCTGCGCCGATGATCGCGACCTTGCTGCCCGTGTGCTCCATCTGGGATACCCCTTGCCCGTAATATACACAAAAACGCCCCGGCGGCCGTGATTATCCGACCGCCGGGGCGCTGATGGACGGGAACGTTCTACTTCGCGAATGCGGAGGGGAACTTGTCCTTGTAGCTCTTCACTTCGCCGATGCTCTGCGCGTTGACCACTGCGCGGACGATCGCCCGTGCCAGCACGTCCGCCGCGGACATGCCCAGCACCGTCACGTTGGCCGCCGTGTTGCCCCAGACCGCTTTCTGCTTCAGCGTGTCCAGGTCCAGGAGCCCGGTGCCCAGGGTGAACACGGTGTCTCCGTCGAACATCGTGTGAGACGGCCGGATGGCGCGGGCCATGCCGTCATGGGCCATCTCGGAGATCTTCTGCGCCTGCGCCTTGGTGAGCTTCACGTTGGTGGCGATGCAGGCGACGGTGGTGTTCTTCGCGGGCTCCATGGCGTTGGCCATGGCAAGAAGGTTCTCGATCCCCTGGGCCAGCGCGATCGGCTTCTTGAGGTTGCCGAACTCGCCGTTGACCTCAAGGAAGTTCGCGTAGAACATGCCGGTGGCGGGATTCACGGTGGATCCACCCGCGTTCACCGCGACGATGGCCCCGACCATGACGCCGTCGCCGAGGTCGATGCTTGCCGTTCCCAGTCCGCCCTTGAGGCCGCCCGCGATGGCTCCGGCGCCCGCTCCGACGTTCCCCATTGCGACGGGGCCCGAGTTTGCGGCGTCGGCGGCCTTGCGGCCGAACTCCGCGGTCGGCCTGTCGTTGAAGGCGCGCCCGAAGCGTCCGGGATCGAAAATGACAGCTGACGGGACGATGGGAACGACGTTTCCGCCGCCCACGTTCCATCCCCGCTTGTGCTCTTCCAGCCACAGCATCACGCCGTCGGCCGCTGCAAGGCCGTATGCACTGCCGCCGCTGAGGACCACGGCGTCTACCTTGTCCACGAGGTTGGTCGGGCGAAGCAGGTCGGTTTCGCGGGAACCGGGCGCCGATCCGCGAACGTCCACTCCACCCACGGCGCCGTTCGGCGCGAGGATGACGGTCGTGCCCGTATAGTTCTTGTCGTAGCTCCCGACCTGGATGCCGGGGACGTCAGTGATCGCGTCGAGCTTCCCCGTCTGGACGGATTGCGCCGATGCGCCCACCGCAACCAGTGCGAGAACGACGAGTGAGAGGAGAACCTTGTGCTTCATGTGCACCTCCTAGATGTATGATGGGGAAACCCTAAACCGCCGACAGGTATTTGTAAATCCCGTATTCGGAGACGGCTTGTGGCTCGATGCGGGTGCCGCTATCATCGTGGGGCAAGAAAATGCGCGATATCGTGTAACGAATTCGCGAAAGGGATGTTCTATGTATAGAGACAAGACGGAATCTGGATTCGTTCAGGGCAAGTTTCACCTCCTTTCCTTGTCCCTGTGTCTCGCCCGGGGGGATAGGTGTTACCTATCCCCACTTTTTTTCTGCATTACATACCGGAGGCCATCGTGCGTGTCCTCCTGATCTGCCCCATTCCTCTCGAGTACACGAGCTGCAGGGCCGCGCTCGCCCTTCGTGACGCCCAGGGGCTGCTCGGGTGCAGGGTCGCGCGCGGCGCCGTGGGCAATGTCGACATCATGGCAGTGGAGACCGGGCCGGGGAAAGCGCGGGCAGCCTCCGCGACCGTGGGCGGAATCGGCAGCTTCCAGCCCGACCTCGTCGTCGACACGGGCACCTGCGGAGCGCTGGACGGGGAGCTCATCATCAACGCCATCGTGCTTGGCNNTCCCCGAAATGAAGCTTCCCTCGGCATTGGAGATCCTCCCGCGCAAAGAGGGCCAGAAGCTCTCCCGATCCTTCACTGAGCTCGGCAAGGACCACGGGTTGCACGTGCGCTCGGGCGTCCAGGCCTGCGGGGAGTTCTTCATCCAGTCGCCGCAGGTGCGTGAGTCCCTCGGTGCCGTCACGGGCGCCGCAGGGTGCAGCTGGGAGACGGCGGGGGTGTTCGTGGCGGCGTTGCGCTCCCGCATACCCCCGCTCAGCATCCGTACGGTGTCCGATCTGGGCGATGAGGACGCGCTGCGCGACTTCCGCCACAATGCGAAACGCTGCGCCCAGGAGCTGTACAGGTTCGTCCGCGACGCTCTGGAGTCGGGCTGGTTCGCCTCGTTCCACGCGCAGTGGAAGTCGGTGCCCCGGGGGGCCGTGGATCGGCTGCCGCAGAGGGTGCTTCCTTGATCATGCCCTTGACCTTGATTTCGGCCAGACCCTCGGGGTAGAATGGCCGCAGCACGACATATGGAGGGATGACTGTGTCGAAGACGTACGTGGAAACCTCGACCGAGCTGCTTGAGGGGCTGGACGAGATGGTTCGGGAAGGCTACTACGCGAACCGAACCGAGGGGATCAACGACGCGATCCGACTCCTTTTGAAGCAGTACAAGCTTTCGAAGCTCCATGCAAAGGATTCGCAGGTCGCGAAGCCGGCGGTGGCAGGTGGAGACTCGGGGGGAGAGTGATACAACAGGTCGTTGCGGGAATCGACGGTTCTCTCAACTCACTGACGGCGTTCCAGTACGCCCTTGACTTGGCCCGGCGCGTGAACGCCGAGGTCAAGGTTGTCTACGTCGTGGATTCCCGCAAAACCGATCTTCCCATCATCTACACCGGCAGCCATTTCGACTACGGATTCGAAAGGGTCTACATCCCGCCAGACCCTGGTCTGAAGGGCTTCTACGACCAGGTTCGCCAGGACATCCGCTCCTTCGCCGACAGATGCCTCGCGCTCTGCCGAAAGGACGCCGATGCGGCCCGCGTCCGCATGACGCCTGTTGTGCGTGACGGCCTCCCGTCGGGCGTGCTGACGGAGGAGGCGCGCTCGGGGGACCTCCTCGTCATCGGCCAGAAGGGGGAAAACGCCCACATCCAGCGGGCGATCGTCGGTTCCACCACGGAGGACGTGGTGCGCTCCAGCCCCCGTCCCGTGATGGTCTGTCCCGCCACCTTCCGGAGCCCCTCGCGCGTGCTCTTCCCGTACGATGGAAGCTCGGTAGCGGAAAGTGCCCTGCAATTCTGCGTGAACGCATTCGGCTCCATCTGGGACGAGATTGCGGTGCTCACGGTGACCGACGAGATGGAGGAGACCTTCCCCTACGACACGGAGCTCGGCTATCTGGGTACCCACGGGATCCCTTACCGGCTCCTGGTCGAAACGGGAAAGCCAATAGAGACGATCCCCAAGGTCGCCAAGCGTGAGAGCTCGGATCTCATCCTGGTCGGGGCGCACGGACGGCACAAGATCCGCGACTATCTGCTCGGATCCACCGCCTCCCACCTGATCCGTCGGAGCGACCTCCCCGTCCTCGTCGCTTTCTGAGCGCGGAGGGCAGATGCGGGAGCGCGCCGGGGACAATCCCGCGGCCGAGCGCATGGTCCGGCTGCAGCTCGAGCGCCGCGACATCACCGACCCCCGTGTTCTTGCCGCGATGCGCACGGTGCCGCGCCACCTCTTCGTGCCGTCAGCCGCACATCAGACCGCCTACGAGGACCATCCCGTTTCCATCGGGCACGGCCAGACCATGTCGCAGCCCTACATGGTCGCTTTCATGACGCAGGCGCTTCGCCTCCACGGCCCTGAGCGCGTTCTGGAGGTCGGGACGGGCAGCGGCTATCAGGCAGCGGTCCTCTCCGTGCTGTGCGCATCGGTATTCAGCATCGAGCGGATCGCCGAGCTGTCGGCCCATGCGGCCCGGGTCCTTTCGGCCCTCGGTGTGACGAACGTCGTGCTGCGAACCGCGGACGGCAGCCAGGGGTGGGCGGACTGCGCACCGTTCGACAGGATCATCGTGACCGCCGCAGCCCCGGCGATCCCCGGCGCGCTCTGCGATCAGCTCGCCGACAACGGGATCCTCGTCGTTCCCGTGGGAGACTGGCGCACGGTGCAGGAGATCTGGATCGTCCGCCGCGCGGCCCGCACGCTCTCACAGGAGAGATCGATCGGCTGCAGGTTCGTGCCCCTGATAGGGAAGGACGGCTTTCCCGAAGGGGGGCGTTGATTCCGGGCGTCAGATGCGTGCCGAGGACACTGTTGACAAAGGGGGCCTCGGGGCCCCAATACTCTGGCCGAGGGGAACCCGACAAACATGGCACTACCAGTATTTCGTCCCACAGTGAAACGCAAGGACATGGGGAGCGTCCTTTCCTGCATCGTCTCCGACAAGCTGGGCCCGGGGGAGATCTCCCGTGAGCTCGTGGCGCGTGCGTGCCACCTCCTCGGACATGCAGGCGGGGTGTCGCTGTCCAATGCGTACATGGCGCTCAGCGTCNNTGATTCTCCCCGCGCTGGCACCCGCCCTGTGGCTGCGTGTGCTCCAGGACAAGGGTCTCGTTCCTCTCGTCGCCGACGTGGAGCCGGATTCGGCCGCGATCGATGTCCTGCAGGTTGCCGGCCTCGTCCAGCAGGGGGCGAAAGCCATCCTCGTGCCACATACTCTTGGCATCATCGCTGACGTCGAGGCGCTGAAAACCCACGGCATTCCCGTGCTCGAGGATGCCTCCAAGTCGCTGGGAGGCAAAGCAGGGGAGCAGCTCTGCGGCGGCGCTGCCGAGATCTGCATGCTCTCCGTGAATCCCGAGGATATCGTCACCTGCGGGGGAGGCACCCTCGTCCTGGGGCGGGGGAAGCAGAGCGCGGCCGCCCTGCACCGCATCCAGGAAGGCTCGCCGCTGTACTCGCAGCTCCCCGACATGAACGCCGCCCTCGGCATCGCGCAATTCGCCGCTCTGGAGGATTTCATCACGGCCCGGCGGGAGATCGCGGCGGTCTTCGCCCAATCACTGCTGAAGTCCCGCCACAAATCCCTCGTGCAGAAAATCGACGCTGAGAACGTCCTGTCCTCGTTCCCCGTCGCCCTGTCAGACGGGATGAAGGAAGTGCGGCAGTACGCGCTGAAGAAGAACGTCGACACGATGCCGGCGTTCGCCGACACGATCGCCGCACTCGAGGACTCTCCCGCGGCGCATTGCGCCAATGCGCGGTCCCTCGTCCTGCGATGCCTGCTATTCCCGCTGTACCCCATGATGGCGAAGCGTGACGTGGAGGGGGTCTGCAAGGTGCTCGCCTCGCTGCCTTAGCCATGGAGGGCGAGGGTGAGCGAGTACAGGGATGCCACGGGCGGCAGCCGTCCGCGCCGGGCGCCGCCGGCCCTGCGTTGCACTTGCCATCGGGCCACGGCATAACTATAGTAACCGCACATGGCGGGCAAGCGGCAGGAAATCCGCAAGGTACTCATTGTCATCAACTCGCGCATGGATGACGTCAAAAGCGTCGTACGCTCAATCCAGGTCTTTGCCGCGGAGCGGGGCATTGAGACGGTCTTTCTCGATTTCTCCAATCATACGCCCGCTGAGGACATTTCGGACGTCGACCTGGCCATTTCCCTCGGCGGNNCGCTCTGCTGTCCTGCGCGCGGATGCTCAACTCCCGTCAGGTCCCGATCCTCGCGGTCAACATGGGGGATTTCGGGTTTATCACGGAGGTGGGCAAGAACGAGCTGATCGACACCTGGGGGAAGTTCCTGGAGGGCAGGCTCTCCGTGAGTGAACGGCTCATGCTGTCGGTCTCCGTGCACAGGAACGGGGCGGAGGTCGCCTCTTTCGTCGGCCTCAATGAAGCGGTGATCGGGACCCGGGGGATCTCCCGCATGATCCGGCTCAAGATCTTCCTCTCCGATGCCTACATGGGCGGCTACCGCGCCGACGGGGTGATCATCGCCACCCCCACGGGCTCGACCGCCTACTCCATGGCCGCCGGCGGTCCGATCCTGCATCCCGAAATGGACGCTTTCATCCTCACCCCCATCTGTCCCTTCACGCTGTCGAACAGGCCGACGGTGGTGCCGGCCAACGAGGTCATGCGCGTGGAGGTGGAGGAACCGCAGAAGGTGGAGACCGTGCTCACGATGGACGGACAGGAATCCTTCCCCCTGCTGCCCAAGGACTCCCTGCTCATCCGACGGGCGCAGCACAAGGCGCGGATCATCCACACCGACAAGCGCACGTTCTACGATGTGCTCCGCACGAAGCTGAACTGGACGGGAGAGCCCCATGCTTGAGGAGCTGCACGTCCACAACTTCGCCATCATCGACAAGCTGTCGGTGAAGTTCACCGAAGGCCTCAATATCCTGAGCGGAGAGACCGGCGCGGGAAAGAGCATCCTCATCGGCGCCCTCGGGTTGCTCCTCGGCGACAAGACTGACACCTCCATCATCCGCTCGGGCGCGGAGGAGACGAGCGTCTCGGGAATCGTGTCGGTGCGGGAGAACGAAGAGGCGGCCAGATGGCTCGCCGCGCGCGGGATCGAGCAGGAGGAGGGCGGGGTGATCCTGCGCCGCATGCTCAAATCCAATGGGCGCGGCTCGAGCTTCGTCCAGTCCACCCCCGTCACACGCGCGGACCTGCACGATTTCTCCACCCTCCTCTTCGACCTGCACGGCCAGCACGAGCACCAATCCCTCCTGGACCTGGAGAATCACCGCAAGCTCGTGGACCGCTGGTCGGGCACGGAGGAACTGGCGGAGCGCTTCCACGGAATGTACGCGGCGCTCGCCTCCCTGCGCGAACGCCACTCCAAGCTGCTCGGCGACGAACGGGAGCGTCTTCGCCGAACCGACCTTCTCACCTATGCGGTGAAGGAGATCAGGGGGTTGGAGCTGAAGCCCGGGGAGGAGGAGGAGCTGGAGAAGGAACTGGCGATCCTCGTCCACCACGAGAAGCTCTTCACGCTGCTGGAAGACGTGCATTCCAAGGTCTCGGAGAGCACCGGCGGGGTGCTCGCCACGCTGCGTTCGACGCGCCACGCCATGGACGATGTCCTTGCCATCGACGCCTCCCTTTCGCGCCTCTCCCACCAGCTGGAGGACGCATTCTACGAGGTGGAAGACTTCGCTGAGAACATCCGCCAGTACAAGTCGAAATCGGATTTCAGCCCGGGGCGCCTGGACGACGTGCAGACGCGGCTGTCCTCCATCCGAACGCTGGAGAAGAAATACGGGGATACGATCGACCAGGTCCTCTCCTACTGCGCCGCCGGGGAGCAGGAGCTCGCGGGCATGGAGAACTGGGAGGAGGAGAAGCGGACCCTCGAGCAGGACATCGCCAGGACAGAAAAGGAAATAGCGGAGGTCGCGCGCGAGCTTTCGGAGAAGCGAACGGCCGGAAGCGTCGTCCTCCAGAAGAAGATCGAAGAGCAGCTGCGGGACCTGGGAATGCCCAAGGTGAGCTTCCGCGTTCTCATCGCGGATGCGACCCGCGCCGATGGAACGCCCGTGCTCACCCCGTTCGGGAAGGATTCGGTGGAGTTCGTGATCTCCCCCAACCTCGGTGAGCCGTTCAAGAGGCTGCGGGCCATTGCGTCGGGCGGAGAGCTGTCGCGGGTGATGCTCGCCATCAAGGGCGTGCTCGCCGAATCGGATCACGTCAGCACGCTCATCTTCGACGAGGTGGACGCCGGCATCGGCGGGGAGGTGGCGCTCTCCGTCGGAGAGCGGCTCTCCGAGCTGTCGCGGCACAAACAAATCCTCTGCATCACGCATCTCGCGACCATCGCCGTTCGCGCCGATAATCATCTCAGGATAGAGAAGACGACGCAGGCGGGGCGCACCGTGACGAAGATCGACAAGGTAACGGGCCCGTCCCGGCAGGAGGAGATAGCGCGCATGCTGGCGGGCGACAGAACGGGAGAGCTCTCTTTGCAGCACGCCGGTGAGCTGATCGCCCGATACGGGCCGGGAGGACACGAGGCGTGATGAAGAAACCCAGTGAAGAGGCACGACGACGCTACGCCGAGTACATCCAGGACTACAAGAACAGCATTGAGGCGGTGCTGGCCAAGGAGAAGACGCTCAAGGAGGTCATCGTCCGCGGCGGCGCCGGGGTAAACTATCAGAAGCTCGCCCTTGCCGACGACAATCTCAACATCGTCGCCAACTACCTCATCATGAGCTCCCTTTCGATGTCGTTCCTCGGCGTGAAGAACGAGGCCTACCTGAACGAAGCGCGCAAGTGCATCTACAAGGCCGTCTTTTATATCGAAGAAATCGTCTCCGCGTACGTCGATGCCCCCTTCTCCGACTACGAGAAGGGCCTGGAGTCGATTTCGGCCTTTTCGGACGAGAGCCGCTACAACCTCGTGCGCAAGCTGGGCTTCACCATCGATTCCCTCGAGGAGGGGTTCGGGGAGAACTCCAAGTGGAAGTGGTCGTTCGTGGAGATGGAGGGACGGTATGCCGCCATCACCAAGAACCTCCTCAACCTGAAGACCTTCATTGCGGGCATGGACCCGCGCGTGGACGGCTTCGGCTCGCGCATGGCGCACCTGGCCCTGGCTCGGGACCTCCTCCAGCAGGCGGCGGACAGGTACCGTGAGAAGTACGAGCTTTCCACAATGCGCATCGACGACATCAAGGCCGGCATCAACTTCCTTTCGGCGGTGCGCAGGCTGCACATCGTTCTCGGGGAGACGGAGCAGGCCGACGTGGTGAAGAAGAAGTCCGAGATCTGGCGGACCAAGATGGAAAACGATCTGAAAAAATCAGAGGAAACCCCGAAGCGATAGGCTCTCCCCCGCTCAGAGACCATCCTTCAGGTCGTGCAGAGCGTCTTTCGGAAGCAGCTCCCCGATGGTGGTCATCACCCCCGACCCTTTCCCCCCCGCGAAGTACACGGGCATGTCGGCGGCGCAGAACNNCGGCCGCAGGACACGACACGGCAAGCGCGACGAACTTCGTCAGCCCCCGGGAGACCGCGGTGAACAGGGCGCTCCTCTCCGCGCAGTTGGCGAGGCCGAACGATCGGTTCTCGACGTTCGTGCCCGTGACGATCGTGCCGTCCGCACAGAGCAGCGCGGCGCCGACGGGAAAATGCGAATACGGCGAATAGCTGAAACGCGCCGCTTCCCGTGCCTGTGCCAGCAAGGTCTCGGCGTCGAAGCTCTGCATTGACATGTACCCCCCTGCGCTACTACGATGGTGCGAGTCGAGGGAACGGCGACAGTGGCTTCTTCAAACAGAAAGAAACGACCCGCACGCGTCTTCCTCGCCGCTGTGTTCGTTATAATAGCCTATTTTACCCTGTTTCCCTATCCCCTCCACAAAGAGATCGTGGCGCATCCCGCATGGGCCGTGGCCGTCCCCGACGCCGCCACCCCTGTCGCTGCGGCCGCCGCACAGCCCTCGGCACCCGACCTTGCATCCGTGGCACCGTTTCAGCTCGGTGACTCCTTCGGGTATGTCGCCAAGGATGGCACTGTCCTCTCCAGCGGACGCACCTTGTTCAGGGTGACGCTGTCCCAATCGGGGTTCGTGAACTACACCCGCCTGGGCACCGACTGGTTGCTGCAGGACCCCACGGGTCGCCGCCTCACGAGCTTTTCCGGGGTCGGCTATCCGCTTTTGAGCCCCGACGGCTCGCGTCTTTTCAACGTGAAGACCGACCTGTCGGGGATCATGGAATTGGACAAGAACGGCGGCGTCCTCTGGGACAGGGATTTCCCCGCGCTCATCACGAGCGCGTCGATCAGCGCCGACTCCCTGCTTGTCGGTCTGCTCAACGGCACACTGGTCCTCCTGAACAGGGAGGGTTCGCCGGTATTCACGCGCTCCCTGAAGGGGAGCAGGATCGGCGTCGTGATGGGTGCCGCCATTGCCCCGAACGGCTCGATGATCGCAGGTGTTTCAGGGATCGATCCGCAGTACCTGACCGTGCTCCGCCGCCGTGAGGCCGGCTTCGAGCAGGTGGCAGCACGCCCGTTGCGGTCCGATTTTCGCCGCGAGGTCCGCCTGGCCTTTTCACCCGATTCCCGCTTCCTCGCGTTCGAGGACGCCTCGGGCGGCGGGCTTTTCGACCCGGCAGGCGGAGCCATTTCCACGGTCACCCTCCCCGGCGAGCTTGCCGGGCTCGCGTTCCCGGCGCATGGGCGATGCGCCGCTTTCCTGGCCCGGTCCTCCGAGGGGAACGCGGAGCTTGCAATCGTTGCGCCGTTCAGCGCGCCGCTCTACAGGGAGGAGTTCCCTTCGGCGGACGTGTTCCTGGGAAGCGTCGACGGACAGCTCCTCATGGGCTGGAACGGCAGGCTCCTGCGCATCGACATCGAGGAGCTGTAATGAAGCGGCGTGCAGCGCTCTGTGCTCTTCTTCTTGCGGCAATCCTCCCCTCGTACGCGCTGGACTGGCCCGTGGAGAAGCGAATCGTCACGGGGACCTTCGGCGAAGACCGCGGCGACCATTTCCACGACGGCCTGGACATCGGGGGCGGGCCGCAGGAGGTCCACGCCGTCCTGCCGGGGGAGCTCCTCTTCCGCTATGACGAGGGCTGCTCGTTCACCTCGGTTCCCCGTGGCACGGGCTCATTCGTCGTTCTCCACCACGGGCAGGACATCCTCACCCTGTACGGGCACCTTGCGCAGGGAAGCCTCGGTGCGGCCCGCACCATCTACACGCCGAAGGACCTCATCGGGATCATCGGAGAAACCGGCCATGCCGTCGGGAAGCACCTGCATTTCAGCGTCTATGACCTGGAGGAAAGCTCCTCGATCAATCCGCTGACCCTCCTGCCGACCACCCCCGACACGCAGCCGCCCGTGATACGGCGGGTCGTCCTGGCGGTGGGAAACGCGCGCCAGGACCTGGAACCAGGGGCGAGCATCGCAGCCGGAAAGGTCGACGTCCTTGCCGAGATCTACGATCTGCGGGAGGACGTACGCTTCCACGCGGCCCTTGCGCCGTATAGCGTGGGGCTCGCACTCGACGGGAAGGGGATCAGCCGCATCCTTTTCGACACGCTGCAGGTGAAAGAGGGAAGGAAAGTGCTCGGGGCGGCAGGGATCTCGAGGGCGGACATCTACGACCCGACGGGGCTCGTGCGCTGCGGCAGGGTCGAGCTGCGCGCGGGGGCTTCCCGCCTGCGCCTCGTCGCTCGGGATTTTGCAGGAAACGAGACGGTGAAAGAGGTCTCTTTCACCGTCCATGAGTAGGAGGGCTGAGGTGGCCAAGACGTATTCCTCCACGCCGGGAGTCGAACGCCAGGAGAGCGTTCCCTGCCCGGTCTGCGGCAGCGCACGATCGCGGGCTTTTCTTGCCTGCGACGGGTTCGCCTTCGTTCGCTGCGCGGCGTGCAGCATCGTCTACCAGAACCCTCGTCCCGTGTTCGATGACGTGCGGTTGCGCTATGCGGGTGACTACTTCTCCTACGAGCTTTCCAATGAGAGCAACTTCTTCGGGCTCATGCGGATGGGGCTTCGCGATGTCGACTTCTCCCATGCCGCGACCACGCTCCCGACCCCCCGACGTTTCCTGGATATCGGGTGCGCCACGGGCATGCTGATCGAGTCGATGAAGGGAGAGGGCTGGGACGTCCAGGGCGTCGATGTCTGCCGTGAATCGGCGGAGTACGGGGCATCCCATCGCGGGGTAAAGATCTTTCCCGGCACCCTGGAGGAGGCGGCTTTCCCCGCCGCGTCGTTCGCGGCCGTCCACTTCTCCCACCTCATCGAGCACCTCCCCGACCCGCGTTCCTTTCTGGCAGAGGTGCGCCGCATCCTGCTGCCCGGCGGGTGCGTGCTGGTGACCACGCCGAATATCGACGGTTTCCAGGCACGACTCTTCGGCACGGCGTGGCGGTCGGCGATTGCGGATCACCTCGTGCTGTTTTCCAAGAAGACGCTGCTGCGGCTCCTCGAAGAGGCGGGGTTCGAGGTGCGCAAATGCGTGACGTGGGGAGGCATCGCGGTGGGCATGGCGCCCACCCTCTTCAAACGCCCCGTGGACCGGATGGCCAAGAGGTGGGGGTTCGGGGACGTCGTGATGTTTCTGGCGGTGAAGCCTACCTCTTGATCGAGATCAAGGTGTCGAACTTGATCATCTGAAAGGTCTTGTACAGGGTCTCGCTGCATCCGCGGATCTGCAGCGTACGCTCCCGCTCCGCGAGCTTCTTCCTGAACAGCAGGATCTTGCCGAGGGCGGAGGAGTTGATGCTTTCCGTGGCGGAGAGGTCGAGGGTGATCGTCGAATTGCCGCCTGCGGCCAGCTCCTCAACTTCCTTCTGGAACTGGGCGGTCATGTCTCCGGCAAGCGACCCCGTCACGACCAGAACGACCTCGTCTTTGGAGATGTTTTTCCGTTCGAACATGACCTACTCCTTGAATGTCGCGCTTTCGAGCTCCGGCCGTGTCACGAGCTCCAGATGGTAGAAAACGTCCTCGGTGTTCCGCTCGGCGCTCGTCGATATCTTCCATACCCTGTACACGATCATTCGGGCGCTGGGCAGGGGGAGGGGCAACGGATTGCCGTTCAGATCAACGAGCTGATTGACGTTCAGCTCGTGCTCGATCTCCCTGCTGTCCCCCTCGGGATAGACGATCGTGCCGGTGCGTACCACTGGATGAGATTCTAATCGGGATCAGGCGATTTTGCAACGGTGAATGAATTCTGGTTCATTCGCCTTCCTCGATGACGGTGAACGGCATAACTTTGCCATCCCCATCGTCCGGAAGCTCTTCGATGAGGATCACGGTCTGAAAGGGGATCATGAGGTGGTCCGCCTTGGAAAACGTTCTTCGCGTTTCCTCCTCCAGGGGATTGATGACGAGCTTCTGCTCGATGGGGAAGACGAGGTTCTTGATCGATACGAAATAGGGATGGGTGAGGTCGAGACTCTTCGCCATGAGCTCGATCTCCTTTTCTTTCCATTTGAAGTGGACTCTGTAGAGGGACACCCGTTATTGCTCCATCGGGGAGCGTAGCGAAACCTCGTCCACGTGTCAATTTCCGTGTCCCATTTCGCCATCTACTATACATAGGTTTATTAGTTCCGATAATTATTTCCCGTTTTCCTTCCGTTTCTCCCCGGAGCGTGGTTGACATTGAGGGTTTCAGAGGTATTATGTCGCTCAGGAGGTGGGAAAAAGTGGGGGAGATTAGGAAAAAGTGGTGAAGTAGGCCATGATAACCGGGGAATTCCGCTGTTCACTGGACGAAAAGGGGAGGCTGCTCATTCCTTCCCGGATGAGGACCGAAGTGGTCGGGAACGTCGTCATCCTGACTCGCGGCGTGGAGAACTGCCTCTGGATGTTCCCGCCCGAGGAATGGAAGACCTTTTCCGAGAAGCTCATCGGTTCGACGTCCCTGTTCCAGGAAGAATCGCGGCTCATCCAGAGGCGGATGATCGCCCCGGCGCAGGAGACAGAGATCGACAAGGCGGGGAGGATCGTCATCCCCCAGACGTTGAGGGAATACGCGGATTTGAAGAAGGATTGCATCATACTGGGGCTTAAAAAGTACATGGAGATATGGTCGGAGGTGTCCTACCAGGACTACCTGACGGAGAACGAGGCGAAGTTCAAGGAAGCTGCCGAGAAACTGGGAGGGAGGATCACGCTGTGATCGTGCACCAATCGGTGATGGTCCAGGAGGTCCTCGGGTTTCTCGTCCCCCCTGCGGAGGGCGGGCTCATGATCGATGCCACCCTCGGCGAGGGGGGACATTCGGAAGTCTTCCTGAAACGCTACCCTCGTTTGTCCGTCATAGGCCTCGATGCGGATGCCTCCATCCTCGAGACGGCGCGGGAGCGGCTCAGCCCGTTCGCTGACCGCGCACGCCTCGTCAACGCGTGGTTCGGCAGCTTCCTCAAGGACTACCGCGGGGAAGCCTCGCCGGACCTCATCCTCATGGATCTCGGCGTGTCGAGGTTCCACTACGAGTCGAGCGGCCGCGGCTTCTCCTTCGACCGCGACGAGCCGCTGGACATGCGCCTGGGCGCCGACCTCACGACCACCGCGGCGGACATCGTGAACACGGCAGAGCCTCCGGAGATCGCCGACATCCTCTTCCGCTACGGCGAAGAGCGCTTCGCTCGGCCCATCGTCGCGCGCATCGTGCGCGAGCGTGAGCGTGAGCCCATCGAGAGCTCACGGCGCCTCGCTCTGATCATCGCCTCGGCAGTGCCCGACAAGTACCGCCATATGCGGATCCACCCCGCCACCCGTACGTTCCAGGCCCTCAGGATCGCGGTCAACCGCGAGCTTTCGCAGCTGGAAACCGGGCTTGCCGAGGCGCTGCGCGTCCTGGCGCCGGGCGGACGCATCGGGGTGATTTCCTTCCATTCACTGGAAGACAGGATCGTGAAGCTGTTCTTCCGTGAAAAGAGCAAGGAGTGTACGTGCCCCCCGGAATGGCCGATCTGTCAATGTGGGGGGAAAGCGGCGCTTCGCACCGTCACGCCAAAGCCCGTCACCGCCTCGGAAGAGGAGGTCACCCTCAACCCGGCCAGCCGCAGCGCGAAGCTGCGCGTGGCCGAGAAGCCGCGTCCGCAGCCGGAGGGGAAATGAAGCGGGTCCTTGCCGCACTGGTCTGTCTTGCCGTTCCCGGGATGTTCTTCCTCAATGCGTGGGAGGGGTATCGCTACAACGATCTCTCCGACAAGGTCGCGCTGCTCGAAAAGCAGCAGAAGGACCTGTTGGAGGCGAACCGTGACGCCATCGGTCAGATCGCCTATGAGAGCTCCCCGGACCGTGTCGCCGAGAAGGCGACGGGGCTGGGGCTCCTTCAAGCGGATCAGTCCGTCGTGACCCGCCAGCAGTCGGGCACCGCGGTGAGCCCGGCGGCTGCGGCCGTGGGCGGGGCTGACGCGGAAGGGGCGGCTCCATGACGGCAACCGCGCGGGTGATCCTCTCCTTCAACGATCTCCTCCGCGCGACCGCGGGCCGCGTCGTGACGCAGCCCCGTGGCAACGGCGACATCTCCGCCGCCGCGACGGATTCCCNNCGCTTTTCGTCGCCCTGCCGGGGGAGAGGACCGACGGCCACGAGTTCCTCGGACAGGCCGCTGCGGCGGGCGCCGCCGTTCTTCTCATTGCCGAGTCGCAGGCCGCACGGCGCGCCTCCGCGCTTGCCGAGCTCTCCTCGCGGTTCGCCACTGGCGTCGTTGCGGTGTCCGATACCCTTGCCTCCCTGCAGGCACTCGCCCGTTTCCACATGGGACGCCTTGGCTCCGTGACGAGGGTCGGCGTCACGGGTTCCAACGGCAAGACCACGACCAAGGAGATCATCGGATCCATCCTCGGCCGTGCGGCACCCACGGCGGTGAACGAGGGAAACCTCAACTCCGAGATCGGGCTGCCGGTCGCATGCCTCTCCGTCGCAGCGACCCATCGCTACGCGGTGCTGGAGATGGGGATGAATCACGCGGGGGAGATGGACGTGCTTGCCGACATCGTGCGTCCCGACGCGGCGCTCATCACGAACATCGGGACGGCGCACATCGGGCTGCTCGGATCGCAGGACGCCATAGCGGCGGAAAAGAAGAAGATCTTCAAACATTTCGACGGGAGTCAGACCGGATTCGTTCCCGAAAACGAGCCCTACCGCTCGTTCCTCGGCGAAGGGGTCAGGGGCCGGTTCATCACGTTCGGAACGGGAAGCACGCCGGGGTACGAGGGAAGCGAGAGCAGGGGGCTTGGTGGGACACTCATCCACTGGGAGGGGTCCCCTGTGCGCTTTCCTCTCTTCGGCCGGCACAATCTCGCCAACGCGCTCGGGGCGATCTCCGTCGCGCGCGACCTCGGCATCGCGAGCCAGGACATCCGCGACGGCCTGGAAGCGGTGGCGCCGTTGTTCGGGAGGTCCCAGGTCGTCGAGGGACCGGTGACGGTGATCGTCGACTGCTATAACGCGAACCCCGATTCAATGGATGAGAGCGTTTCGTTTTTCGATTCCCTGCCCTGGCAGGGCCGCAGGATAGCGGTGCTGGGGAGCATGTTCGAGCTGGGAACCGAGTCGGCGCGCGCCCATGCGGCCCTCGGGCAGCGCCTGCGACAGACCTCCTTCGACGCCGTGTTCCTCTTCGGCGAGGAGATGGAGCAGGCCTGGAAGGCCGTCACCGGCACGGCCGTCGAAAATCGCGGCAGGTGGCTCACGAGCCTCGATGCGATGGGAGCGGCGCTGGCCGACTTCGTGCGGCCGGGCGATATCGTTCTCCTGAAAGGCTCACGGGGACTGGAGATGGAGAGATTCCTCCCCCGTCTGACGGGCCTGAACGGGGGGGCACGATGCTGAAGCTCCTCTTTTCAATGCGGCAGTCGGTGTCCTTTTTCAACATCTTCCAGTACATCACCTTCAGGGCCGCCTACGCGGCGATCACGGCGCTGCTCATCTCCTTCCTCTTCGGGCCGACGATCATTGCGCGGCTTCGCGCGATGAAGGCGGGGTGGACGGCGCGGGAAGACACCCCGCAGACCCATCAGGCGAAAGCCGGCACGCCCACCATGGGCGGCGTGCTCATCATCCTCGCGGTGGGCGTTTCCACGCTCCTCTGGGAAGACCCCACGAGCGTCTACACGTGGCTGCTGCTTTTTGCCGCGCTGGGGTTCGGCGCCATCGGATTCGCCGACGACTACCTCAAGATGTCGCCGCGCAAGCGCGGGATCAGCGCCGGGGTGAAGTTCGGCGGGCAGGTCGCCATCTCTACGGTGATCGTCACGGTCCTCTACCTGACGCGCAGCGACACGACGACGCTCCTGTATATCCCGTTCCTGAAGCACGCGGTGATCGACCTCTCGTGGGGCTACATCCCGTTCGCCGTCATCCTCATGGTGGGCTACTCCAACGCGGTGAACCTCACCGACGGTCTGGACGGTCTGGCCATCGGCCTCGTCATCATGGTGGCTCTGGCCCTCACCGTGCTCGGCTATCTCACGGGCCGCGTCGACTACGCGGAATACCTCCAGATCCCCTTCGTAAAAGGCGGCAGCGAGATCGCCGTATTCTGCCTCGCCGTCATCGGGGCGTCGGTGGGTTTCCTCTGGTTCAACGCGCACCCTGCCGACGTCTGGATGGGAGATACGGGAAGTCTTTCGCTGGGCGGGGTGCTCGGCGTGGTGGCCATCATTCTAAAAAAGGAGATCCTGATCCTCATCCTCGGCGGGGTGTTCGTTCTGGAAACGCTCTCCGTCGTCATCCAGGTCCTTTCCTTCAAGCTGCGGGGAAAACGCGTTTTCAAGATGGCACCATTGCATCATCACTTCGAGCTGAGCGGCTGGCAGGAGAGCAAGGTGGTCACGCGTCTGTGGATCCTCGGCGGGCTGTTCGCGATCCTGGGTCTTTCGACCCTGAAGATCCAGTAGGAAGGGGGAGGGATGGAGCGGGTCGAGAAGCAGCGCGGCGACATGTTCCTCGTGATGCTTCTGGTCGTGATCCTCGGAACGGGCCTGGCGCTCCTCTTCTCGGGCTCCTACTCGTTCTCGGGACGCGCGTACCACGATCCGCTCTTCCTCCTGAAGAGGCAGCTCGCATGGGCCGGCCTCGGGGGAGTCGTGGCGTTCATCGCGTCCATGACCCCGCTCTCGATCTTCCGCCGGTGGATGCCGGCTATCCTCCTGGGCACGCTCGTCGCGGTGCTTCTCCCGTTCCTGCCGGGGCTCGGCACGTCGATCCTCGGGTCGCGCCGCTGGATATCCGCCTTCGGTCTGTCCTTTCAACCGTCGGAGCTCGTGAAGATCACGCTCATCCTCTATCTCGCCTCCTATTTCGCCCGGCGCGATGAAGGGAAGAAGACCACGATGAACGCGCTGATCCCGCCCTTCATCGTGATCTGCGTCTTCGCCGGGATCATCCTGCTGCAGAACGATTATTCCACGGCCGTCTTCGTTCTCACCATGGGCCTTGCGATGTTGTACATCGCCCAGGTGGGGGCGCTGCAGTTCGTGCTCGTGATCCTCTTCACCGTTCCGCTGGGGTTCCTCCTGCTGTTCACCCGGGAGCATCGCGTGGCCCGTCTCCTGGCCTTCTTCGACCTGTCTTCCCACAGCGCGGGCACCGGCTACCAGATCGTCACCGCGAAAGGCGCGCTGGTGAACGGAGGGCTCTGGGGCCGGGGCCTCGGGCGCAGCTCGGCGAAGCTCGGTGCGCTGCCCATGTCGTACTCGGACTTCATCTACGCGATCGTGGGGGAGGAGACGGGCCTGCTGGGCGCCCTGTTCGTGCTCGCGCTCTTCGCGCTCCTGGCGTGGCGCGGGTACAGGATCGCCTTCCGTTCGACCGATCGATTCTCCTACTACGTCGCTTTCGGGATCACCACCGCCATCTGCCTGCAGGCATTGCTCAACATGGCCGTGGCGGTCGGCCTCGTGCCGACGACCGGCGTGAGTCTCCCCTTCTTCTCGGCGGGGGGCTCATCACTGTTCGTCACGCTCATCATGTGCGGAGTTCTCGTGAATCTCTCCCGGAGGGTAGCGAATGTCTAATGCGGCCGCATTGCGGAACAGCGTATCGGGGAACGAAGGCCGGGTCCGCTGGGCGCGCCCCGTGCTCATCGCGCTCACCGTCCTCTGCGCGCTCGGCCTTGCCGCACGGTTCATCGCCGAGCCGCTCATGCAGATCCGCCACGTCGTCGTGCAGAGCGACGTTCCGCTCGCCGACGACCAGGTGCTCACGTTCTCCGGCATCCAGGGCACCGAGCACTGGTATACCCTCTCCACCCTGGCCATCCAGCGCAAGCTCGAGGCGAACCCGCTGGTGAGGCGGGCGCGCGTCGTGAAGGTATTTCCCGACACGGTGCGCATGACCGTATGGGGCAGACAGGCCGTCGGGATCGTACTGGCCACCGCCGGAGGGCGGAGCCTGCCGGTGCTCGTCGACGGTGACGGGGTGGTGTACAAGGTCGGAGCCTCCAGCGCCGACGTGGACCTCCCCGTCGTCTCGGGGCTCGCCGCGGGGGACACGGTGCTCGGCGGACGGTTGCCCCGTGCGTACCTGTCGCTGTTCAGCGACCTTCGCGGGCTGCGGGAGAGGTCGCCGTCGCTGTACGCGCTGATCTCCGAGGTGCGCATTGTGACTGCGGCAGGCGCCGAAGCCTCTTCCCCGCAGGACTTCGACCTGATGCTCTACCTCACCTCCTCGCCGGTCCCCATCCGTTCGCGGGGGAGCGTCGACGAGAGCATGCTGAAAAACGCGATCATGGTGGTGGACCTCTTGTCGCGCCAGGGTGTTTTGAAGGATATTCAGGAACTCGACTTCCGCAGCGGCGACGTTGTGTACAAGCGCGGCGGCGCCGGGATAAAGGGGGGATAGCGCGGTGGCCTCATCCGATGAACTGATCGTCGGCCTGGATATCGGCACGACCAAGGTTTGCGCCATCATCGGCGAGTTCAACGAGACCGGCCAGCTGGAGATCATCGGCGTCGGCACGACACCGTCGCGCGGACTGCGCCGCGGCGTCGTGATCAACATCGAGGCCACGGTGAAGTCGATCCAGAACGCAGTCGAATCGGCCGAGCTCATGTCGGGCCGAGAGGTGCATGGCGTGTACACCGGCGTGGCCGGCGGGCATATCGAAGGAATCAACTCGCGCGGCGTGGTTGCCGTGACGGGCAAGGACAGGGAGATCACCAAGGAGGACGTCGACAGGGTCATCGATGCTGCGAAGGCCATCGTCATCCCCATGGACCGTGAGGTCCTCCACGTCATCCCGCAGGAGTTCATCGTCGACCAGCAGGGCGGGATCAAGAACCCCGTCGGCATGGTGGGGGTGCGCCTCGAGGCCGAGGCCCATATCATCACGGGCGCCGTCACCTCGGCGCAGAACATCGTGAAATGCGTGAACCGCGCCGGTTTCAAGGTGAACGACATAGTCCTCGAGCCGCTTGCCTCGTCCAAGGCCGTTCTCACGCCGGACGAGCGGGAGCTGGGCGTCCTCCTCATCGACCTCGGCGGCGGGACCACCGACGTGCTCGTGCATCTGGAAGGCGCCCCGTACCACACGGAGGTGCTCTCCATTGGTGGAGAACAGGTCACGAGCGACGTGTCCATCATGCTGAAGACGCCGCTGGAAGTGGCTGAGAAGATCAAGAAGGAGCACGGGTGCTGCTACGTGCCTGCGGTCCTGGAGGACGAAGAGGTGGTGATCCCGGGCGTCGGCGGTCGTCCCCCGCGCAAGATCGCGCGTCGCAACATGGCGGAGATCATCCAGCCCCGGATGGCGGAGATCCTCGGCATGGTGAAAGAGCAGATCGAGAAGAAGGGGTATCTGCATCTGCTGGGCGGAGGGGTCGTGCTCACCGGGGGAGGGGCGCTCCTGGCAGGTGTCGGTGAGCTCGCCTCCGAGATCTTCGGGCTTCCCGCGCGCATCGGCTACCCGGTGAAGCTCGGCGGCCTCGTTGAGGAGTACCACGACCCCATGTATTCGACGGGCGTTGGCCTGGTGATGTACGGCGCCTCCCGCGAGGGCGGCGGGGAGAGCTTCGACACGAGCTCCAGCGAGAGCACCTATACCGGGGTCTGGGAGCGGATGAGAACGTGGTTCAAGGACTTCTTCTGAGAGGGAGAAAACTGATGCGGGGCGTGCCGGGCCTCTGAGCGCGGGCGTCTTTCGATACAGAGTGCTTAGGATTCATGTAGGGAGGGGACATGAACATCGAGCTGTTCGAGAACAAGGGCATCAGCCCGACGGTCATCAAGGTCGTCGGCGTTGGCGGCGGCGGGAGCAATGCCGTCAACCGCATGATCGCCATGGGGCTGAAGAACGTATCGTTCGTCGCCATCAACACTGACCAGCAGGCGCTGTACAACTCGAACGCCGAGACGCGCTTCGCCATCGGCACGAAACTGACGGGCGGGCTCGGCGCTGGCGGCATCCCCGAGATCGGGGAGAAGGCCGCCATGGAGGACACGGAGAGCGTCCAGAATCTCCTGAAGGGCGCCGACATGGTCTTCATCACCG
>PLNO01000276.1 GCA_003141795.1 Spirochaetaceae bacterium | reverse complement strand
GACTCCCCAAACTCTCCGCCGTCTACTGGCAGAACCTCCGGCCCGGCATGGTCTTCGTGAGCGGGGTGACGATCAATGGCAGCATCCCCTACGAGCTGCGCGGCTTCCCCGTGCTCACCGCCGGGCTTCGCGACACACTGCAGCAGCGCTACCAGTTCCTCCACGATCGTTCGGTCCTCGTCTACGCACCCGACGTCGGCAGCCTCTCCTCTGCCGACATCTCCGACACCATGCGCCGCTGCGCGGATGAGGTGGACAGCGTGAACGGTTTCCGATCGCGATTCCTCTCCCTGCGCTCGGACCTCCTCGGCGCCGATGCCGCCGAGAGGCCGGCGCTGGAGGCGGAGGTGGTCCGCGGGGACAGCCTCATCCTCGACCATTGGGCAAGCGGCATACGCGTGTTCGACGCTCCGGGCCGGCGGCCGTCCCTCCTGGGGAACCTGAGGGCGGCGGTCACCCTCTCCGACGTTCTCACGGGAAAGGTCGCGGAGAAGTTCCGCTTCCCGAAGGACGGCGCCTTCCAGCTCCACCTCGCCGTGGACGCCTCGTACAGCATGAAGGCGTCCGGCCGCGACGACATCGTTCGTGACGCCCTCCTCCTGTTCGATCAGGGCATCCGCGGTCTCTTCCCCCGTGCCCGCCTGTTCTGGCATGCCTTCTCGGAATCCTGCGCGCCGATGGACCCGCCGTTCCGTCATTTCCCCGTGACGCGCGGGGAGACGCATTACGCATCCTTCGTGCGCAAGGTGTTGCACAGCCGCATCCCCGAGCTTCCGGCCACGGTGCTCCTCTTCACCGACGGCGTGCCCAGCGACCACGCGGAGTCACTCGAGCACCTCAAGAGGTTCGAAAGGCTCGGCATCGACTACACGCAGATCGTCTTCCGTATCGCGGAGGAAGGCTACGGGGTGACGCCGGAGGCCACGCAGGTCCTGGATGGCTTCCGACTCGATGAGAGCGCCTCCATGGACCCTCTCGCACCCGAGGAGCAGGCGCAGGAGGTGGAAAAAACGCGCCTGAGATTTTCCGAGCTCGCCATTGCCGCCGGAGGCAACCAGATCATCCTCACCCTGGACCGCGCTCTGGGCGTCATTGCCGTGGAGGCGTTCGACCGCTGGCTGGGCGCGTTCTCGTCGAACTGAGCGCGGAGGCGCTCACCCGCAAAGCCGGCGCGATGCCGGCGGCACCGCCTGAGGCGCGACTGTCAGGCCCGGGACGCGCTACCCGCGAGGCCGCTTCTCCTCGGTGCTTGCCGTGATGTCCCGGACGTCGATGTGGTAGAGGTTGTTGCGGCGGATGGACTTCAGCGCGATGAAGGGAAGCGTCGACAGAGTGGCCTTGCGCCGGCCGTCGGCGAGCGCGCGGCGGATTGCCGTGGATGAGGTTTCCAGCGGCAGCCCCGGCACCCAGCGGACGTCGAGCCATGTCGGCTCCACCACCGCCCTGCGTCCCCTCTGCAGGAAGACGACGGAGACGCGGCGAAGGCCGGCCTCCTGCCCCAGCAGGCCCCTGGTGATCCCCTCCTCGATCCTGACGATGGTGTCGGGGCTTTCCGTCCCCGGCCTGAAACGGTGGGAGTGGTCGGAGCCCGCGATATAGAAGGCGTGGACCGGCCGCGCGGGAAAGTCTTCCAGAAGACGGAAGAGGTTGTCTTCCCCGCAGAGGCTCGTTCCCCTGGCCACGGGCGAATAGGACAGCAGGGGATCGAACAGCGACAGCACGGATTCCGCCATTGCGTGGCGCTGCTCCTCCGATTCCATTTCCGGCTTCCGCGCGTCCTTCCCGGCAACGACGTAGATGACCCTGTCCAGAGCGAAGCGCTCGATCACGAACAGCCCCGCGAGGATGTGGGCCCAATGGAAGGGGTTTGCAGCGGTCGGGAACACCCCGACACGCAGCCAATCGCGGGGAGGTTTGGGAAGCGGGGGAACCGTCCCCTTCGGTGCGTCGTACCACGGATCGATCGCCCCTGCGGAGATCAGCCCCTCCAGCCTGCACAGGCAGGTGATGGCGCTCTGCTCGATGTTGGCGAAGTCGAAGCCGCTGGCGTTGGCGCCGAGCACGCCCCGCATAGCGTGGAGCTGGCCCAGCACGTTCTCCGCGATATGGATGACGAGAGATCGGGCGTGTTCACTCCGCGACTCTCCGGCGGGCATCGTTCCCCAACGGTACCACAGCCCGGGCGGAAATCAACCCGTGAGCCCGCTCTACAAGTGCAGCACCCTGTGCACCTCCCGCAGCAGCGCGGCGAGTGAGAAAGGCTTGGAGAGGAACCCGTCCGCGCCCAGGGAGGCGCTCTGGTTCTCGTCCAGCCCGCTCGTGACGATCACCCGTGTTCCCGCCTTCAGCTCGCGCAAGGCGCGGATGAGGGCCACCCCGTCGACCAAGGGCATGCTCACGTCGGTGATCGTCAGGCGGATGTCGCCACCACGGTCGGCGACGTGCTGCAGAGCCTCGGCTCCGTCCGCAGCGGTGATGACCTCGTAGCCGTGCGTTCGCAGGATATGCGCCGTCAGGTTGCGCACCGGGCCGTCGTCATCCACGACGAGCACGAGCTCCCCTCCCCCCCCGTCAGCGGCGCACGCGGGTGCGCTGGACGGGGCGGGGCTTGCCGCGTTCTGGCAGGAAGGGATGTAGACCTTGAAGCTCGTTCCCCGCCCTTTTTCCGAGTAGACGTTGATGAAGCCGCCGTGATCCTTCACGATCGCGCGGGAGATGGACAGGCCGAGCCCGGTGCCCTTCTTCGGCTCCTTCGTGGTGAAAAACGGGTCGAAGATGCGGTCGACGACGTCCGCCGACATCCCGCCGCCCGTATCCTCCACCTTCAACATGACGTAGGGGATTGCCTGAGCCTCGACGTGCGTCCGCTCGTACGCGTCGTCGAGGGACACGTTGTGCGCGGAAATCGTGAGCTTCCCGCCCGAGGGCATCGCATCGCGTGCATTGGAGCAGATGTTCATTACGACCTCGTGGAGCTGCGTGGCATCTCCTTTCACGTCCCACAGGCCATGGGGGATGTCGGAGCTGATCGCGATGTCGCGCGGAAAAGTCTGGCGGATGATCGCCTCGGTTTCAGACAGGATGTGACGGAACGGCACGGTGGTCCGCTCCCCCCGGCTTCCCCGGGCGAAGCCCAGGATTTGGCTGACCAGGGCAGCCCCACGTGTCGCGCTGACCTCCATGAGGTCGAGGACGGGAAGCAGAGCCGCGTCGGGCTCGTGGGCGCGGATGGATTGCAGCCCCATGAGGATCGGGCAAAGCACATTGTTCAGATCGTGGGCGACCCCGGCGGCGAGGGACCCGATGCTCTGCAACCGCTGCGAGCGGGCGAGCTGGGCCTGGATCGAGCGCTCCTGCGTCACGTCCCGGCCGACCGAGAGCACACCCGAGGGGAGGCCCGCGGCATTGCGCACGAGCGTCCACCCCGCCTGGATGGTCATCGGCTGGCCCGAGCGCGAGCGAACGTGGAGCTCTCCCGACCACGCCCCGCGGGCAAGGAGCTCCCCACGCGCGTTGTCGGTCTCCCTGCGGTTCGCCTCGGTGTAGAGGAGCGTGTCCGCACGCTTCCCCAGCGCATCGGCCTGTGACCAGCCATAGGTGGTTTCCGCTGCGTGGTTCCAGTAGGTGATACGGTCGTTCATGTCACGGACGAATATCGCATCGGAGGCGATGTCGAGGAGCGCCGCCTGCTCCGCGATCTTCTGCTCGAGAGCGCTTCTTGGAACCTCACCGTTCGCTTTCACTGTCTTCCTCCCGGTTGTCAATCAACACACAAGGGGAAGTGCAATATGCATGCCAAGAAAAATCGCGCGCAGAATGCCGCTATAATTGAGATATTGAAGGTTTATTGTGCCTGCTGGGCTCGTGCGCCTCTCAAAGTGAGAGACGCGTGAAAGGGCCTCTCAGCCCCGCGCGCGGCTCTCCTGAACATATCCCGGCAGGATACCGAGCGCCATATACCGATTCCAGACATCGGGAGGGAGGAGCTTCCCGTCCCCGATGACCTTGCGGCACGAGGGGGTGCCGCAAAGGCACGCCATCGTGAAATCATTCTCGTCGAGGGTGGTGGAATAGTCGAAGAGGATCTCTTCCCGGGCCGCGATGTCGCGGATCGCGAAGAGCTCGGCCTTCGTGCCTTCGATATGAAACCCTGCATTGGGCTCGCAGGAGTGGTTGATGAGATCGTCGAGCCCTCCGGACTCCCCGATGTAGAGGTCAGGCGCTATTTGCAGCGCGTACGTGTCCACATTGGTCTCCGCGTAGCGAAGAAAAGGCCCCGTGAACGCGATGATCAGCGTTCCGGAGGCAATCGGTTCCTCAGCGAAAACCCCGCGCCCGTGCGTGCCCTGCCCTGTGGTGAGCTTCAAGCCCCCAGTGCTCATCAGGGTGTTCCTCCCGTCTGTATGTTCAATATCGAGGGAATCGTGCGGAGGCTCTTCATGACCCTGCCGAAATCCTCACGGTTGTCCAATTCCACGGTGAAAGCGCCGCGCAGCGTGTCATGGTCGCTCTCCTCCAGCTTGCCCTCGATAAGGTGACCGCCGAACTTCTTCAGAGCGCCCTCGATCTCGGAGAACAGGTTGGAGGCCAGGCGCGCGGTGACGAGGAAGCGGCGCGTGGACTTCGGCGACACCGTCTCCCATTCCACGTCGATGCTGCGCTCCACGAAATCCTTGATCGATGCGATGCTCGGGCACCCGATCTTGTGCACCGTGATCCCCCTGCCTCGGGAGATGTAGCCCACGATCGAGTCGCCCACCGACGGGGTGCAGCACTGCGCCAGGCGGATCATGACGTTGCGCTCGTCGCCGATCTTGATCGACACGCGCGACGGGTCGCGGATCTGCGTCTCGGGCTCCGCGGGAGCCGAAGCCTCCTTCGCCTTCTGGAAGACGATGGGCTGCGGCACCTCCTCCTTCTTGCGCGCGACGATATTGCGGTCGAAGATGAGGCCCGGCTCGTTCTGCGCGAGCCAGTGCTTCGTCTTCGTGCGCGCCTTGGAAGTCCTCACGTAGCGCAGCCAGTCCAGGTGCGGATGCGCGGTCTTGGAGGTCATCACCTCCACCACCTGCGTGTTCTTCAACGGCTCCTTCAGGGGGATGATCGCCCCGTCGGCCTTGGCGCCCGTGCAGTGGTCCCCGATGTCGGTGTGGATGTGGTAGGCGAAGTCGATGGCCGTCGATCCGTAGGGCAGCTCCACCACGTCGCCCTTCGGGGTGAACACGTAGATGGAGTCGCGCAGCAGCTCCTTCTTGATCTCGTCGAGGAAGTCCCCGCCGGCGGAACCCTGCCAGTCGCGCAGCTTGTTGATGAGGGAGAGCTCCTTGAGCTTCTCCTCCTCCTTCATTGTCCCGCTCTTGTACAGCCAGTGCGCGGCGATCCCGTTCTCCGCGGTCTGATGCATGGCGTGCGTGCGGATCTGGATCTCGATGATCTTGCCCTCGTAGCCCATCACCGTCGTGTGCAGGCTCTGGTAGCGGTTGGACTTCGGCATCGCGATGTAGTCCTTGAACCTGCCCTCGATGGGCATCCAGAGCTTGTGCACGAGCCCCAGCAGCTCGTAGCACTGGCTCGTCGTGTCGCAGAGGACGCGCAGCCCCAGGAGGTCGTAGATCTCCTCCAGCGGCCTGCCCCTGCGGCGCATCTTCTGGTAGATCGAATAGAAGTGCTTGGCGCGCGCCTCGATCTCGATGGGAACACCGGCTGACTGCGCCTCGAGGCTGATCGCCTCTTTGACCCGCTCGAGGTAGCTCGACCGCTGGCTCCTGCGGTCCGCGACGTACTGTCGGATCTGCTCGTACATCGCCGGCTGCAGGTGCTTGAGGCTCAGATCCTCGAGCTCGTCCTTGATGCGGGAGATCCCCAGCCGGCCCGCCAGGGGCGCGTAGATCTCCAGCGTTTCAAGGGCGATGCGCTTGCGGTCCTCCTCCTCCAGGTAGCCGAGGGTGCGCATGTTGTGCAGCTTGTCGGCAAGCTTGATGAGGATGACCCGTACGTCCTTCACCATGGCGAAGAGCATCTTGCGGATGGTTTCCGCGTGCTGGAGCGAGCGCGACCTGCCCCGCAGCACGGAGATTTTGGTGACGCCCTGGACGAGGGACTCCACCTCCCGGCCGAACTCCTTGCGTAGCGCCACACGGGTCGTTTCGGTGTCCTCAAGCACGTCGTGGAGCAGCGCCGCGATGACGCCCTGCGCGTCCATGTGGATGTCGATGAGGATCGAGGCGACGCTGAGGGGATGAATGAAGAAAGGATCGCCCGAAGCGCGCTTCTGCTCCCCGTGGAGCCGGCGCGCCCAGTCCGCCGCGGAGAGTATCTTCTTCTTTTCCTCCGGCAGGTAGGAGGAGAGCTTCTCCTCGAAGTAGGTGAGGAGCTCGGCGACCTCTGTGGCCGCTATGGCCGCGGGGATCTCCCCGCGCTCCACGTCAGGCATGCGCGCCCCCGCCGATGGACCGTCCGGCGATCACCCTCTCCCTGTCGCCCAGGTCCTTCGTCAGCGCGATCGAGTCGAAGCCCGCGCTCAGCATGAGGCCCGTGAGCGTTTCGAACTGCCCGGGTGACGCCTCCATGACGAGCCACCCGGACGGCGAGAGATGGGCGGGAGCCGACCGTATGAGCCGCTCGGCGATCTCCGTCCCCGCGGCGCCGCCGTCCAGGGCGAGTGCGGGCTCCGCCCAACCGATGTCGAGCATCGCGGCCACATCGGCATGGCTGACGTACGGGGGGTTCGAGGCGATGACGTCGAAAACACCCTGAACGTCGTCCAGGAGATCGGAGAGCTGAACGTCGATCGGCGCCCCCAGGATATTCGCGGCGTTCAGGAGCGCCACCTCGATCGCCCGCGCGGAGATGTCGGAGGCGCTCACCTGGAG
>PLNO01000387.1 GCA_003141795.1 Spirochaetaceae bacterium | reverse complement strand
CGCTTCGTCTCAGCGGCAGCCATGCGGCGTCTCTCTGCAACGGGCACATAGGGCCGCCGTCTGTCATCCCGCTTAGCCACCGCTCCCTCAGACCTCAGCCTGAGCGCGATCGATGTCCAGCGCCACATTCCCACCGTATTGCACTGGTTGCCACGGTGTTCAACAGTCGCTGGTAAGCATCAGGTCTTTGTATACTATAAGTGCGCGGAGGTCGCCAATGCCGCATCTGGACAGAATTACACGGGATCCACGAGTACTGGGGGGTAAGCCTTGCATCAGAGGCCTGCGGGTGTCCGTTGGCACCGCCTTGACAATCCAATGGGCAGCGGGTACATCAGGAATGTGAGCGATCCAAGACTGCTCGAGCTGGCAAAACGGTACACTTGGTGGCTTGGAGCCGAGGAGGCCATGGAATACCCGCAGCGGGTCATCGCCCGCGTAATGGACATGGGTACTTTTGAGGATATTCATGAGCTGGTGAGCGTCGTTGGTGAAGAGTCGTTGCGGCAGGCCCTGCAAAAGGCTGAGGCAGGACAATTTCGGCCGCGGTCCTGGTCGTACTGGCACTACCTGCTGAATGGATTGGCAGATGATACATTACCGCCCTTACCTGTCCGGCGGGTGTCATGAGCTCATTCAAACCGCGTGGGGAAATATTGTCGGAAGCTCAAAAACAAATCTGGCCTGCCTTGGGTTGGACGAAAACCAACGGCCTCGTTCTGTATGGTGGAACCGCTGTCGCGTTATGGTGCGGACACCGCGCATCGATCGATTTCGATTTTTTCTCGGACAAGCAATTGAATCACGAAACGATCCATCGGGAGCTGCAGAAAGCTGGAATTACCGCCCATGTCGTCCAGGATGAGAAAAACTCCTTTACCCTGTTCAGCGAACCCGGCAACGTGAAGCTGTCATTCTTCGGGGACTTGGGTATGGGACGGGTCGGCGCGCCAAGTCAGACGGATGATGGCGTTGTGTCGGTCGCATCTCCGCTTGACCTCTTGGGAACGAAACTCAAGGTGATCATGCAGCGGGCGGAGGCCAAAGACTACATCGACATCGCGCAACTTTTGCGTAACGGATCGAGCTTGAGCCAGGGGCTTGGCGCTGCCAGGTCATTGTATGGTTCCGCGTTCGCCCCGGCAGAGAGCCTGCGGGCGTTGACCTTTTTCGATGATGGCGATCTGTCCAAAGTGGATGCCAAAATACGCGACGAACTGCGCCTCCAAGTGGCACGGGCTTCTCGGGTGTTTCCCATTCCTCCAACCGAAGTTGTAAGCAGACAGTTGAGTGACGAAGGGATCGACGACCATATCGGCGGCGCTGGCGGCAAGTCTTAGCGCGCGGCATCAGCGCCTCACTCAGGCTTCAGCCTGCGCGCGATCGATGTCGAGTGCCACCGTTGCAAGAAGCTGATCGTCGCTCATCTCCGTGAGAAGCGCCTCACCGCCGGCCTCCAAGAGGTCGCGCGCCAGAGACGTCTTTTCCGTGATCAGGGCGTCGATCCTCTCCTCCACGGTCCCCCGACAGACGAACTTGTGGACCAGCACGTTCTTCTTCTGGCCGATGCGGAACGCGCGGTCCGTTGCCTGGTTCTCCACGGCGGGGTTCCACCACCTGTCGAAGTGAATCACGTGGGCGGCAGCGGTGAGGTTCAGTCCCACGCCCCCCGCCTTGAGGGAAAGCACGAAGAAGGGCGGGCCGTCGTCGCTCTGGAATGCTTCCACCAGGGAACGACGCTCCTTCACAGGCGTGCCACCGTGCAGCACGAGGCCGTGCCGGCCGAACACACCGGCAAGGAACGACGCCAGAGGCTCGATGATCTCCCGGAACTGGCTGAACACGAGCACGCGGCCCTGACGGGAGGAGATCTCTTCGCACAACTCTCCCAAACGAGCGAACTTCCCGCTGTCCCGCGGGTTCCACTCAGCATCCCCTCGCCGCTGAGAGGGATGATTGCAGATCTGCTTGAGCGCAAGCAGCGTCGAAAGGATGAGCCCCCGGCGCTCGATGCCGTCCAGGCCGTGCAGGCTTTTCTCCAGATCCTCTACCGTCTTCTGGTAGAGGGCGGCCTGCTTTTTCGTGAGCCCGCACCACGCCAGGACCTCCGTCTTCTCCGGCAGGTCCGCAATCACGGTCCTGTCCGTTTTCAGCCGGCGCAGAATGTAGGGCTTCACGAGCGAGCGCAGCGGTGCAAAACGTTCGCCTTCTCTTTTCTCCAGCATGGCGCTGAATACCTTGAACTGCGCGGCCGAGCCGAGAAGCCCGGGTGAGAGGAAATCGAACAGAGACCACAGGTCGGAGAGCCTGTTCTCCACGGGAGTGCCCGTGAGCGCGATACGCGCGTGCCCCTTCAGCTCCTTCACCGCCTTCGTCTGCCGCGCGCCGGGGTTCTTGATGGCCTGCGCCTCGTCCAGGATGACCAGGTCCCAGGGGATTTCGTGGATGTGGCGAAGATCACGAACCACCTGTTCGTAGTTGCAGACCGTGAAGAATTCGGTCTGTTGGTACTCTTCGGCGCGGGAGGCGGCGCTTCCGACGATCACTCGTACCGACCGATTGCAGAAGCGTTCGATCTCGGATTTCCACTGCCCTTTCACGGATGCGGGGCACACCACCAGGACCCGCGAAATCCCGATCTCGCGAGCCAACAGCTCGGCCGTGCCCACTCCTTGGATCGTCTTGCCCAGACCCATGTCGTCGGCCAG
>PLNO01000133.1 GCA_003141795.1 Spirochaetaceae bacterium | reverse complement strand
ACTCCGCAGTCCCCTTGCCTCGATCCAGGGATACCTGGAGACCATGGTAATGAAAGACGCGCAGCTGAGCTCAGAGGAGAGGTTGAGGTTCCTGGAGATCAGCCTGCGCAACACGGCGAGCCTCCAGAACCTCGTGGAAGAGCTCTTCGAGCTGGCGAAGCTCGAGGCGAAGCAGGTGGAGCTGCACCGCGAGCCGCTGCCCATCGCCGAGCTCGCCCAGGACGTCGCTCTGAAGATGGCCCCCGCGGCCCAAAGCAGAGGGGTCTCACTCGACGTGGAGCCCAGCGGAGACCTTCCCCTCGTGTCCTGCGACGTCGGCATGATCGAGCGGGTGCTCACGAACCTCATCGACAATGCGCTGCGTTTCACGCCGGAGGAGGGTGCCGTGCATGTACTGCTGAAACCCGAGCAGGAGACGGTGCGGGTGACGGTGGTGGATACCGGCGTGGGTATCACGCCCGAAGACCTGCCCCACGTATTCGAGCGGTTCTACCGCGCCGACAAGAGCCGCGACCGTGCCACGGGCGGCGCGGGGCTCGGCCTCGCCATCGCCCGGCAGATCGTGGAGCTCCACGGGAGCAGCCTGACGGTGCAGAGCACCCCCGGACAAGGCGCGCGCTTCTCGTTCACCCTCGCGACCCCGTGATGAATTGATGCGACTCCCGTGACACTTTCGTGACCCGTCCTCCGTATATTTGAGCCCATGGTTGTCCTCCTTGCATTCGCGTTCGTTTCAGGGGTCATAACGATCCTCTCCCCCTGCATTCTCCCCGTGCTGCCCATCGTGCTCTCCGGCAGCGTCGGGGGGGGGAGGGCCCGACCCTTCGGCGTGCTCACCGGGTTCGTGGTGAGCTTCACCGCCTTCACGCTGAGCCTCTCCGCCATCGTGCAGGCCCTCGGCATCCCCGTGGATGCGCTGCGGGTCGTCGCCGTGGTGCTCATCGTGCTCTTCGGCGTCGTGATGCTCGTGCCGTGGCTGCGCGACAGGTTCGAGATGGTCACCTCACGGATCGCCAGCCGGAGCGCTCGCGGCTCCCGGGCCAGCGTGCCACAGTCCCGCTGGGCGGGGTACGTCAGCGGCATCGTGGTCGGCCTGAGCCTCGGCCTGATCTGGACGCCCTGCGTCGGTCCGATCATGGCCTCCGTGATCAGCCTCGCGCTGACGCAGCACGTCGACGGCGGCTCGGTGTTCATCACCCTGGCCTACACGCTGGGGACCTCGATCCCCATGCTCGGCGTCATGCTGGGCGGCAGGGCACTGATCAACCGGGTGCCCGCGCTCACCCGCCATGCCGGGGCGATCCAGAAGGGCTTCGGCGTCCTCATGATCGTGATGGGGGTGGCCATCGGCTTCGGGTGGGACAGGCAGTTCCAGTCCTTCATCCTCAGGACCCTGCCGGGGTACGGAACAGGGCTCACCGCGCTGGAGAAGACCGCACCGGTGCAGTCGGCACTGAAGACCCGTCAGCCGACCGCCGGCGGCGCCGCGCGTCAGGCGAGCGCGCCGGGCGTCTTCTCCGCTCCCGATACCGCACCCGAGGGCGGAGTGCTCGGCAACTACGGCGCGGCACCCGCCTTCCTCACCCAGGGGAGGTGGTTCAACACGGAAGGTCTGTCCCCGGCCGCGGGACAGGCCGAACAGGGCACCTCGATGCCGCTCACCCTGGACTCCTTGCGGGGCAAGGTCGTGGTGGTGGACTTCTGGACGTACAGCTGCGTGAACTGCGTGCGCACGCTCCCGTACCTGCGGGCGTGGTACGACACCTACCGGGACAAGGGCCTCGTGATCGTGGGAGTACACACACCGGAGTTCGAGTTCGAGAAGAGCACGGCGAACGTGGCGCGCGCCGTGAGGGAGCTCGGCGTGACGTGGCCCGTCGTCCAGGATAACGACTATGTGCAGTGGACCGCCTACGCCAACCAGTACTGGCCCGCGCACTACTTCATCGACGCCAAGGGCAACGTGCGCTACTTCCACTTCGGCGAGGGCAATTACGACGTGTCGGAGAAGGTCATCCAGCAGCTCTTGAAGGAAGCGGGGGCGAACGTCGGCGGCCTGGTGTCGAAGCCGGCCCCGACGCTTCAGGACATGACCCCCGAGACGTATCTGGGCTATGACCGGGGGAAGGGCTTCGCCTCGGCGGTGATGCCCAAGGCTGACGTTCCCATCGACTATCGCCCGGCGCATGTTCCGGGGAACGGCGAGTGGACCCTCAACGGCGTCTGGACGATCAAGCCGCAGTACGTCGTTCCTTCGGCCGGGGGAGCGCTCGAGCTCGGGTTCGACGCGCGCAACGTGTTCCTCGTCGTGGAGCCCGAGGGGAAGGGCGGGAGCGTTTCGGTCCTCGTCGACGGGAAGCCGGCGCCGGATACTCCCGACGTGAAAAGGGGAAGCTTTACACCGACGGAGAGCAGGATGTACCAGCTCGTTGCAGGGGATGCGGCAGGACCGCACGTGCTTCGCCTCGAGGTGAAGGGCACGGTGCGGCTGTTCGCGTTCACATTCGGATAGGATTCAGAGGAGGAAATGCGATGAAAAGACTCATCGTTCTCATACTGACGCTCGCCGCCGCGGCGGGTGTCTGGGCGGGACCGACAAAACCTGCGGGGAAGCCGCAGACGGCCATCTTCGCCGGCGGCTGCTTCTGGAGCATGCAGTCCGCCCTGGAGAAGGTCTACGGGACGATCTCCGTCATCTCTGGCTATACGGGGGGCAGGACGAAGAACCCCAACTACGACAACTATGCGGAGAACGGCTTTATCGAGGCGGTGAAGGTCACCTGGGATCCGGCCCGCGTGAGCTATGCAGAGCTCCTGGACGCGTACTGGCACCATACCGATCCCACAGATGGAGGCGGCCAGTTCGTCGACAGGGGGCCCCAGTACAGGCCCATCGTGTACTGGACGGACGATCAGCAGAAGACGCAGGCGGAAGCCTCGAAGGCTGCGCTCGGCAAGTCCGGAAAGCTCCCCCGCCCCGTTGTGACCGACATCCGCAAGGCGGAGGCCTTCTACATGGCGGAGGAGTATCACCAGGATTACACCAAGAAGAATCCGGGCGCCTACAACAACTACTACATGTTCTCGGGGCGGCCGGAGTTCTTCGCGAAGACCTGGGGGACCGAGGCCACGATGGACCCTGCGGCGCCCCCCGCCGTGGCAATCAAGGGAACGTGGAGCAAGCCCGCGCAGGACCAGCTGAAGAAGACCCTCACCGCCATGCAGTTCGACGTCACGCAGCGGGACGGGACGGAGCCGCCCTTCCAGAACGAGTACTTCAACAACGAGCATGACGGCATCTACGTCGACATCGTTTCGGGGGAGCCCCTCTTCAGCTCGACGGACAAGTTCGATTCAGGGACGGGATGGCCGAGCTTCACCCGGCCCCTGGTGCCGAGCAATGTCGTATTGAAGATGGACAAGAGCCTCGGCATGGAGCGCAATGAGGTCAGGAGCCGCTACGCGGATTCCCATCTTGGACACCTCTTCGACGATGGGCCAATGCCGACAGGCCTGCGCTATTGCATGGATTCCGCGTCCCTGCGCTTCATTCCCGTGGACAATCTTCAGAAAGAGGGATACGGCCAGTACCTAAAATTGTTCCAAAAGTAGACTTCCCGCTATTCATGTGGGGTGCCCCGCGCGCTATACTCCGCGCGTGGGTGCATCCACCATCTTCTTCTATCTACAAGTCGTGTCCGCCGCGGTGATGATGGCGCTGGCCGTATTCAGCCTGAGCTTTCGTCAGCTGCGCGCTGCGCGCCTGCTTGCGGCCACACTGGTGATTGCGGGGTTGTGGCCGGCATTGTCCGCTCTGGAGATGGCGATCCCCGGTCTCAGCGGCAAGATCGTCGGAAACCAGATTCGCGTGATTCCCGTGGCCTTTCTCCCCGTGCTGTGCACGCTCGTGACGCTGGAGAACACGCGTCGGCTGCGATGGCTCACCCCCTTTCGCATTGCCGCCCTCTTCTTCATTCCCATCGCCTCCACGATACTCGTGCTCAGCGGTGACCCGATCCACCTGTTCCATCTTGGCTACCATCTCGACCCGGCAGGGATGAGCCCCTTTGTCCAGTATACGCGGGGGCCGGGCACGCGGGTGCTCATCATCTATGCCGCGCTTCTCATCTTCGGCGACATTGTGCTCTTTTTCGTCACCGCGCACGGGTCTGCCGCGGTGGCCCGGCGCCAGGCCTGGCTGCTCGCCATAGGTCTGCTCTGCACGCTCGTCGCGGGGATCCTCGCCATGATATTTCCCGGCTCCCAGCTCCAGGGAGATCTGACCTCCATTGCCGTTTCCGTCACGGGGATCCTCGTGGCTGTCGCGTTCTTCCGTTACCGCGCGTTCGATCTTCTTCCCATCGTGAACACGGTGCTCTTCCAGGCGATCGAGGATATCGCCCTCGTCATCGACGTCAGAGGCCGCCTTGTGGGATTCAATGAGAAGGCAGGCGCCGAGCTCGGGCTGAACCAGCGGGCGAGCCCCGGCATCGGCTTGACGCAGCTGCCCTCTCCCTGGGATTCCGTTCTGGAGCCCTACCGAGAGGCTGGCTCCTGCAAGGCGGAGGTCACGATCCCCCAGGAGAATCGCGCCTTCGATCTCTCCGTATCGCTCCTGGAGCCCCCGGGGGGCGGCGCGCTGGGCAGGCTCATCGTCCTCCATGAAACGACCGAGCGCCGTCGGGTGGAGGAAGAGCTGCGTTTCAACCGCGAGCGTCTCCAGCTCGCGCTGGACAGCGCGAACGAAGGGCTCTGGGACGTCCTTCTGCCGGATGACTCCTTCTGGAGCCCCCGCTTCTACACGATGCTGGGATACGCCCCCGGGGAGCTTCCCCCCGGCAGGGCCTCCTGGGAGAGCCTGCTCCACCCCGACGACCGTGCGGCGAGCCTGAGCGCAGCGATGGCCCACCTGCGCGACGACGGCGCCCCGGGGCAGTTCGAGTACCGAATGCGCACGCGCAGCGGCGACTGGCGGTGGATCCTCTGCCGGTGCTCTGTCGTCGAACGCGCAGCCGACGGCTCACCCGTGCGCATGGTGGGCACCCACCAGGACATCACGGAGCGCAAAGAGGCGGAGGCCAAGCTCCGCGGCTTCATCGAGCAGGCCACGGAGGCGATCGTGCTCGTGGACGAGGACGGGCGGATCATCGAGTTCAACTCCAGCGCCTCCGCCATGACGGGGTATTCCCGCGAGGCGGTCCTCGGCACCACCGCGTGGTCGTTCCAGGCGAGGATCCTGCCGAAAGAGAAGTGGCGCCCGGAAATCGAAGGACAGCTGGAGACGACGATCCGTGAGGCAATGGCAACGGGTGTGTCGAGCTTTCTCAACAGGCCCATTACCGGCCGGATCCTCCGCGCCGACGGCACGCAGATCGATTTCGAGCAGTTCGCCTTCACGATCAGCACCAATCGCGGCTACCAGATCGGGACCATCGGCCACGACGTGACCTCCGCGCGCCAGACGGAGGAGGCGCTGCGGCAGAGCGAGGAGCAGCTCCGTCAGGCGCAGAAGATGGAGGCCANNACGACTTCAACAACATCCTCACGGTCATCGGCGGGTACAGCGCGGTGCTCCGCGAGGACCTGCCGGTGGGCAGCGCGACCCGCGAGGGGGTGGATGCCATCATCAAAGCCGCGGGCCGCGCATCGACGTTGACGAAGCAGCTCCTCGCTTTCAGCAGGAAGCAGGTGCTGGAGCCGCGGGTCATCGCGCCGGTGGATCTCCTGCGCAACGTCGAGGGGATGCTCGGCAGGGTCATCGGTGAGGACGTCGAGCTGTCGATCATCGCGGATCCGGACGCGGGGGCCATCAAGGCCGATCCCGGGCAGGTCGAGCAGGTGCTCATGAATCTGGCGGTGAACGCGCGCGACGCCATGCCCGGCGGGGGAAAGCTCCTCATCGAGACCGGCAACCGCGTGCTCGGCGCGGACTTCATCTCCGCGCACCCCATGGTGAAGCCGGGGGAGTACGTCCTGATCGCGGTGACCGACACCGGCCACGGCATGGACAAGGACACCCTCGCCCGGATCTTCGAGCCGTTCTTCACGACGAAGCCCCCGGGCAAGGGCACGGGGCTCGGCCTCTCCATGGCGTATGGCATCGTGAAGCAGAGCGGGGGGCACATCTTCTGCGAAAGCCGTGTGGGCAGGGGATCCGTCTTCACTCTGTACTTCCCGCGTGTCTTCGAGCAGCCGGTGGCCCTCGGCGGTTCCGCGAGGGGGAGCGATCGACAGCGGGGAAGCGGAACGATCCTCCTCGTCGAGGACGAGGCGGGGGTGCGCACGTTCGTTCAATCGGTGCTGGAAAAGAGCGGCTACGATGTGCTGACGGCGGCCGACGGCCAGGAGGCGCTGCGGACGCACGGCAGGAGGGAGCGCCCCGTCGACCTCCTGCTCACCGACGTGGTCATGCCGCGGATGGGCGGAACGGAGCTCGCCGTCAAGCTGCGCGAGGTGTGGCCGGCGGTGAAGGTTCTCTACATGTCGGGGTATGCGGAAGCGGTCATCGTCCGCGGCGGCGTGCTCGATCCGAGCGTCGCGTTCCTGAGGAAGCCTTTCAGCCCGCGGGAGCTTCTGGAGAAGATCCGCGAGATGACGTCCAGCCCTCCGCGCTGAGCAGGAGGAGCAGGCACCCCGCCATGACGCAGAGGTCGGCGAGGTTCATGATTCCGGTCCAGAGCCTGCCGGCCCCGAACGCCATGAAATCCCTCACGCTGCCGGCCCTGAAGATCCTGTCGACGAGATTCCCCAAACCACCGCCGAGGAGCATCGAGAAGCCCACGAGCATGGTCCAGCCGATGTCGCCGCGTCGGACGATGGAGACGATCATCAGGGCGAGCACCAGCAGCGGAAAGGCGATGAAGGCAACGGTGCGCACCGCACGGGGCATGCGCTCGCCCAGGCCGAGGAACGCGCCCTCGTTCTCCACGAAGCGGAACATCACGTGCCCGTTGGCGAGGAACACCGACTGGCCGTTGCCCAGGAGGGAGCGGGCAGTGAGCTTCGCCGCTTGGTCGCAACCGACACAGGCCATTACTATGAGGACGATCGCAAGGATCTTCACGGGGCGCACGCTATTTCCTTTCCCTGGCCCTGCGCTGCCGGTCCGCCTCGTAGAGGACGGCGGTCACCGCGCAGGCGAGGTTCAGGGACGAGGCTACTCCCTGCATGGGGATGCCGGCAAGTGCGTGGCAGCGGGACTTCAGCCAGCCTGACAGGCCGAGGGTCTCATTCCCGAAGCAGAGGAGGAGCGGCCCGCCCATGTCGCAGTCGGTGATGCCGGCCTGCGCCTTCGCGCTCGTGCCGACGATCCTGATCCCCGGTACCGAAGCCTCCAGGGACGCGAACCACGATTCCATCGAAGCCTGCTCCTCCACGCGCGCGATGCGCTGCGTGAAGAAAGCACCGGCGGAGGCCCTGATCACCAGAGGGTCATAGGGGTCCACGGCGTGCCCTGCGATGACGATGCCGGAAACTCCGAAAGCGTCGCAGGAACGGATGATGCTCCCCAGGTTGCCGGGGTTGCCGGGCCTGTCCAGGAGCACGATGCGCGCTCCCGCGGCGGGAGCACGATCCGCGGCGCCAGCCTTCGGCATTCTCACGATGGCAATCAGCTCCGAGCTTTCCTCCCTGTCGCTGAGCTTTGAAAGCAGGGCAGGCTCCGTCTCGAGGTGGACCGCGGCGGGGACTTCCGCGAGGATGTCCCGAGCCCATCCCGACAACCTCTTGCCAGCCGCATAGAGGAACGCCTCCACCTCCCACTCGGGACGCGCGCGCAGCTGGTTGATCGAGCGCACCCCTTCGACGAAGAACAGGCCCTTGCGCCAGCGCTTCTGCCGGTTGGTCTTCAGGGTCTGCACGAGCTGGAACCACTGGTTCTCCGAATGCACGGGGATCGTTCGCGCCATGTCGGTGGGGAGAATATCCCGTTTACATCCCGTTTACAAATCCTCGGTAGCTTGTAGCAATGAAGCTACGAACAGAACTGATCGGCAAAGGGCAGATGCGGCGCTTCACCTCCCTGATCGGCCGCACGAAGCCACCCTACCTGGCGCTGGGCATTGCACTTGTCCTGAGCGTTGCGGCCACGCTCGTCGGCCTCGTCGTCCCCCTCTTCATGAAGGGGCTGGTTGACGGTTTTTCCGTTTCCTCGCTCAGTACGAGCCGGATCGTGATGATCGCCCTGGCCTTTGCGGGCCAGGCGGTGGGAAGCGCGCTCTCGGGCTACCTCCTCACCTACACGGGGCAGAAGATCGTTGCGGGCCTTCGGGACCTGCTCTGGAAGAAGCAGCTCGCCCTGTCCGTGCCGTACTTCGACCAGCACGCGAGCGGAGAGCTCGTGTCGCGGATGAACAATGACACCGCCGTGCTGAAGACGCTCGTCGCGGAGAACCTGACGGGCTTCATCACCGGCATCATCTCCATCATCGGGGCCGTGGCGATCCTCCTGTCCATGGACTGGCGCATGACCCTCGTGATGCTGGGCGCCCTGCCGGTGACCGCGGCGGTGATGGTGCCCCTGGGCCGGATCATGCAGAAGGTCTCCAAGGGAACACAGGACGAAACGGCGCGCTTCACCGACGTGCTCTCCCGCGTGCTGTCCGAGATCCGCCTCGTGAAGTCCTCCAATGCGGAAGGGCGCGAGTACACGCGGGGCAGGCGCGTGATCGACGGCCTGTTCGGCTTCGGCCTGCGCGAGGGCAGGGTCACCTCCCTCATCAGCCCCCTCATGTCCTTCGTCATGATGGCGCTCCTCGTGGTGATCATCGGCTACGGCGGGGTGAGGATCGCAAGCGGCGCCATGTCCGCGGGGTCGCTTGTCGCGTTCATCCTCTACCTCATGCAGATCATCATGCCCATCACGGCGATCACGATGTTCGTTACCCAGCTGCAGAAGGCGCGCGGCGCGACGGGGAGCATCATCGCCATACTGGACGAGCCCGACGAGGAGAGCGTTCCCGGCCTTCCGGTCCCCGACGAGCGGCAGCGCATCGACGTCTCCGACCTTCGCTTCGGCTACGCCAAAGCCGAACCGGTGATCCAGGGGGTGAGCTTCGCCCTTGAGCCCGGCACCGTCACAGCCCTCGTCGGGCCCAGCGGCGGGGGCAAGACCACGGTCTTCTCCCTCCTGGAACGCTTCTACGCCCCTGACGCCGGGACGATCCGGCTGGGCGGTGTTCCCATAGAGAGCTTCGCTCTTGCCGAGTGGCGGAGGCGGATCGGCTACGTGCCTCAAGATAGCCCGCTCCTCTCCGGCACGATCCGGGAGAACCTCGTGTACGGCGTGGACCGCTCTGTTCCCGAAGAGGAGATCGTGGAAGCGGCGAAGAGCGCCTACGCGCACGAGTTCATCATGGCGCTGCCCGCCGGCTACGACACGGACGTCGGCGAGCGCGGTGTGAAGCTCTCCGGCGGCCAGAGGCAGCGCATCGCCATTGCGCGCGCGCTCATGCGGGACCCCGCGCTCCTCATGCTGGACGAGGCCACATCCAGCCTGGACTCAAGCTCGGAGATGGCCGTGCAGAAGGCCCTCTCCAACCTCATGAGGGGCCGCACCACCCTCGTCATCGCGCACAGGCTCTCCACGGTGATCGACGCCGACCAGATCCTGTTCCTGGAGAAGGGGCTCATCACCGGCAGGGGCACGCACGGGGAGCTTCTTGTGAGCCACCCGTTGTACAGGTCCTTCGCCGCCCAGCAGCTGCGTACACCCGGGCTGGCGGAGCGTGTGAACGGAGGGCAGGAGAGGAGACTGGTGTCATGAACGCCGTGCCGGGCATGGTATAAGATGGGGACATGGCGACAATCATGATCGTCGACGACGACCCGCACATCCGNNCATGATGCCGAAGATGGACGGCTGGGAGCTCTGCCGGGAGCTGAAGGCGGGCTGGGACTTCCCCGTCCTCATGCTGACGGCAAAAGGGGAAACCGCGCAGAAGGTGAAGGGCTTGAACATCGGGGCGGACGACTACCTCGTGAAGC
>PLNO01000325.1 GCA_003141795.1 Spirochaetaceae bacterium | reverse complement strand
GCGCGATGCGGGCTTTGCCGATCCGAAGGACATCATCGGGAAAGATGATTACCAAATGGTGTGGCGCGCGCAGGCGGAATTGTATCGCGGCGATGACCGCCAGGTCATCGAGAGCGGCTGCGCCAAGTTGCTCATCGAAGAACCCCACACGACACCCGAAGGGAACACCATTACGATGCTGACCAGCAAGATACCTTTGCGCGGTTCCAATGGGGAGGTCAGCGGCGTACTCGGGACGTATATGGACATTACCGAGCGCAAGCGGACGGAGACGGCGCTGCGGGAGTCGGATGCCAGATACCACAGGCTTTTTGCCGGAAGTCCCGATGGCATCCTGGTTGCCGACATTGAAACAAAGACGTTCAAATATGCGAACCCGGCCATGAGTCGAATGCTCGGATATAGCGAGGATGAATTGCGAACAATGGGCGTGCTGGACATTCACCCGAAGGATGCCGTGCAAAGCGTCGTAGCGGACTTCGAAGCCCAAGTCCGCGGAGACAAGACTCTTTCGACGAACATTCCGTGTCTCAGGAAAGACGGTTCAGTTGTCCATGCGGATATCAACGCGACCAAAATCACTATTGACAACAGGCCATGCACCGTGGGCTTCTTCCGCGACATCACCGAGCGCAGACGAGCGCAAGCCGAACTGGAGGCGTTCTCTCAGGAGATCATCGCCACGCGAGAGAACGAGAGGAAGCGGGTGTCGTCCGTCTTGCACCACGACGTGGGTTCACTGGCGGTGGGGGTTTCGGCCCATCTTTGCGCGATCGAACAGGATCTCCGCTCCGGGAAGCCAGGGGAAGCGCTCAAGTGGACGAAGCGGACGAGGCGGCTGTTTGACGAGTCGGTAGCCCGCCTGAAGGATGTGGCCGTCCAACTTCGGCCGCCCGAACTCGATCTGCTCGGACTCCGCGCCGCCTTGCGACAACACTTCTCCCAGGTGACGAAGCACGGGCGCACCCGGATTTATTTTAGAGAAACCCTGGGGCCAAGGCGCATGCCCGGAGACACCGCCACGACGCTGTTCAGGATTGCACAGGAGGCGCTGACCAATGCCATCACGCACGGTGATGCGCAGCGAGTGGACGTGTTCCTCAGCGCATCGAAAAAGGCAGTTATGCTGACGGTTCGTGACAACGGAAGAGGATTCAGCTCGTCCGAACAAAAGGGGCAGGCAACATCACGGATGGGCCTCCGCGTGATGAAAGAAATGGCGGCTTCATCCGGAGGCGGCTTCACGATTGATTCCAGGCCGGGGAGGGGAGTCACGGTGCGCGTGAGCCTGCCGCTTACGACTCCGGCCTTGGGGCGAGGAGACGTCACGGTGCGGGAGGAAACGGTGGCGCGAGCAATGACGACCCGTTCCGCCGGACGGGACTCGCGACCGCAGAAAGGGAGCGGCGCATGAGCATCCGCGTCATCATCGCCGATGATCATCCGGTCGTCAGGGACGGGCTGCGGTTGACGATCGAAAGAAGCGGAGAGGATATCGTGGTCGTCGGCGAGGCTTCCGACGGCATGGAAGTCCTGAAGATGGCCAGGACGAAGGCCGCCGATGTATTCATCCTCGATATCACCATGCCCAACATGAACGGCATCGAGACCGAGAGAGAACTGCTCAAGCAGTCCCCGGCCGCGAAGATCATCATGCTGAGCTTGCACGATACGAAAGCCATGGTGGAAGAATCGTTGGCGGCCGGCGCGCGGGGATACTTGACGAAGGAGATGGCCACCCGAAACGTCGTTGAGGCCGTGGCCGAGGTCCACGCGGGACACTACTATCTCTGTCCACAGATCGCTCATTTCGTCGTTGAGGCCGGTCTCCGGGAGAAGAGGGGCTCGCGAAAGCGCGGAGCCGCCCCTGTTGCGCTTACCACGCAGGAGAGGAAAGTGCTGCAATTGATAGCCGAAGGCCACGGCAACAAGGAAGTCGCCGCCAGGCTGGACGTGTCCGTCAGCACCATCCACACACACCGGAACAGCGTGATGGCCAAGCTGAACATTCACAAGCAGGCCGACCTCGTTCGCTTCGCCATCAAGGCAGGCATTGCCAAGCTCTAGCACGCCATCCCTCCGGCCTCTTCCCAGATAGCCTCTAATTCTGCCTAGTCTCACCCCTTCGGGCGATTTCTCTCTGTTCCGCCTTGCGCGACCATGGGCCCTGTATGGCAACGAGAAAGCGCGCGCTGCCGAAAAGGGTGCCGAAAAGGGTCACAGTTCTGAAGAAGAGACCCAAGAAGAAACCCGCGGCTGACGGAATCGTCTTCACGTATGCCCACGGCAAAGAAACCGTTTCCGCGGCTCGCCGGAAATCAGCAAAATAGGGTCCGCCTCAAAAATAGGGTCCAACATGGGTGGCCCACAATGACAAGGCTCTCCACGCACACCCGCCAGGAGTTGTGAAGCACCCGCGAGGAGATGCAGACCTCCCAGGAAGAAGCCAAGTCCACCAACGAGGAATTGACCACCTCCAAGGAAGAGATGCAGTCCATGAACGAGGAACTGCAGACGCTCAACGCCGAATTGCAACAGACGGCGGACGACCTGTCCCGGCTCAACAACGACATGAAGAACCTGCTCGACAGCACGGAGATCGCCACCGTGTTTCTGGACACCGCGCTGCGCGTGCGGCTGTTCACGGTGGGGTCGAACCGGATGTTCAAGCTCATTCCGGGCGACGTCGGGC
>PLNO01000159.1 GCA_003141795.1 Spirochaetaceae bacterium | reverse complement strand
TCATCCTCGACGAGCCGACCGTCGGCATCGACCCGGTGCTCCGCGCCGAGTTCTGGGAGGAGTTCCGCCGCCTGCGCGACGCCGGGGCCACGATCCTCCTCAGCACGCACGTCATGGACGAGGCGGACCGCTGCGACAGGCTCGCCCTCATATTCGAGGGGAGGGTTCTGGCCTACGACACCCCGGCGGGGGTGAGCCGCAGCGAGGGGACGAAGAGCACCGAAGAGGCGTTCCTCGCGCTGCGCGCGCGGTCCCTCACGGACAAGGAGGCAGCCCGTGCGTAACGCATTCAGCATCGCGCGCCGCATCGTGACGCAGATCGGCATGGACAAGCGGACCCTCGCGCTCATCATCGTGGCGCCCGTCGTGATGATCACGCTGCTCTGGGTGGTGATCAACGGCGGCCTCACGACACCCGCCATTGCGCTGGCGGGCCAGCCGCCCGCGGCGTTCCGCGAGGCACTGGCGAGAAACGCAACGGTGGTGGAGGTGGCGAGCGCCGAGGAGGGGATATCACTCGTGCGCGCCAAGAAGGTCGACGCCCTGCTGGACTATACAGGGAGCCCTGCACGGCTCACCGTCGACGGCGCCGATCCTTCGGTGACCGCCGCGGTGGGAAGGGCCGTGCAGAAGTCGACGATCTCCCTTCTGTCCTCGGTGCCAATGCTCCGTGGCTTCGTGGGGAACATGCAGCCCACCGTAACGCTTCTGCACGGCTCGGAAAACGGGAGCGCTTTCGATTTCATCGCACCGGTGATGATGGGCTTCGTGATCTTCTTCTTCATCTTCATCCTCTCGGCGATCTCCTTCCTCAGGGAGCGCACGACGGGAACCCTGTCGCGGATCCTCGTCACCCCCGCAACGCCCCTGCAGCTCGTCGTGGGATACATGCTCGGGTTCGGCTTCTTCGCGGCCCTGGAGACCGTCATCATCCAGGTCTTCACGATCTGGGTGCTGGGAATCCCCGCCGTCGGCTCTTTCCTAGCGATCCTCGTCGTAAACCTCGCCCTGTGCCTCGTCGCGTTGAGCATGGGGAGCTTCATCTCCGCCTTCGCCCAGAACGAGTTCCAGGTGCTGCAGTTCATCCCGATCGTCATCCTTCCCCAAGTGCTGTTCTCCGGCATCCTCGATCTGCGCCAGGCGCCGGGGTGGGTCAGGGTGCTGTCGAAGATATTCCCGCTCACCTACGGAGGGGACGCGCTGCGCGAGCTCATGCTCCGCGGCAGCACTCTGGGCGCCGTGTGGGTGGATCTTGTCGTCGTGCTGGGATTCGCCGCGCTGTTCGTGGTATTGAACGCCCTGAGCATCCGCAGGCCGCGCGCGTAGCGAGGCCGCAAGCCCACGGCGGGAAGCTCTAAAACCGCTCGACCACGCTCTCCAGCTCCCCGTCGAACGTGCGTGTGATGCGCGCATGGAGCCGCGCGTGGAGCACGAGGGTCACCGCGAAGAAGACCGCCACGGCGGCATCGTATCCGACCGAGCCGAACGCCGCCACCGTGCGGTGGATGCCGAACGGCAGAGCTCCGATGACGAAGGGGGCGAGCTGGTTCACGAACGCTCCGCCCTGCCGCGCCCCCTGGGCGGAGGGGAAGAGCATGGAGGCGATGTTTCCCCAGAGGATGCACAATGACAGTGTAAGAGCCGCCGTAAGCAGCAGGGAGGCGGCAGGCGCAGGTCCGATCCTGACGAATGCCGCCGCACACGCCGGGACCATGGAAAGTCCGGCCACGGTGAGCCACGCCCTGTTCTTCGCATCGAAAACAAGACGCCAATCGACATTGAGGAGCGCATAGCGCTTGAGCGCGTGCCCGTCGGCTCCGAAGATGTTTGCCGCCGCACCGAATCCTAAGAGCACGATGAGGGCGCACCCGAGAAGAGGGATGCCCAGGGTCGGCTCCGCGGTTGCAAGGAGCCAGATGCACGCACCGACGCCCACGGCGACCTGAAGGAAGCTTGCCGTCGCACGCGACAGCTGCCGCAGCTCCCTGCGGCGCAGGAGCGTGCGGACGTCCGGGCTCTGCGGTGTCGGGATCCCCGGGACGCTGTGCGAGGTTGCCATCCGCGCAGAGGCCGGCGGCGCGCTTGCCGCGGCATAGGCGCCCCGCAATGCAAGAACGTACCAGCCCATGCAGGCGGCGAGAATGCCGAGGCACGGCGCGATCCATCCGCTCTGGATCCAGAACGACGGGCTCCACGCCCCCAGCGCGGGAAGCAATCCCGCACCAGCTCCGTCGTCGAGGAGGAGCGGGGTCTGGAACACCAGGAGGCGCACGGTGCCGTCGGCCCAGCGGAAATCGAAGTTCGCGGCAACGAGGCCCAGCATGACCGCGGCGAAGAGGAATCGAAATCCCCCCGCGATCCGATGCGCCGTCCTGCTGGAGGAGAAGGCATGGCCGAGTGCAGAAGCGCCGAGCAGCGCGGCGGCGAAAGCGCTGAGCAGCGCCACGACCACGAGCGCCGGATGCGGCAGGGCGCTGGCGGGCAGGAGTGCGGGGATCAGGAACAGGAGGACCACACCCGTCATGGGGTGCAGGGCAAGGCCCGCGAGCTCCGCGGCCACGCGCGTTCGCAAGGATACCCCCAGGAGCGTGAGTCGCCGTCTGTCCAGGGTGCCTGCGCCGAGGGAGAGGGTGGAGGAGAGGAACGTGAGGAGTACCACGACGACGATGAGGTGGAGGAAGGTGAACCCTGCGACCGCAGCCCCCACGACGTGATCCCCCCGCATGAGTTGGTGCAGGGCGAGGGTGCAGTTCAGCGTAAACCGCACGAAAATGACGACCACGAGCCACGAGTAGAGGAGCATGTCCCCCGTGCGCGGCTCGCGCAGCTTCATCATGCGACGGCGCGACCTGCGCGCGGCGCCGAGGAGATCCGCTACCCGACCCATGAGAGGGGTGGGGGCGCCGCGCGTCCGTCCTGCAGCGTCTCCGTGTAGGCCTGTTCCAGCGTCCTGCCCGATGCACGGATGTCCGCCATCGGGGCATCGAGTGCGACGACGCCCCGGTTTACGATCACGCACCGGTCGATGAGCGTTTCGGCTGAGTCCAGCACGTGCGAGCTGAGGAGGACCGTCGTGCCTGCTGCGGCAAGGCGTCGGAGGAGGGCCTTGATGTGGTGCACGGTGACCGCATCGATTCCGTTCATGGCCTCGTCGAGGAGGAGGACCCGGGGGGAATGCACGAGCCCGAGTGCGAAGGCGAGCTTCTGCCGCGTGCCCTGCGACGCCTCGGAGGCGACGGTGTCCGCCGAATCGCCGAGCTGGAAGAACTCGATGAGCTCCTCTGTTCGACGGGACGCCTCCGACGCGTCCAGTCCCGCCAGCCGCGCCGTGAGATCGAGGTGCTCGCGGACGCTGAGGTATTCGAAGAGGGAGAGATCCTCGAGCACCACACCGATGGCGCGACGCCAGTCCCTCATGCGGGTGAAGATCGAGCCGCCCTCCCAGAGGATGTCGCCGCTGGTGGGGGAGAGAAGCCCCGTGAGCATGGAGATGGTGGTCGACTTTCCGGCGCCGTTGGGGCCGAGCAGCCCCACGATTTCCCCCCGGCCGATCGCAAGGGATATGCCGCGCACGGCCTGGCGCTTTCCGTAGCTGCGGGTGAGCTCATGGAGCTCGATGCATGGTGACTGCACGCAGAGATGGTGACGAAATACGCCACGCCCGTCAACGCGCCGCGGGCCTCCGGTCGGCTCCGTCCTTGACAGCCGGCGGCGCGGCCCGTAGAATGCCGCACACGGACAGAGGCCGGCATGGCAGAAAAAATCACACCCCGGGCAACTGATTATTCCCAGTGGTACATCGACATCGTCATCAACGCGAAGCTCGCCGACTACGCGCCGGTGAAGGGCTGCATGGTCATACGGCCCCGGGGCTATGCGCTCTGGGAGCGGATCCAGCAGGGCCTCGACGGAATGTTCAAAGCGACCGGCCACGTCAACGCCTATTTCCCGCTTCTGATTCCTGAAAGCTTCATCAAGAAGGAAGCCGAGCACGTGGAGGGGTTCTCCCCCGAGCTCGCCGTCGTGACCCACGCGGGCGGGGAGAAGCTGGAAGAGCCCCTGGTGATCCGTCCCACCTCGGAGACCATCATCTGGAGCATGTACAAGAAGTGGATCCAGTCCTACAGGGACCTGCCGCTCCTCATCAACCAGTGGTGCAACGTTCTGCGCTGGGAGAAGCGCACGCGGCTGTTCCTGCGCACCTCGGAGTTCCTCTGGCAGGAGGGCCACACGGCGCACGCCACCGCCGCGGAAGCGGAAGAGGAAACGCTGCGCATGCTCGAGGTGTATCGCGCCTTCGCTGAAGAGTACATGGCCGTCCCCGTCCTCACCGGCGTGAAGACCGACTCTGAGAAGTTCGCCGGTGCGGTGCGCACCTACTGCATCGAGGCGATGATGCAGGATAAGAAGTCCCTGCAGGCCGGCACGTCCCATTTCCTCGGCCAGAACTTCGCAAAAGCGTTCGACGTGACCTTCCAGACCAAGGACAAGACCGTGGACCACGTCTGGGCCACGTCGTGGGGTGCATCCACCCGCCTGATCGGCGCCATCATCATGACCCATTCGGACGACAAGGGCCTCGTGCTTCCTCCGCGGCTCGCGCCCACCGAGGTGGTGATCGTCCCCATCTTCAAGAACGACACGAAGGACGCGGTGATCGCTTTCGCCAAAGGCCTGCGCGACACCCTCAAGGACGGATTCCGCGTGCTCCTGGACGACGACGACCAGAACACCCCGGGCTGGAAGTTCTCCGAGTACGAGCTGCAGGGCGTGCCCCTGCGCGTGGAGGCCGGCCCGCGCGACATCGAAAAGGGGCAGGTCGTCGCGGTGCGCCGCGACACCGGAGAAAAGGCCTTCATCCCCGTGGCCGAGGCCCCCGCCCGGTTCCGCGCCATTCTCGACGACATCCAGGCCTCGCTGTATAAGCGCGCCCTGAAGTTCCGCCAGGACAACACGTTCACCGCCAAAAGCTTCGCGGAGCTGGCAAAGCTCCTGGACGAGCCGGGGGGATTCATCGAGGCGGGCTGGTGCGGGGATGCCGCGTGCGAAGCCCGGGTGAAAGAGGAGACGAAGGCGACCATACGCCTGCTCCCCATCGAAAAGAAGGAAACGGAAGGCGCCTCGTGCGTGGTGTGCGGAAAGAAAGCCCAACACATCGCCGTGTTCGGCCGCGCATACTGAGCGCGGGCCGTTCCGCACTGGCCGCGGGGATCGCGGCCGTCGCCGTCATCGCCTGCTCCGGCAGGGCGCCCGTGCCTGTCGCTCCTCCTCCAACAGGCCAATGGCTTCAGCTCCAGTCCAGCGCCTTTGCGCCCATTGCACGGCCAGAGGACGCCGTCGCTGTCGCCCAGAGGCCGTGGACGGTGCAGTCACGCGTGGCCGACATGGCTTTCCTCGGCGACACGCTGTACGGTGCGCTGAACGGAACCGGGATCGCGACGATCAGAATAGACGCGTCGGGCCAGGCCTCGTTCGACTATCACTCTGACCCGCTCATCTTCGGGCATCGCACCATCACAACTCTCGTGCCGCGGCAGGGCAGTCTTGCCATACACCTCTACTACAACGCGCTGCTCAACGATGCCCCGCAGAAAGACCTCGCCATCGGAGGGATTTCACTCGTGTCCTACCTGCCGGGGCAGGACAACTTTTCCTTCCTGATCCCGCCCTTCCAGAAGAAGAACCCTGACTGGGAAGCGGCAGGATTCGCCCCCGAATCGGAGAACAGCTTCGATTTCGAATGGAAGTACACCGACGCACGGGAGACCAGGTTCGCCTACACGCGCTACCATGCGGACACCCTGGCCGAGGAGAGCGCTGACCGCACCACCTACATGGCGGCACTCGGCGTGCCGTCCATCTCGGGATCCGCCGTACCCTCGAACCTCGCCGGTTTCTTTTCAGCGTGTCGTGGGGCCGTGCCGTCGCTGAAGCCGGGAACGGCGCTGCAGTTCTCCCTTCGCTCGCGGGAGAGCCCCGTGCGGCGCAGCTACAGGTCGAAACCGGAGAGCGACTCGGCGGTCGTCATTCCCGTGTACGAAGAGCAGGGAACGCTGTACGCGCTACTGCCGGAGGGCAGGATCCTCACGGCGCTGCCTGACGGCGCACCGCGCAGCGTGAGCCTTCCCCGGCTGCCGCAGGGGTTTCACTACACCGACCTCGTGAAATCGGGCGGATATTTCGTGATCGCCTGGGAGGAATCCTCGTTCACCGACGTGGGCAGGGCGGGCATCCTCGTGCAGCCGCTCCCGCGCTGACCCGGTTCACCTTCGGGGCACGCCTCCGGGCTGCGCCGTTGACGCCATGAAAAGCGACAAGTCGAAGACGAGCGGCTCTTCGACGATGAAGCCCTCCGCCCAGCGGACCCCGATCATGTTCCCCGTCGCTTCCCTGAAACGCCGGAGGCTCTCCACCACCTTGCCGTCCCGCAGGCTGAGCTGCGACGTATGGCAGCTGGCAATGGATTCCCACTCCTCCATATACGCCGTCACGTCGTTGATCACGGTGGGCACCTGGGTCCGCGGCACCATGTAGTACAGGAGGTGCTCGGCGTTCCAGGGCTCTCCCTTCACCTCTTTCAGACCGGAAAAGCGCGCGTAGCGGGCCGCGGAACGTACGATGGTGCCCGTTGCCGTGTGGTCGGGATGCGCGGCGCCGTCCTTGTGGTAGCTCGCATTCGTGTGGTACGGGGCGAAGACGAGACGGGGCCGGTAGATGCGGATGACCTCTGCAAGAGCGACCCTTGACTCGAAGGAATCGGCCACCTGGCAGTCGCGGAAAGAGAGGATGGTGAGCTCGCCACCCAGCTTCTTCGCCGCGGCCTTCATCTCCCCCTCACGCTGCTCCCCGGTGCCGTACGTCCCGGCCTCCCCGCGCGTGAGAACGCACAGAGCCACCGATGCGCCCGAGCGCACGAACTTGACCATGCTTGCGCCCATGCCGAACTCTGCATCATCGGGGTGCGCGCCGAATACGAGGATGTCTGCCATGAGCAGGAAGATAGCTTCGTGACCTTTCGTGGTCAAGGACGCTGGGCAGACAGGTTCTTGACAACAGAGAGGAACCCGGGGGATTCTGGCCGGAGAGCCAATGAAGCCCGATTTTCTCCATCTGCTCGAGCAAAACGATCTCATGCGAGGCCTGTCCGATGACCAGATCCGGCAGGTGGCGGACTTGCTCTGCCCGGAAAGCTTCCCTGCGGGGGAGGCCATCATACGTCAGGATGATACCCCGGATCGCGTCTACCTGCTCGCGGAAGGCCGTGTGCAGGTGCGACGCGCGCTGGCGGCTTCGGAGGAGAACACCCTTGCGGAGCTCGGCCCGGGCAGCTTCTTCGGTGAGATGGCCGTCTTCACCGGCGCGGCGAAGCATACGGCGAGTGTCGTTGCCCTCACGCCGGTGAGCGCTCTCTCCATCACGGAAAAGGACTTCTCGAAGCTCATCCACGACTTTCCCGAGACCACGCGGAACATCCTCTCCAACATCATCCTCCAGCTCCAGGGCTTGAACGACAAATGGCTGGGCACCCTGCGTGTGGAGAAGCAGGTCCTCGAGTGGAAGGTGCGCGAGCGCACGCAGGAGCTGGAGAAGATGAACCAGAGGGTGCGCCGCGAGCTCGTGCTGGCCCAGAACATCCAGCGCAACCTCCTTCCGGAGAAGCGCAAGAGCTACCCCGGGGTTTCGATCGCCACCGACTACGTCCCCTGCGACGAGNNATCAGCCAGGGCGACCCCGAGATCTACCTCACCCTCTTCCTCGGGGTGCTCGACATACGGCGTCTGACCTTCGACTACTCCTCCGCGGGCATCCACGTCCCTCCCATCATCCTCTCCGGCGGGATAGCGGCCGAGCTCTTCGAGCAATCGGACTTCCCCATCGGGCACGTCGCAAGCCATGAATACGCCACATTCCATCGCACGTTCGCCCCCGGAGACGTGTTCGTGTTCGTGAGCGACGGCGTTATCGAGGCGCAGCGCGGCCATGCAACGTTCGGCATGCAGCGGCTGAGGACTGACATCGAGCGCGCCCACAAGGATACCGGCAGCGTGGACGTGGACAGCGTCGTCAGCTCCGTGCGCGCGTTCCTGGGCGGCGAGCCCCCCCAGGACGACATGTGCGTGCTCACAATCGCCTTCGATCCAGCATTTGAACCGACCAGATGACACAGCCCATGACAGACTCATCGTCTCAACGCATCGAGGTTTTCACCCGTCCCCGCTACGATGACGGGCGTGCCGCGCGCCTCCTCCCCGACCTCCGCCGCGCCGTCTCCCCTGGCATCAGCTCGTGCGCCATCGTGGACGTCGTGCTTGCCGACGGGGTTCCCGGGCTCACGCGGGACATCGCCGCGGAGGTCTTCTGCGACTCGGTGGCCCAGGAGATGAGCACCGACGGCTTTTCAGCGGGCGGGGCGTTCGCGGGCCTCTGGGACTTGCTCGTGGAGGTCACCGCGAAGCCCGGCGTCACCGACCCCGTGGCGCTCACAGCGCGGCAGGCGCTTGCCGTATGCCTCCCTGAAGGTGTGCCCGCGGGGGCCGTGATCCAGACCGCGATCCAGTACCTCGTTGCAGTCGAGCCGGGCCGGCAGGTGGATGCGGGGAGGCTGGCGCGGTTCTTCCACAACCCCCTCATCCAGTCCGCCTCCACCCTGACGCGCGCGCAATGGGATGCGGGTGCGCGTCCCGCCGTGAGCTACCCCCACACGGTGGCGGGCAGCCCGTCAGTCGTCGAAGAGATCGACCTTTCGAGGGTGTCGGACGCCGCCCTTCGCGCGCTTTCGCGCGAAAGGCTCCTCGCCCTGTCCCTGGAGGAGATGAAGGCGGTCCAGGCCTATTTCGCGGATCCGAAAGTGACCGCCTCCCGCCAGACGCGGGGACTGGGACACGCGGCGACGGACGTGGAGCTCGAGATGATCGCCCAGACGTGGTCCGAGCACTGCAAGCACAAGATCTTCAACGCAACGATCCGCTACACGGAAGGGGGGCACGAGGAAACCATCAGGTCGCTGTTCAAGACCTGCATCCGCGCAACGACGGAGGATGTGGCGCACACGCGCGGCTTTCTCCGCTCGGTGTTCCACGACAACTCAGGGGTGATCGCCTTCGACAGGGATACCCTGGTGTGCTTCAAGGTGGAGACGCACAACCACCCGACCGCCATCGCGCCGTTTGCAGGCGCGGCCACGGGCAGCGGCGGCGAGATTCGCGACGAGGGCGCCACCGGCACCGGCTCCAAGCCCAAGGCCGGGCTGACCGGGTTCTCGGTTTCCAACCTGAACATTCCGGGCTTCATACAGCCGTGGGAAGCCGATCCCTACGGCAAGCCGGGCCGCATTGCCACTCCCTTGCAGATCATGATCGACGGCCCCCTCGGCGGCGCCGCCTTCAACAACGAATTCGGCCGCCCCAATCTGGCAGGCTACTTCCGTACTTTTGAAGAACAAGTGAACGGCGAAGTGCGCGGCTACCACAAGCCCATCATGCTGGCGGGTGGCGTCGGCAATATCAAGGCGGAACACACACACAAGCACGACCTGCCCGAAGGCGCAGTGCTGATCCAGCTGGGCGGCCCCGGCATGCTGATCGGCCTTGGCGGCGGTGCGGCTTCCAGCATGGACACCGGTGCCAATGCCGAGAACCTCGACTTCGATTCGGTGCAGCGCGGCAATCCCGAAATGCAGCGCCGCGCGCAGGAAGTCATCGACCGCTGCTGGCAAATGGGCGACAACAATCCCATCCTCTCCATCCACGACGTGGGTGCGGGCGGTATCTCCAATGCTTTGCCGGAACTGGTGCACGGTGGCGGCAAGGGCGCGAAGTTCGAGCTGCGCTCGGTACCCAGCGAAGAGCGCGGCATGTCGCCCATGCAAATCTGGAGCAACGAAGCACAGGAGCGCTACGTGCTGGCGATTCCGTTCGAACGCGTCATGGAATTCAAGGAACTCTGCGACCGCGAACGTTGCCCGTTCTCCGTGCTGGGTCATGCCATCAACGAAGACCAGTTGATAGTGCATGACGAAGAATTCAGCAATGACGCGGTGGACATGCCGCTGTCCGTGCTGCTGGGCAAGCCGCCAAAAATGACGCGCAACGTAAAACGCGAGCGGGTGAAGCTGCCCAAATTCGACACCAGCTGCGTCGTGCTGAAAGAGGCAATCGAGCGCGTGCTGCGCCTGCCCAGCGTGGCCGACAAGACCTTCCTGATTTCCATCGGCGACCGCACCGTGGGC
>PLNO01000078.1 GCA_003141795.1 Spirochaetaceae bacterium | reverse complement strand
ACGGTGATGACCGCCTCGGTGACCGGTTCCCCGAGGTAGTCTTCAGCGGTCTTCTTCATCTTCTGGAGCACGGCCGCCGAGATCTCGGGCGGTGAATAGAGGGTGCCGCGGATGCTCACTCGCACGTCGTCCCCCGACTCCGAAACCCTGAACGGGACCCTGTCGATCTCCTTCCCCACTTCACCGAGCCTGCGGCCCATGAAGCGTTTGATCGAGTACACCGTGTTTTCGGGGTTCGTGATCATCTGGTTCTTGGCCGGCTGGCCCACCAGGCGTTCGCCCTTCTCCGTGAAGGCGACGATGGACGGGGTCGTTCGCTGGCCTTCCGAGTTCTGGATGACCACGGGCTGGCCGCCTTCCATGATGGCCACGCACGAGTTCGTGGTGCCCAGGTCTATGCCTATGATCTTGCCCATGTCGGAGTCTCCCTAGTTGTCGGTCCGGGCCTTCTCATTTTTTCCTTCTTCTGGATCCTTCGTGGCGGGTGCCGCCGCGGGAGCAGGGTCCGCACCGGGGACCATCACCTTCACGCGGGCGGGGCGCAGGACGCGCTCATGCAGGTAGTAGCCCTTCTGGAAGTCCTCCACCACGGTGGGTTTTGCGTCGGCAGGGCCTTCGACGCGCAGCACCGCTTCGTGCTTGTTCGGGTCGAACCCCTCCCCGACGGAGGCGAAACGCTTCAGTCCCCAGCGGCTCTCCATGGTTTCCACGAACTGCTTTTCGATCATGGTCACGCCTTGGACAAAGGTACTGAAATCCTTGGAATCGTCAGCAGATTTGATTGCGCGCTCGAAGTCGTCGATCAGGCCGATGATGTCGGTGAGGAGGGCGGCATTGGCGTAGCGTGCGGCATCCTCCCGTTCGCGGAGCATGCGCTTTCGGAAGTTCTCGAAGTCAGCCTGCTTGCGCAGGAGCTTGTCCTTCAGGTCCGCGATTTCCTTTTCGGCTTCCGTGATCCTGTCCTCAGCGCTCGCGCACGGCTCGTCAACGCCGTCAGACGGAGCCGCTGCAGCCCCTTCCGCGGGTTGTGCCTCCGCTTTTTCTGGTTGTGCCGCAGCGCCGGAGGCATTCTGCGACCCTTCTGAGACCTCTTCCTGGTCCTTTTTCTTCGACATCAGAACCGCCTGGTGAGAAATGGTTTACGATAAAGGTAACAGTTTGCTCAGGAGGGGGTCAAGCTATTTCGGACGGTGCAGCGGGTGCGCGCGGGGAGTCCCCGAAGAACCTCCCGAGAATCGACGATTTCAGCGTAATGGCCCCGTGCCGGCACGACTCCTGGCAGCAGTAGCATCTGATGCAGGTGGAGTACTCGTAGAGGGGAACGGCCCCCTTCTCCTGGGAGAGCGATTTGGGGCTCGTGGGGCAGGCCGCGACGCACTCCCCGCACTTTATGCAAAGCTCAGGGTGGATGACAGGCCGGGGCACGACAGCGTTCTTCGCGAAGCGCAGGAGGAACTTCGGCACCCCGTCGGTCGGCGAGCGGCTGGGCATCTTGAACCCCTGCTGAACGTACCGTGCAAGGTCCTCCCCACGCATGTCGATCGCTTCCGCGTGCGCATTGCCGAGGCCCGCCTCGTGTGAAAAGCGGATGACTGCGTTCGCCATTGGGTCCACGCCCATGATGCGGCACCCGACGGCGTCCACGGCGACGGGGTCGTCGGAGAAGATGAGGACGCCGACGGGAACGAGGTCCCCATTGCCAGGGCCGTTTCCTTCCATTGCGGTGATGGCATCCATGATGACGAGCCGGGAGCGGATCAGACCGTTGAGGTCGGCGATCATCCGCCCGAATCCCTCGGCATCGGGATGCTTGATGTGGAACTCCGCCTTGAGATTCCCTGGCACGACGCCAAATATATTTTTCAGAGCGCCGGTCATGCCCATGAGACCGTGCGTCTGNNCACCCCGCGTCGAGAGCGCCGTGCGCCACATGGAAACGTCTGTTCTGCGCGCCGCCGGGGAAGCTCACGTCCTCTCCCGACTCGAAATCGGCAAACGGGATGCCGAGCTCTTCCGCTGCCGCGAGGATGCCGGCTTTCCGTGCTGCCACGTCGGGCTTGTGGAGGCCCATGGGGCTGTCCCCGAAGCTGAGCGAGGCACCCTGCTCCTGCAGCACGCGGGCCACCGCGGAGAACACCGCGGGGTGCGTGGTTACGCCTTTCTCCGGAAGAGCGGGATACAGGAGGTTGGGCTTCAGGAGGACAGGCTTCCCCGCGGACATGGCATCCTTGATGAGTGCCGCGAGGTCGAAGTGGCTCAGCCCGAGACGCACCGCCGTCAGAACCCGTTCTGGATCGTAGTCCGGGCAGGCCACGAGAACAACCGTTGATTTCTTCTGCACTCTTTACACCTTCGGAGCGAGCTCCAGGATGAGCTCCACCTCTCCCCTGCTGAGCTGGGTGACACGGGATATTTCCTGCACCGACCAACCCTGGTGGGACAGCTTCACCACAGTCTCTCTCTTGTCCAGGGGCGGCGCACCGCGCTCGCCCTTGTCCTTCTTCGTTTCCGACTTCATGATCGATTCGAGAAGCCTCACCTGCTCCTGCGCCTGACGGCCGATCTCTTCGAACCGCGTTTCCGTGCGGGCCATCCATTCGCGGGAGCTCTGCGCCTTCTCCAGACGGCCCTCCAGCTCCTCCATGATCCCGGTGAGCTTGCCCACGATCTCCATGGCCGATTCCGCGTCCTTCTTGTTGCTGGCCAGGAGCTCGTAGTCCGAGCGCAGCGACTGCACCTTGCCGGCAAGGTCATCGGCAGAGCGGTCCGCGTCCTGCAGGGACTTCTCGATCCCCTCCAGGCGCTGGAAGTTGCGGTCCACGCCTTCGGAGGTGATGGACAGGATCTCCTTCTTCTTTTCCAGACGCTCGAACCCGCCGTCCACGGTCTTGCCCATGTCCTCGAACTGGCGGATCTTGGCCTGGATCTGCTGGAGGGCGTCGTTGCTTGCGGACAGCGTGTCGAGCTTCAGGTCCACGTCGCGCGACAGCGCAATGATCTTCTTGAAGTCCCCGTCCATCTCGTCGATGCGCCTCTTGTCGGTGAGGAACCGCGTGAGCTTTGTCGAAACGTCGTCGGCGACCTTGCGCGTCTTGGTGAGCTGCAGCTCGATCTCGGCGATCTCCGCGCGCTCCGCGTTGAGCTTCGCCATCTCCTTCTTCATCTCGTCGATCGTGCCCTCGAGGGCGGCCTTCAGGGAATCGGCGCGCTCGAACAGGCGGGTCTGGGACTGGAAGTTCTTCACGCGCTTGTCGATCTCCGCGACGTTCGCCGAGAGCATGCGATAGCTCTCTTCGACTTTCCCGAAGAGCTTCTCCTGCATGGCCTCCGACTTGTCCCTGCTGTCGGCGAGCTGCTGCTTCTGGTCCTTGATCCTCGTCTCCACGTCGGTCTGC
>PLNO01000013.1 GCA_003141795.1 Spirochaetaceae bacterium | reverse complement strand
GGAGGATTTCCTCTATCGGGCCAATGTCCGGTTCCGCGACCATACGCGGGCGCTCGGGATCGACCTCACGTACGAGGAGGGTCCGGGGGCGCACGAGTGGGACTATTGGGACGCGAACATCAGGAAGGTGATCGACTGGCTGCCGCTGAAGCGCCAGCCGTTGACGCGGTGACGCCATGAAGTGTGAAGCGTGACGTGACTATCGCGATGACGACGAAACGTACGTTTCGTCGTCATCCTATCTTCTGTTCTCCAGTGCAGCGGGCTCTACACCCGCCGATCCTTGCGGAAGTCCTTCTGGAGCTGGGATCTGCTCTTGAGAAGCTTCTGCTTCTCGAGGCGCGCGCGGATGTCGTCACGGGAGGAGAGGAAGGCAAGCTCCCGCTGCAGCTTCTGCCAGCTGCGGTAGCGCCGCTCGTCCAGCGCTCCGTTTCTCAGCGCGATCCGAACCGCGCAGCCCGGCTCGTTGTCGTGCCGGCAGTCGGAGAATCTGCACTCCCGCGCAAGTGACTCGATGTCGGCGAAAGCCCCGTCAAGATCTTCCTCGGTCCCCCACAGCCCCACCTCCCGCATGCCGGGATTGTCGATGAGGAGCGCGCCGCCGGGGAGAACCAGCAGCTCCCGGTGGGTGGTGGTGTGCCGGCCGCGGCCGTCGTCCGTACGAACGGGGCCCGTGTCCATGCGGATCTCTCCCATGAGCCGGTTCACGAGCGTCGACTTGCCCACGCCCGAGGAGCCCAGCAGGACGGCCGTGCGGCCGGGTGCGAGATGGGGCAGCAAAGCCTCGATGCCCTGACCCGTCTCGGCGCTCACGCCGAGCACGGGGACCCCCACGGCCGCGGCCCCCACCTGTGCAAGCCGACCGGGGAGGTCGTCGCAGAGGTCCGCCTTGTTGAGGAGGACGAGCGGCTGTGCACCCGCGCTCCAGGCGATCGTGAGGTATCGCTCCAGCCGGGGGAGACTGAAGTCGTTGTCCAGCCCCATGACGATGAGGGCGGCATCGACATTCGCTGCGACCACCTGCTCCTCCACGCGCCCATGCGGGGCCGCGCCTGCCGCCCTGCGCGCGATCGCATTGGAGCGCGGCAGGATTGCGTGGACCGTGGCCCGGCCCTCTTCCGTTCTCGGGGAGATCGCGACCCAGTCTCCGACGACGGGAAAGTCGGAGCGCTCGGCTGCCTCCTGCCGGAAACGACCCGACACCTCGGCGAGCAGCTCGCCGTGCACGCACGTCACAGAGCACAGCTCGCGCTGAGCCGTCACGACGCGTCCGGGTACGAGCCCGGTTTCAAGGCTTTCGAAACAAGACGATAATCGGCTGTTCCAGCCGAAACGATGGAGATCCAATGGATAGTCCTCCCTGCACGACAGCACGGTCATGACCCGCGGAGGATAATCGAAAGGGGAAAGGAAGCGGGGGAGATTACCTCAGCGAGTCCCTGGAGAAGTCAGTGGAGGTGGCGGGCGCAAGGACCATGTTCATATTACGGAGTCCTCCTCTCGATCGATTCTGAATGGCTTGCAGAGACTACCGTGGAGGGATGCAAGGCGTCAAGCGCCGAACGCGCGACGCCTGAGGCCCCGTCCACGAGTGAGGCGAGGCTGAGGGTCATCCTGTCCCACGTGCGGTGGAGAAAACCGCCCACCTCCACGTCGGCGCCGGCAACGAGGGAGACCCGGCCGATCTCTTCGTCGCCTGCTGCATACACGAGGTCGCCGACCCTCTGGCCTTTCGCGATCGGCGCCACCAGAGGGTCGTGCAGGAGAACGGTGCAGGTGAGCTTCTCCCGCTCGTCCTGACGGAGGGTGAGTGCAACCGGCTTTGCGGGGCTGACCTCGACCTGCGTCTGCTCTCCCTCCCATACGCGCGCGGGGTGCAGAAGCGGGGGATCCAAAGCGAGGGTCGAGTAGTTGCGAAAGCCGTAGGAGAGAAGCGTCATGGTGTCGTCGGTGCGGTTGCGCGCCCCTTCGGTGAGGGTGCGCCCGGGAACGCCGAGGACCACCGCGATGAGACGCGTATCGCCGCGCCGCGCCGTGGTGGCCGCGGTGAAGTTTTCATCGTCCAGATGCCCCGTCTTCAGACCGTCGACCCCGATCCCGTCCCACACGAGGTAGTTGCCGTTGTACTGCTTCACCGTCCGCAGCCGGCGCAGCCTGCCGTCGGGCATATTTTGCGCGAGCGGGTATTCGAACTCCCTGAGGGAGTGCAGCTCGCTCAACGCCTCGGGATGCTGCTCGATGTAGAGCCTGCAGAAATCGGCGAAGTCCCGGGCGGTCACGCTGTTCGCCGGGTCCACGCCGGCGGGATCGGTGAAATGCACGCTCCGCAGGCCCATGAACCGGGCCTCGTCGTTCATCATCTTCACGAACTCCGCCGAGCTTCCCGCCACGTACTCGGCCAGGGCCATTGCCGCGTCGTTGCCCGAGGCGATGGCCATGCCCTTCATGAGCTCCTCCACGGTCACGATCTGACCGGGGCCGAGGTGCATGAGGGTGGAGCCCGGTGCCTGATGGTCCTCCCATGCATTCGCGGAAAGGGCGACCACGTCGTTCCTGCTGATGAACCGCTCCTCCAGCTTCTGGTAGACGATGTGCAGCGTCATGAGCTTGGTGAGGGACGCAGGGACGAGCTGCTGGTCGGGGTGGTGCTGGTAGAGGACCCGGCCTGTGGCCTGATCGATGAGGATCGCCGAACGGGCAGTCAGGGGGAGTGGATCCAGAGCCGCGGTCTTCACCGTCTGCGCCGGGCCGGCGAAGAGCGCCACGCTGCCGGTGAGCGCGAGCAGGGCGAGGGTTATGACAAAGAATCGGGATCGTCGGCGCACGTCGGGAACTTCCTCCTTCTGTCGGGGTGTCCATGCAGGTGGGCGATGCGAGAGACTGTACACCGGGAGGGGGGGGAAGTGTAAAGCGGCCGTTGCGCGGTCCCCTGTCACGAGCCCACGATCGAGCGGATGCGGCGCAGGTCGGCATGGGCGGCAACGATCTCCGCGAGCCGTTCGATGCCCTTTTCCGTGAGATCATGCATCGATTCACCCGGGAGTGCGCTTCTGCCGGGGCTCAGGGAGGCGAGCCATGCGCGCCGGAAGGCCGGAGCGTCGAACACCCCGTGCAGATACGTTCCCCACACCCGCCCCCCGCGCGTGGCGGCGCCGTCGGGATTTCCGTCGTCCAGGGTGAACAGGGGAGGAGCACCGGCCGCGGGGGTCGTGTGGCCCCGATGGATCTCGTAACCGTCGACGTCGACACCGGCGCACGCGGCCCAGAAACCCTCGCCTCCGCTGACGGTGGCGCGTGCCCGGCGCGTGATCTTGTCCGCTGACAGCTCAGTCTCAACGGGAAGGAGCCCCAGACCCTTCTGCTGGCCTGCCACGCCTTCGCTGCCGCGCGGGTCCCGAACGGTGAGCCCGAGGATCTGGTATCCCGCGCAGATGCCCACCACCGCCGCCCCCCTGTCGGCCAGCTCCCGTACGGCGGGGGAAAAGCCGCGGGAGCCCAGCCAAACGAGGTCGGCCACGGTCGCCTTGCTTCCGGGGATGATCAGCGCGTCGGGCGCGCCGAGGTCGGAAACGGAGGATACGAAGCGGACGCGCACCCCGGGCTCGGCGCGCAGCGCGTCGCAGTCGTCGAAGTTGGAGATGTGGGGAAGCTTGAGGACCGCGATGTCGATCCCCGCCTGCCCGTCAGTCGGGGCGGGGGCCGTGTGTTGAAGGCCTGCCACGTCCTCCTCGGGGAGTGGCAGTTCCTCGATGAAGGGGATCACGCCGAGGGTCGGGATGCCGTGCGTCCGTTCCTCCAGCATGCTGAGCCCCGGCGCGAGCAGCGCCGGATCGCCGTGGAACCTGTTCATCAGGAATCCCTTCACGAGCGTCCTCTCCTCGGGCTCGAGGAGCGCGAGTGTACCGACCAGGGCGGCGAACGCACCGCCCAGCTCGATGCTCGCCACGAGGAGCACCGGAGAGCCGCAATGGCGGGCGACTCTCATGTTGACGATCTCCTTCTCCTTGAGGTTGATCTCCACGGGGCTTCCCGCCCCTTCGATCACCACGAGATCATGCCGGGCGCGCAGCCGCTCCAGGGATTCCACCACTGCCGTCCACAGCTGGGGGCGGCAGTCATCCCATTCCCCGGGTCCGACCGACTTCCACGCCCTGCCCTGCAGCACGATCTGGGTCCGCTGTCCGGCCTCTGGTTTCAGGAGCACGGGATTCATGTCGGCGCTTGGTTCGACGCGGCAGGCCTGGGCCTGCAGGGCCTGGGACCTGCCGATCTCCCGGCCATCCAGGGTCACAGCGGAGTTGAGGGAGAGGTTCTGCGCCTTGAAAGGGGCGACGCTGATGCCCTCCTGCCGGAAGATCCGGCAGAGGGCGGTGGCGATAAGGCTCTTCCCCACGGCGGAAGAAGTCCCCTGTATCATGACGGTTCGGGCGGGCATGGGGTACGGGCCGTGCCGGCCCGCTCGGGGCCGCGTCGGGCTTTCCGCCTAGACGGAGCCCGGTCCCGCGCCGATGTTGATCCTGATCTCCTCACCCGTTTCGGGCTCTGCGCGCGGCGGGACCACCAGGCGTAGCAGGCCGTTGTGGAAGGTTGCCTGCGTTCCGGCCTGATCGAACTTGTCCGCGGGCACGTAGTAGCGCTGCTCCTCGATGTCCTTCAGCTTGAGCCTGCGCTTGAAGTACTGGATCCCTTCGTCGAGCTCCCCCGCGCGCGGGGACTTGGCGGAAAACACGAGGTAGTCTCCCCTGAACTGCACGCTCAGGTCCTTCTCCTCGAAGCCGGCAAGCGCGAGCTCGAGCACGAACTTCTTTTCCCGGGTGAGATAGATGGTCGATGGCGGGTACATGTAGGCGGGATAGTAGTCCTGGCTGCCGAAGGGGCTCTTGCCGAACTGCTCGGCCACCCTGCGCATGGCTTCGGTTGCGTCCCTGTCGAAGGATTCGCCGAAGCTCTCCGCGCACTTGAACGCTTCATCCATGATGCGGCCAAGATCGAACGTGAAAACCCTGTTCGTCATTCCGATGCCTCCTCGTGATGGCTTCCCCTGCGGGCAAGCCCTTCGTCCCCCGTACGGGGCGACGCATGGAAGCGATTTCTGCCTTCCGACGTCAATGTAATGAGGATGTACTGTGGAAGACAAGCCGCAAGAAATCTCAGTATGCGTCTCACTGATCCGCATTTCTCACTTTGTCCGAAGAAAAGGGCTGCCTTTGGCAGTGCGGCCGCTCTTTTGCGAGCCCAAAAGGTACAAAATGAGAAATGCTGGACAAGCCGTGGATATTCAGCTGACTTTGACGGGCATCACGAGGAACGGGATACCCTGCTGGTGAAGGCGCCGTTGGACGGCGAATGTCGTATGGTTGAACAGGGAACGGGTGAGCACGGTGTCCTCGGGAAAGACGATCTGACCGCCGAAGAACACCGCGGTGGGGTACTTCTCGTAGATCGACTCGGCAAGCCCGCAGATCTCGTCGGAGACGTCCGTGCCCATGGCGGAGAACCCCTTGGCGTAGAAGCCCTCCGCTTCGAGGAACCGAACGTAGCGCGAAAGGCCGTCCTCGACGTGAGCGTGCAGCGCTTCGAGCCCCTCCGCACCCTTGAACCTGTCGACGTCGACGATGCCTGCCTGCATGAAAAACCAGTTGCGAAAAGCGTCGCCGAAGACCCGCCTGACGCTGAAGAGCGTGTGCAGGCCCGTGCCGTTGAATCCCGAAACGAGGATGACTGCGGTTTTGGCCTTGGGATCGAATTTCGGGGCCCGACGGCGCTTCTCAGGATGTTCCGGTTCACCGTGGGGAGCGCTCACCTCCGCCTGCGCCACGGCGGTCATGAGATGGTCCAGCCGCGCGAGCCTGCGCCCCGTGGTGAAGTAGAAGCGCTTGATCGTCATGGCCACGGCGACCAGCGACCCTGTGACGAGCAGCGTGATCCATCCCCCCTCCTTGAACTTGAGCACGATCTGGGAAATGAGGATGAAGCCGGTGAGCAGGAGGCCGAACCCGTTGATGAGGATCTTGCGCTTCCACAAGCGCTCCGTCTTTCTCTCCGCCCACCAGTGCCGCACCATGCCTGCCTGGGAGAGGCAGAAGGTGATGAACACGTTGATCGCGTAGAGGACGAGGAGGAACGAGACCGAGCCGCGGCTCACAAGCATGAGCACGAGGGCGGCGCCTCCCATGAGGATGATCCCGTTCTTGATCACCAGCCGCTCGCTCAGGAGGCTGAACTGGCTGGGAAGCCATCGGTCCAGGGACATGTTGGCAAGCACACGGGGGCCGTCGAGGAATCCGGTCTGGGCCGCCACGAACAGGAGCACCGCCTCGGAAATGAGGGTGACGAGCACGAACGCATACCCTCCGCTGCCCCAGCCGGACGCGATGCTCTCCATGAGCACTGCGTTCAAAGTCTTTCCGGGAACGTGCTTCACCGAGAAGAGGATGTACCCGACCATCAGACCCACGGCCATGAACGCGAGAGAGACCGCCATGTAGCGCATCGTGCGCTTCGCCGTCTGCACCCGAGGCTCGCGCAGCATGGGCATCCCATTGCTCACCGCCTCGATGCCCGTGTAAGTCCCCGCGCCCATACTGTAGGCGCGCAGAACGAGCACGAACACACCGAAGGCCCCGAGCTGGGCCGTCGAAGCGCGCGTGTCCGCCGCCGTGCTGGCCACCACATGGCCAATCTCGGGAACATGGGTGACGATGGCAAAGATGATGGCGAACACGTGCGTCACGAGGAACAGGAGGAAGACCGGCACGAGAGGCGCTACCGACTCTTTCACTCCGCGGAGGTTCAGGACAGTGAGCAGCAATACCCCGAGCACGGCGAACAGGATCTTCAGGGGTTGGAGCGACAAGGGCAGAAAGCTGAAGATCGCGTCTGCGCCGCTTGCGATGGAAAGGGTGATGGTAAGGACGTAGTCGATGAGCAGGGCGCATCCCGAGATCATTCCGAGCATCGGGGAGAGGAGCTTGCTCGCGACGAGGTATCCGCCCCCGCCCGACGGGAAGAGCTCGACGATCTGCGAATAGCTGGAGGCGATGACGAAGATCGTGATGGCCGTTGCAAGGGCGACGAAAATCCCCAGCGAGCCGTGGATGCCCAGCGCCCGGAAAGACTCCTCGGGCCCGTAGTTGGACGAGGACAGCCCGTCGGCGCCCAGGCCGACCCACGCGAACAACGCAATCAGCGAAGTTTGGTGGAACAGACTTTTGTCGGAAAGATTCAGCGCGCGACCGAACACCACGTTTTTCGCCATGACAAACCATTCA
>PLNO01000181.1 GCA_003141795.1 Spirochaetaceae bacterium | reverse complement strand
TGAAGACCCCTCCCCTCGACTGGGCTGACCTCCTCGGCCCGGCGTTCAAGGGACAGGTCGCGCTCACCGGCGATCCGCGCGTTTCCAACCAGGCCATCATGTCGGTCGCGGCCGCGGCGCTTGCAAACGGCGGCAGCTTCGAAAACGCGAAGCCCGGCGTCGACTACTTTGCCAAACTGAACGCGGCGGGCAACTTCGTTCCGCTCATCGCGAAGACCGGCACCCTCGTTTCCGGTGAGACCCCGGTGGCGATCACCTGGGACTACCTGGCCATGGCGGACAGGGACACGGCGGATGGCAACCCCACCATCGGCGTGATAGTTCCCACCTCCGGTGTCGTGGCAGGCGTCTACGTCCAGGCCGTGAGCGCATACGCTCCGCACCCCAACGCCGCGCGGCTCTGGCAGGAGTTCCTGTACTCCGACGAAGGCCAGCTCATCTGGCTCAAGGGGTACGGCCACCCGATCCGCTACGCCGACCTGGCTGCCCGCAACGCGGTCCCCGCGGACCTCGCGGCGAAGCTCCCCCCCGCTTCCGCTTATGCGAAGGCGGCTTTCCCCACGCTCGATCAGCAGGCGGCTGCAAAAGCGCTCATCGTCTCCACGTGGGACTCCACGGTCGGCGTGAGCGTCAAGGCAAAACAGTAGTGAACCTTGCACCCGTACCGTCAACGGCTGCATGGGGAGGCGCGCGCGCAGCGCGCCTCCCTCTTTCCGCGGCCCTGCGCCAGTGGCTGGGCCTCGCCCCGTTCCTCCTCTTCGCCGTTGCCTTCATGATCCTTCCGGCCGGTGCGCTCCTGGTCGGGAGCCTCCAGGACGCGCAGGGCGGATTCACTCTGGCCAATATCGCCCATCTCTTCCGTCCCAGCATCCTCCGCTCCTATCTCCTTACCATCGAGGTGAGCCTTTCCACGGCGGTAGCGGGCGGGGTCTTCGGCTTCATGCTGGCCTACGCGGTGACCCTGGGCGGCCTTCCCAAGCCGGTGCGGAGCATTCTCACCACGTTCTCCGGAGTGGCTTCGAACTTCGCCGGTGTTCCGCTGGCGTTCGCCTTCATCGCCACGCTGGGAAGGGTGGGGCTGATCACGACGATCCTCAAGAGCTTCTTCGGGATCAGCCTGTACGACGCGGGATTCAACCTGTACAGCTTCTGGGGACTGGTCCTCACGTACATGTACTTCCAGCTCCCCCTCATGGTGCTCATCATCGCCCCGGCGCTTGACGGGATGAAACCCGAATGGCGTGAGGCGTGCGGCACACTCGGGGCCTCCCGGGCGCAGTACTGGCGGCACGTCGCCCTTCCCGTGCTGATGCCGTCATTGCTGTCCTCCGTCATCCTCCTCTTCGGGAACGCCTTCGGCGCTTACGCCACTGCGTACGCGCTGACGGGGGGGTTCCTCAACCTGGTGTCGATCCAGATCGGGGCGCAGATGCGCGGGGACGTGCTCCACGATCCGAACCTCGGCTACGCACTGGCCCTCGGAATGGTGGTGATCATGACCCTGTCCATCATCGGCTACTCGCGGCTCTCCAAGCGCGCGGCACGGTGGCGGGCATGAAAAAGCGCGCCACGGGTTCCTGGATCATCCTCGTGCTTGCGGCCCTCTACTTCCTCGTGCCGCTTGCAGCGACGTTCCTCTTCTCCCTCAAGGCGAAAAAGGGGGTCCTCAGCTTCCTCGCCTACGCGCACGTCTTCCACGACCCGCTGTTCCTGCGGACGTTCACCTTTTCCGTGGAGATGGCGTTTCTCACGATCGTCATCGGGCTGGCCCTCATAATCCCTACCGCGCTCTGGGTACAGCTCAGGTTCCCCCGTGCGCAGTCCCTCATCGAGGTGTTCGCGCTGCTGCCCTTCGTGATCCCGCCGATCGTTCTCGTCTTCGGCCTCATCCGTCTGTACAGCCGGCCCCCGCTGGCCCTCGTCACGAGCCCGGCCCTGCTCGTTGCCGGCTACGTCGTCATATCGTTTCCCTACATCTACAGGGCCGTGGATACAGGCCTGCGATCGATCAACCTCCGTGTCCTCACCGAAGCGGCGCAGAGCCTGGGCGCGGGATGGGGAAAGATCATCCTGCGGGTGGTCCTTCCCAATATACGGGTCTCCGTCCTCAGCGCGGCTTTCCTCACCTTCTCCATCGTCGTCGGCGAGCTCACCCTCGCCGTGATGCTCGCGTGGCCCGGGTTCGGGCCGTACATGGCGCAGGTGGGCAGGGATCTCGCCTACGAGCCTGCCGCCCTCGCGATCATCAGCTTCCTGCTGACGTGGGGATCGATCGCGCTCATGCAGCTTGCAAGCCGCGGCCTGCGGGGCGCCGCAGCGACGCCCGGTGGCGTCCACTAGGAGCACATCATGGCATTCGTCGAGCTGATCGACATCGTCAAACGTTTCGGCCGGCACACGGCGGTCGACTCCTTCTCCCTCGACGTCGCGGAGGGGGAGTTCGTCTCCTTCCTCGGCGGGTCGGGCTGCGGGAAGACCACGACGCTCCGCATGATCGCGGGCTTCGAGTCCCCGACGCAGGGCAGGATCCGCATCAACGGCGGCGACGTCGTGGATGTGCCGCCCAACAAGCGCGGGGTGGGCATGGTGTTCCAGAACTACGCGCTGTTTCCCAACATGACCGCAGCGCAGAACATCGGCTTCGGCCTGCGCGTGGAAGGAAGGCCTGCCGCCGAGATCGAGCACCGCGTGGCGGAGATGCTGGGCCTCATCCATATGGAAGAGCTGCGGGGCCGCTACCCCCACCAGATGTCGGGCGGTCAGCAACAGCGCGTGGCCCTCGCGCGTGCGCTCGCCGTCAAGCCGCGCGTGCTGCTCCTGGACGAGCCGCTTTCAGCGCTCGACGCGAAGATCCGCGTGCGGCTGCGCGCGGAGATCCGCGCGATCCAGCGCGAGCTCGGCATCACGACGATCTACGTCACGCACGACCAGGAGGAGGCCCTGTCCATCTCCGACAGGATCTGCGTCATGCACGAGGGGAAGCTGGAGCAGGTGGGAACGCCGTTCGAAATATACAATCGACCCGCGACGGCTTTTGTCGCGTCGTTCGTCGGACAGCTCAACGTTCTTTCGGCGACGGTGGTCGATCCCGCCGCGGGAAAGCTGGCGGTGGACGGCCAGGAGATCCTGGCCTCGGGACCCATTGCGGAGATTTCCGGCCAGGGGGTGCGGCTCTCCTTGCGGCCCGAATCCATTTCCCTGCACAACGGGAAGCCCGAGAACAACCACCTCACGGGGATCATCGAGAACATCGTCTTCCTCGGGTCCATTGTCCGCTTCGTGGTGCGAACAGGCCAGCACGAGCTGCTCCTGGACACCTTCAACGCTCCTCACCTCGAGCTCCCCGTCCTGGGGTCCCGGGTGACGGTGGGGTTTGCCAGGGAGTCGTGCATCCTGCTGGGAAGCGATCGGTAGGAGCCCCACCCGGGCCGCGTCCTGGCCCCTGCCTGAGCCGCGCCACAGTCCCGTCAGGCGGGCGTGCGGTTTCGCTCCGCCATGATCCGCAGCCCCTCCAGCGTGAGCCATTGCTCGTGGATCACGTCGCCGCCAAGGAGAGGGGCCATGAGGGAGGACTGTCCGCCGGTGGCGATCACCGCCGCTTTCCCGCCGAGCTCCGCGCTCATCCTGCGGATCACTTCCTGCACGAGGCCGACGTAGCCGAAGACGATACCGGACTGGATCGACTGCACCGAGTTGCGTCCGATGCTTGCAGCGGGAGGGACCAGCGGGACACGGGGGAGCTGGGCCGTGTCATGGCCGAGTGAGTTGACCGCCGAGGAGAGCCCCGGTACTATGGCGACCCCCCGCAGCTCCCCCGCCGCGGAAACGGCGGTGAACGAGAGGGCGGTGCCGAAATCCACGACGATGCAGTTCCCGCGGATCCGATCGAAGGCTGCCACCGCGTTGGCAACGAGGTCGGCGCCGACCTCGGCCGGGTTCTCCGTGGTGATGCGCAATCCGATGTCAAGCTGCGGCGTCACCTGGAGGGGGGCCCGTCCCGTGATCTCCCGGATGGTTTCAGCGATCGTACCGGTGAGCGGGGGAACGACGCTGGAGAGGATGGCGGAGTGGAAACGGTCCGCACCGATTCCCGCCGCCTCGAAGAGCGCCCGGAAGATCACCATGTACTCGTCAGAGGTTTTTGCGGGTACGGTTTGCACGCGCCACCGCTTGACCCACGCGGAGGCCTCAAAGCCACCGAGGGTGATGTGTGAGTTACCGACGGAAACGGCCAGAAGCATGGCGGGGCCTCCTTGCACGGGTCCAGAGTGCTCATGAGCGCAGCCCCTGTCAAGGAACCTGTTCGTGAGAGGCAAATTGGCAAGCTCCGTCGATCAGCAGGTTTTCTTGTGAGGCCATACCCCGCTCACTATACTATCCAATGGAATGAACGAAATGAAAAAAATCATTGGCCGCATCCCCGTGTTCCCCCACGACGGCACGGCGAAAGTGGTCTACAACGGTTTCTTCATTCTCGTGGCGCTCGCCGGGACGATCATCACCTCCTATCGGCTGACCTTCCATATTTACGACTTCGACCTCCTCTACTGGATCATCACGGCCGTCTACCTCGTGGACATCCCCTACAGCTTCAACCAGGCGGTGAAGAAGGGGCTCGTCGTCTACGAGGATCGGAAGAGCATCGCCCGGCTGTACCTTCGGGGCTGGTTCGCTCTGGACGTGCTCGCCTCCATTCCGTTCGGATACTTCTTCTCTCTCCTTCCCGGCCATCTGACGACGACGATAGGGGCGATCCTCGACATCGTCATGATCACCAAGCTCATGAAGATGCTGAAGATCGGCAAGGTGAGCGCGATCTTCCGCGATATCCGGGCAAGCCTCAGCGTCAATCCCTCCCTCATGCGCCTCGTGACCTTCGGGTTCTGGTTCGTCACCGTCGTCCACCTGATGGCCTGCGGCTGGGTGGCCATCGGCGCGAGTGAAACGTCGCGTTCCAACTGGGATCAATACCTCCGCGGGCTGTACTGGTGCGTTACGACGATCGCGACGATAGGCTACGGGGACTACACGCCCAACCACGACAGCAACGTCCAGATCGTCTACACGATCGTCGTGATGATCTTCGGCGTGGGCATGTACGGGTACATCATCGGTAACGTTTCAAGCCTCATCGCGAACCTCGACGTGGCCAGGGCCAACTACCAGAAGAAGATGGAGGAGATCAACGATTTCCTCCATACCAAGCGCGTGCCGTCGCCGCTGCAGACCAGGGTGCGCAATTACTACGCGTACCTCTGGGAAACGCAGAAGAGCATCTCCAACGTATCCATGACCGAAGAGCTTCCCCATACGCTTTCGATGGAGATCCTCCTCTTCCTCAACCGCTCGATACTGGAGAAGGTGTCGCTTTTCAAGAACGCGAACGAGATCTTCATCAGGGAGATCGTGCAGCTCCTGCGGCCCATGGTTTTCCTCCCCGACGACTACATCATCCGCCAGGGGGAGTTCGGGGACTGCATGTACTTCCTCTCCAACGGCGACGTCGAGGTGCTCGTGAACGGGACGCGGGTGGCCTCACTGGGACAGGGCTCGCCCTTCGGGGAGACGGCGCTCATCCAGGGGGAAAAGCGCATGGCGAGCATCCGCGCGCTCTCCTATTGCGACGTCTACATGCTCGCCAAGCACGACTTCGACGGGCTGCGCGAACGCTACCCCGACTTCGATGCACAGGTGAAGAAAGTCGTGGAGGAGCGCATCAAGGATACGCAGGAGAAGACGCAGAAGTGATTGTTTGCTAGGGGCTCGCTGCCGTACGTCCCTGTACTCGCTCGCCCCCGCCCTCCCTGGCTAGGGCACGTAGCGGCCGAGGTGGATCGTCACGGGTTCGTCCCCGTAATAACCGAACCTGCAGGTCATCGTACGCTCGACGAGCTCGCAGAGGGTCACGCTGCCGTGAACCTGAACGCGCCGCCAGTCCAGGGTGCCCCCCGGATTGTAGTACTCCGGGATGTCGCCGCCGGGATTCAGAAAATCGATGAGCCGCCATGCGGCCTCTTCCTCCACACCTCCCGGTGCCGCGTCCACCGCTTCGAGAATACGGCGATTGAGCTCGTCGTACCGCCACTGGATGTCGTTCTGACTTCCCCCCGCAAGGAGCGCCGTCCATTCGTTCATCCCGGTGATCCGCATCTCGGGGCAGAGGGCGTGGTTGGTGGCGATGAGCATGTCGGGCCGCGATTCCCTCTGCGGAGGGAAGTAGAACGGACCTGGACAGGCCGTCGCCTTCCAGTCCGGCGCGATGAAGCCGCGCTCGGAGAAGTCCGCCGTGCGGAAGTCCAGCCCGCACATGATGTCCCCGATCTCGGCCTCGAAACGCTTCCACGTGCCGGTGTGCCTGCCGGCGACGAGATCGATGAGCGCCCCGAACACCTCCCCGAGCAGGTCGCGCAGCCTCGCCCGCCAGTCGCGATCGAACGCCTTCCACAGCTCCTCGTTCCACTCCGCGATCCGATCCGTCGGATAGCGGAAGAGACTGTCACGCACGACCATCCCGCGATCCGGGCAGGGCGTGTCGAAGGCGCGACGGATGCGCGCGAAGGTGGCGCGACCGGGCAGCCTGCGACGGTAGTGGCGGGGGACCGCGGCGAAGGGCGGGAAGGGACGTCCGCGGGGCGTGGTCCGTCCGGCCTCAACCACGAATGCTTCCCCGGTGGCATCCGCGACCGGGTACAACCACGATACGCCCCGCTGCGCTTCACGGATGCGGTTGACGGCTTCGGCGGCTGAGCCGCAGCGATGCGCGCAGTCGCGCACGAGCAGAAGCGAATTGAGCCCTGGTCTGCCGGGATCGCAGGAGGTGCTCGGCAGCATATCGACGCCCATGGCGACACCGGCGGAGTTCAGCGCCGTGATGGAGCCGATGAACCCCGGCGCGCTCTGGCTCGCCACGGCGTAGCGCCGCCGACCGCTCCTGTCCGCGGGAACGTGGATGAGCAGACATGCTGTATCCTGGAAGACTCCTGCCGTGGGGAACATGAAATCCCTGCCGAAGAAGTGCCTGTCGTCGGCCGCGCCCGACAGCGAAAAGGCGTTGCAGCCGATCGGCGCGCGGAGCATGCGGGGATGCACGCCGCGCTCCGCGAAGAGCCTGCCGGTGTAGATGTGGGCAAGGAGGCAGTCGATCCCCAGGTTCAGCGCGAGAAGCCGTTCACGGGTCACCGGCGTGCGCGGGTTGGCCGCCCTGCAGCCGGCCACGAGGCCGTCGATCTCTTCCACGTACTCCTGCGGGATGTCCGGGAGCATCTTCTCCGCGGCACTGGCGATGATGCGGACGATCAGGTCGCGCATCCCCTCGCGCGCCGCGGGGTCGGCATCGCGCGCGCTGAGCGTGTCCTCGCCGAAGAATGCGAACACCACGTCGCGCACGAAGTCCGTGGCCATGCGCGCCACGTCGGCCTCCGCCATGCAGCCCAGGAGCCAGCCCATCTCGAAATTGTCCCCCTCCACGTAGAACGCCTTCTTGGGGGCCAGGGTCAACGTGGAACGCGCGCTGCGATGAACCGCGGCGATCCCCATTGCATTCCCGGCGAGGTGGAAGGGGCGTGTGAGGCCCGGGCGCGCAGGGTCGGGGNNGGGGGTGGGGTGGACAGCGAAGCCGTCGGTTGCGAATGCGGCCTCGACTGCCGAGAAGCGCTCGGAGAGGGACCTCATGAAAGCAGTGTAGGGGCAGCGGCGCGGCCGCGCAAGCCGCGCCCGGGCTCGGCGCCTATGCCGGCAGGCGTCCGTACAGCGCCGCGAGGGAGCGCAGCCGCGCGGCCGATGCGCGATCCCAATCCCGTTCGACCATGCGCCAGCACCAGTTGCTGCCGCCGCTCGTGCCCGGCGTGTTCATCCGCGCCTCCGAGCCCAGGCCGAGCACGTCCTGCATCGGTATGACGGCGAACATGCACACCGAGGCCATCGCCATGCGGATGAGCCGCCAGTGGATTTCAGGCTCGCTCGAGGCGGCATACCCCTGCAGGTACTCCCTCTCCGCCTGCGACCTCTTCTCCCACCACCCCCGGGTCGTATCGTTGTCGTGCGTCCCCGTGTAGACGATCGAGAGGGGGGCGTGGTTGTGCGGAAGGAAGCGGTTGTCCGCGGACAGCGTTCCCGCTTCCGCTGAGTCGAAGGCGAACTGGAGGATGCGCATGCCGGGGAACCCGAGGCGCTCCCGCAACGCCGTCACCTCGGGAGTGATGACGCCGAGGTCCTCCGCGATGATCGGAAGACGGCCCAGCTCCTTCTTCAGCGCCTCGAAGAGCTCCTCACCGGGCACCTCGACCCAGCGGCCCTTCTCCGCCGTCGGATCACCCGCGGGCACCGACCAGCAGGCTTCGAAGCCGCGGAAATGGTCGATGCGGACGTAATCGAAGAGGCCGCACGCGGCGCCGATCCGCTGGATCCAGAAGCGGTAGCCCTGCCGTGCAATGGCCTGCCAGTCGTACAGGGGATTGCCCCAGAGCTGGCCCGTGGCAGCGAAGTAGTCGGGGGGAACGCCGGACACGGCTGTGGGCCGGCTGTCGGGGCCCAGGAGGAAGAGGTCCCGGTTGGACCATACGTCGGCGCTGTCGGGGGCGACAAAGATCGGAAGGTCACCGATGAACCGGATCCCCCGTGTTCGGGCCGCCTCGCGCAAACTCTTCCATTGTGAGAAGAAGAAGAGCTGGATGACCTCTTCCTCCTCGGCTTCCCGGGCCACCGCCTCCCTCCAGCGCGTCAAAGCGGCGGGCGTACGCTGCGCGATGTCGCTCTCCCACGACACGTTCCATGCGTCGGCGAACCGGCGCTTGATGGCCATGAAGAGGCAGAAGTCGGCAAGCCACCAGCCCTGCTCGTTTCGCAGCCGCTCGAGCTCCCTGCGCTGGTCGGGCCCGGCCGAGGCGATGAAGCGGGCTGCGGCCGCACGCAACAGCGGGATTTTCCAGGCGATGAGCGGACCGTAGGAGATGCGCCCGGGGGGGAACTCCGGCCGGCCGTCGAGGTCCGCGGCGCCGATGAGCCCCTTGTCCCGCAGTGCGTCGATGCTTATGAGCAACGGGTTTCCCGCGAAGGAGGAAAAGCATGCGTACGGGGAGTCGCCGAAGCCCGTCGGGCCCAGCGGGAGGACCTGCCAGAGCGACTGGCCCGCTTCCGCAAGAAAGTCGAGAAAGCGATGGGCGCCCGCGCCGAGGTCCCCGCATCCGTAGGGGCCGGGCAGGCTCGTCGGGTGGAGGAGGAGCCCGCTTGCGCGGCCGGGGCCCGCCTGCGCGTTCATTTCCGTCGGGCCTGGCGGGGCGCCGCGGTGGATGCGCGCGTGACGAGCTCGGGTTGGAGGATGACGTGCTCGCCGGTACGGATGCCCGTGTGCATCTCTTCCAGGAGCAGGTTCGTCGCGTTGCGGGCAAGAAGGTCGTGGTGCTGCCACATGGTGGTGAGGGAGAGGAACTCGGCGAAGGGGATGTTGTCGTAGCCCACGACGGAGAGGTCCTGCGGGACCCGCATCCCTGCCTCCATTGCGGCCATGAGCACGCCTGCGGCCTGCACGTCGGAGGTGGCGAAGATCGCCGTAGGCGGCTTCCTGCTCTGCAGGAGCGTACGGGCACCTTCCCGCGCGTCCACGCTCGTCCAGTCCCCGCTCATGACGTAGTCGTCTTTGGCGGGGATGCCCGCCATGGCTAGCGCCATGCGGTATCCCTTGAGCCTCTCCTTGCCGATGGGCGAGTACAGCCGCGTTTCAGGCTTGCCGCCGACGATCGCAATGTCCCGGTGGCCCAGCTCTATGAGATGGCTCACCGCCTTGAAAGCCCCGATCTGGTGGTCGTAGTCCACCGAGCTGTAGGTGGGATGCCGCGCTTCCAGCATGACGATGGGGATCCGCAGCCCCGAGAGCGTCATCTCCTCCTGGAGCAGGATCGGTGTGCTTGCCACGATGAGGGCGCAGAGCTTCTCCTCCGCGACGATCCGGTCGATGACCTCCTGCCTGTGCGCGGGGGTCTGGGCGTTGTAGAGGATGAGGTCGAAATCCTTGAGCTGGCGATGCAGGCTCTCGAAGATCTTGAGGAAGAAGTCCCCGATGAAGAACGGGGAGAGGATGCCGATCTCCCGCGTCCTCTTCTTGCGCAACCCCGAGGCCGCGGCGGAGGGGAAGTAGCGCTGCTCGCGCATCACGGCGGTCACCCTGTCCCGCGTGGCGGCCGATATCCCCGGCTTGCCGTTCATCACGCGGGAGACGGTGGCCGTGGTCACCCCCGCGAGGCGTGCTATGTCGTAGATCGTGATCTTTTTCTTCCGCTCCATCCCGTCCGCCTCGAGAAATTCACTTGACACCGGCCACCGGTCTGTTATTCTTATGCAACCGGTTACGTAATGTTACATTACAGAAGGATGAAACGCAAGTCATCTTTCGCTCGTCCCGCCCTTTTCAAAGGCCCTCGCACATTCCCCCCGTCGGGGGGAGCAAGCCCAAGGAGGTGGAGTATGAAGAGATTCCTCGTGTTCGTGATCCTCGCCGTCTGCCTGACAGGATCCCTCGGAGCACAGCAGCTCGAGATGTACTATTATAAGCAGGAGATCCAGGCAGGGCTGAAGAACCTGACCGACGCCTTCACCAAGGCGAACCCCGGCATCACCATCAGCCTGCTGATCGTTCCCAATGACGCCGATGCAACCATGTCGGCCAGGGCCGCGGCGGGCACGCTGTCGGAGATCCTGCAGATGCAGTCCTACAGCCGCGTGTTCGAGTACGCGGAGAAGGGCTACCTCGTGGATCTCTCCAAGACCGCCGTCCTCGGCAAGGTCATCGATTCGGCCAAGCCCGCCGTCACCTGGGACGGAAAGCAGTGGGCGCTCCCCATGGATTTCGCCGGCATCGGGATCGTCTACAACAAGGACATCTTCGCCAAGTACAAGCTGCAGCCGCCCACCACCTACCGGGAGCTGGAGCGCGTCGCCAAGACCTTGAGGGACAAGGGCGTCACCCCGTTCGCGGGCCTTCTGAAGGAAAACTGGTCCATCGGCCACTTCATCACGCTCGTCCACACGACTCTCCTCGCTGAGAAGAAGATCGCGGCGCCCAAGTTCGTGGCCGACATGAACGCGGGAGAGACGAGCTTCGGCGTGGTCGACACGAGCCGTCTGTTCTCCATCATCGATTTCTACAAGGCCAACATGGACGACAACGCACAGGAAATGGCCTATTCGGAGCAGGCAGCCGCCTTCGCATCAGGCAAGGACGCGATGATGGTCCAGGGCCTGTGGTCGTACGGCGCCGCCATCGACGCAAATCCGAAGCTGAACGCGGGCTTCATCCCGTTCCCCGTTTCCAACACGGCGTCGATCAACAAGTTCTACGCGGACGTCGATTCCACGTTCGGTATCTCCTCCCAGGCTACCCCCGAGAAGCAGGCCGCGGCGCAGAAGTTTCTCACGTGGCTCGCAACCCCCGCCGCGGTCAAGATTTGGACCCGGGACTGCAAGCTCACCTCCGACTTCAAGGGAGCCGATCAGTCCTCCCTCAAGCCTCCGTTCGGCGACCTGATGAAGAACGTCGGCAAGAACGGCGCCTATCCGTGGGCCTTCTCCATGTACCCCACGAACGTCTTCGAGGACGGCGCCAAGAACGGCGCGCTCGCGTACGTGTTCGGCAAGAAGACCGGCGCAGACGTGATTGCCGACATGGACAGGATGTGGGCGGAGTCTCTCAAGAAGTAGTACCCTGATCTCGATGTCGTCGGACCCCGGGGAGGCGGAACGCCTCCCCGGTCGTCCAAAGGAGCGCGCGTCATGGTGCAGCCGAGGATCAAGGTCGTCTCCTATTTCGCCGTCTTCGTACTTCCCGCGCTCCTCCTCTACGCTGTTTTTTTCCTCTATCCTTTCGCTCAAGGCATCAGGATCTCCTTCACCAACTGGGACGGGCTCACCCCCCGGACGCCGATCAGCATGCCGAAGGCCGAGTTCGAATCCCGGATCCTCGCCAGAGTGGACTCCGCATCGGATCGCGCCTTTCTCGCCACCACCTACAGGCTGGATGCCGCGGACAACCGCTACAAGCGGCTGTACGTCACGGGCATCGCGCGCTACAAGCTCCAGAGGATCCTGCGCCATATCGGGTACGAGCCGGATAACTACCGGGTCGTCGGCTTCGCCAATTACGCGCAGATCTTCTCCGGCAGGGTCGAGCAGCGTTTCTATCCCCACATGTTCACGAAGACCAGTTACAACGCCGACTCCGACCTCCCCGCGCGCATTTCCCGAGACGACTACGAGAAACGCTTCCTGAAGAACCTCACGGGTGCAGCGGACCGGGACTTCGCCTCCCGGTTCTACACGCTGAAGGATGACTCCTACGTTCTGCAGCCCCGCTACGAGGAGCTCGGGCTCGAGGACCGCATCTGGCTCCTGCCGGAGATCGATGCGGAGAAGACTGTACCCTCAGAGGCTGTGGATGCGTTCATCTCGTCGGTGAAATCCGCCGGGCTTTCGAAGAACAGCGCCGCCCTGGAGGAGGCTGTCACAGCGTTTCTCCGCGACAACCGTTTCACCGCCGCGGGCGTGGCGGAGGTGCGCGGGGCGTCGCAGGAGATCTTCGCACTCGGAGAGATGAAGCAGATGCTCGCCACGAACTGGGTCCAGCGGAAGTTCGAGATGGGAGTCGTGGGATTCACGCTGTTCTTCACCTTCTGGAACGTGATCCTCAGCAACCTGATCGCCTTCTTTCTTGCCCTCGCCCTGGACAGCGGGATCAAGAGCCAGAAGGCGCTCCGATCGATCTTTTTTCTGCCCAATGTGCTGTCGATGATCATCGTCGCGCTGGTATGGTCGTTCGTGTTCTACAACCTGCTCCCGAAGCTCACCGGCATCGAGCTGTGGATGGGAGACCCCGCCAAGGCGCCCTGGCTCATCGTCATGGTCCAGGTGTGGCAGCAGGCGGGCTACCTGATGGTCATCTACCTTGCAGGGATGTCCACCGTGCCCACGGATGTCCTGGAGGCGGCAAGCATCGACGGGACACGGTTCTGGACGCGTCTGCGCCACATCACCCTCCCGCTGCTGGTGCCCGCTTTCACGATCTGCCTGTTCCTCAGCCTCTCCAACTCCCTGAAGAGCTTCGACCTCGTCTACGCGCTGCAGGGTCCCTCGGGGTACGCGACAGGAACGGTCCCCTTCGTGATGGATATCTTCTTCGACGCTTTCGCCAAGAAGCAGGCGGGGCTGGGCACGGCGAAAGCCATCATCCTCTTTCTCCTCATCGCGCTGGTGACGGGGGTCCAGCTCTCCATCAGCAAGAGGCGGGAGGTGCAGCTGTGAGATCCGCCGGACGCCGCAAGGCATCGCTCGTCGTCTTCGAGGTCTTCATGATCCTCCTCGCCTTCGTGTGGATCTATCCGGCGCTTTTCGTGCTCAACAATGCCGTGAAGCCCGAGGCGGACATCAAGCTCAACCCCATCAGCCCCCCCACGTCCCTCACGTCGGACAACTTCGTCAAGGCGTGGGTGGAGATGCGCTTCCCGCGGGCGCTTCTCAACACGGCCGTCATCACCGTCTTCGGGGTTGCCGGTATCGTGCTGGTCAGCTCCATGGCGGCGTGGAAGCTCGCGCGGAGCTTCGGCAGGCTGTCCTGGATCCTCTACCTCGTCTTCGCCTTCGCCATGGTCATTCCCTTCCAGATCATCATGGTGCCGATCGTGGGGCTTTCCACGGACCTGAAGCTCGCGAACATCGGGGGGATCATCCCGATGTACTGGGGACTCGGCGCACCGCTTGCGGTGTTCATGTACCACGGGTTCGTCAAAGGCGTGCCTCGGGAGCTCGAAGAGGCGGCATCGATCGACGGCGCCGGGCAGTTCTTCGTGTTCTTCCGCGTCGTCTTTCCCCTCATGATGCCCATCACCGCGACGATCGTGATCCTCGACGCGCTGTGGCTCTGGAACGATTTCCTCCTCCCCCTGATCGTCGTGAAGGCCGGGACCCTGCAGCTCGAGCAGCTCCACTTCTACGGGATGTTCCTCCGGGAATACGGGCCGTCCGCGGCAAGCCTCATCCTCTCCGCCACGCCGATCATCGTGCTGTACCTGTTGTTGCAGAAATACATCATCCGCGGGATCGCTGCGGGAGCCGTGAAGGGGTAGCGGGACCGCAATTGACTTTCCTGCCCTGGAATGTATCTATTCCTCATCGTGTCTGAGCCGAACTGCTGCATTCGCGTCGAAAACCTGAGCATCCAGAGGGACGCGACATTCATCTTGAGGGCCCTTTCCCTCTCCGTGGACTGCGGGGAAAGGCTCATCGTGGCAGGCCCCAACGGTGCGGGCAAGACCACGCTGGTGAAGACAATCCTGGGATTGGTCCGCGCCACTTCGGGCTCGGTGAGCGTCCTGGGAACGGCGGTCGGTTCCCGCGAATGGTTGCGCATCAGGTCCAGGATCGGCTACGTCCACCAGGAATCAGTCTCCGTCGACTTTCCCGTCTCCGGCCGCGAGGTCGTGGAGATCGGGGTGTGCATGCTGCGGGAGGGCAGGGGGGAGAAGCGGCGCCGCGTGCGCGCGGCAATGGACGCCGCGGGGTGCGCTCACCTGGAGGACCGCATGTACGCGCGACTCTCCGGCGGTGAGAAGCAGAAGCTGTCCATCGCCCGCTGCCTTTGCCAGGATCCGAAGGTGCTTCTGCTGGACGAGCCCACCTCAGCGCTCGACCCGGCGTCCCGCGCGGAGCTCATGGGGCTTCTGCACGACCTGAACGAGCGCCGGGGGATCACGATCCTCATGGTGTCCCACGATTCGCAGGTGCTCACGGGCCTGGACTGGCGGATCGAGCGCCTCGAAGAGGGAGCGTTCGCGGGGCAGGGCTCATGAGCATCGTGCAGGCGCTCTCCTACCCCCCGATCCTCCGCGGCTTCGTCGCGCTGGTGCTGGCCGGATGCTTCTTCCCCCTCGCCGGTGTCTTCGTGCTGAGGCTGAACCTCGTGACGATGCGCTTCACGCTCATGCATGCGGCGCTCCTGGGAGCGGCCATAGGGCTTGCGCTCCACATCGACCCGCTCCTCACGGGCCTCGCCCTGGACCTCCTCATCATCGCGGCCATCGGTCGCCTTGCCAGGGAATCCGGGCTCACCCTGGGATATGCGACGACGTTCTTCATGGTGCTCACCATAGGCCTGGCCTTCGCCGTCATCTACAAGGCGGGGGTCCCGTCAAAGGACGCGTTCGGCATCCTCTGGGGGAGCATCTATTCGCTGTCGCGGATCGACCTCGTGCTCACGGCGGCCTACGCGCTGGCCATCGCTCTTTTCGTCGTTCTCCTTTTCCCCCGGTTGTCCGCGGTACTCTTCAATCGGGAGGTCGCCTTCGCGTCGGGGGTCAACGAGGGGGCGCTCACCACCGTCATCCTCCTGTTCGTCGGCGTGAGCGTCGCACTGCTCATGCAGCTCATCGGTGCGCTGCTCCTGGACTCGATCCTCCTTCTTCCCGCGATCGTCGCATCGTTCACCGCCCGCAGCACCCGGGGGTTCTTTCTCCAGGCCTGCATCATCGGCGCGTTCTGCAGCATCGCCGGTTTTTTCACGTCCCTCGCCCTCGACGTCCCCGCGAGCTCCGCGGTGACCGTGATTGCCGCCTGTCTCCTGGGCGTGGGACTCCTGTACAGGCGGATCTCGAGGAGGAGATCATGAAGCGATTCTCCCGGCTTTTGGCCGGTTGTTCCCTGTTCCTCGCGCTCGTCGCGCAGGCACCGGCGGCGCCGCAACGGGTCGTCGCAACCACGACCTGGACCGCGGCGCTTGCCGCGGCGGCGGGCGCGACCGACATCGTCACGCTGGCGCCGTCCAGCCTGCGTCATCCCGCGGAGTACGAGCTCGTTCCGTCGGACGTTGCACGGCTGTCGGGCGCGAAGCTCATCGTTACCACCGGATTCGAGGTGATGGCGGACCGTCTCTCGGATGCCGCGGGGAGCAGGAAGATCCCCGTTCTCAGGGTCGATGCCGACTACTCCCTTGCCACGATGCGCGCGTCGCTCCTCGCCATCGGCGCGGCGCTGGGAACGAGCGACGCGGCTGCGCGGAGCATCAGTGCCCTCAGCGACTTCCTCTCCTCGTGGAAGGTTGAGCTCGGCGCCGCGGGGTTGGCGGGCGCACCCGTCGTCGTACACGTCTTCCAGCAGCCGCTCATGGAGGAGCTCGGATTCACCGTCGCGGGTGTGTTCGGCCCAGGGCCGCTGGAAGCCGCGCAGATAACGAAGCTGAGCGTGCTCCCGGCGTCTCTGCTCGTGGACAACTGGCACAATGAGGTGGCCTCCCCGCTGCGGGAGACGATGAGCAGGGCGCGGTTCGTGTCGCTCATCAATTTCCCCGGCCCCGACGGCACGCTCACGCTCTTGGACGTCCTGAAGGACAACCGAGCCCGGCTGAGAGTTGCGGCAGGATACTAGGAGTGCCCGTCGGCTGCAGAATCCGCTGATGGCGTGATACACTCACCGCCGGGAGGTGAAACATGGCTGTCCGTCGTGTGCTTCTCGTCATCGACGTTCAGAACGATTTCTGCCCCGGAGGCAGTCTTGCCGTCGAGGACGGGGATGCGGTGGTGCCGGTGATCAACCGGATCATGCCGACGTTCGATCGCGTGATTGCAACGCAGGATTGGCATCCGGTGAACCACGTCTCTTTCGCCTCCCAGCACCGCGGCCGCAAGGTGCTGGACCTCGTCGACGCGGGGGGCATCGAGCAGGTTCTGTGGCCCGACCATTGCGTCCAGGGCACGCGGGGCGCCGAGCTTCATCCGCGCCTGGACGTCGGAAGGATCGAGCTCGTTCTCCGCAAGGGATTCCACCGGGAGCTCGACTCCTACTCGGCCTTCTTCGAAAACGATCATGAGACGGACACCGGCCTGCGCTTCTATCTCAAGGGCCTGCGCGCGACGGAGGTCGTGGTCTGCGGTCTTGCCACCGACTACTGCGTGCGCGCCACGGCGCTGGACGCGCGGCGGCTCGGTTTTCCCGTCACCGTGGTGCGCGACGCGTGCCGCGGGGTCGACACGCCGCAGGGCAGTCTCGAAGAGTCTTTGGTTGCGATGAAAAAGGGCGGCGTGAAGCTCGTCGATTCAACCGATCTGGGGTGAGCTCGGCGCCTCGTCGTGCGGAACGGCGAAGGGGTCGATGTGGATGAAGGCGTGGGAGATCTCCGGCATCTCCTCGATCGCCCACTGCACGTGCTTGCCGATGTCGTGGGCCTGCTCGATGCTCATGTGCCTGTCGACGTCGATATGGACCTCGATCTCCACCTCAGTGCCCACGTAGTGGGCGAATACGTCGTTCAACGCGATCACCCCCTCGATGCCGCGCGCCTTCTCCTTGATCCGCTCGACGAGCTCGGGGGGCGGCGCCTCGCCCATGAGGTACTTCATGTTCGTGCGGCCGATGCCGAACCCTGCGCGGATGATCCACAGACCGATGAGGATACCGACGATGGGATCGAGGACGGGCAGACCGAGGTTCGAGGCCACGACACCGGCGAGTACCGCCGCGGACACGAGCACGTCGTTGCGGTGATCGGCAGCCGACGCGAGGATCGCGGGGCTTCCCGTCCTCTTGCCGACCATGCGGGCGTACAGATGCATGCCGAGCTTGATCACCATGACGGCGGCAACGAGGAGGATCGGCAGCAGGCCCTTTTCGATCTGCTCCCCGTTGATGAGCCGGGTGACGGACTGCGTGATGATCTCGAAGCCGACGATGCCGGTGAGGATGGCCACGAGGAGGCCGGCGAGCGGTTGCGCGCGCTTGTGACCGAAGGGGTGATCCGCGTCGGGCTTCTGGTAGGAGGTCCGCACGCTGATCATAACCACGGCGGAGGCGATGATGTCGGTGAGGGAGTTGAACGAGTCGGAGATGATCGCGATGGAGTTGAAAAGGGTGCCGATGCTGATCTTCGCCGCGAAAAGCACCGCGTTCCCGATGATCCCCATCCACATGGCGATCTTTTCGGGACGCCCGACTTCCTGCGCTTTCATTCGATCAACGGTACCCGACCTCGAGGGGAAAAGGGAAGGGGGGGAGATCCCCCCCCCTTCCCGAAAATCATGCACCGGGCGTTTTCTGTTCGTCGCCGCCGGCCTGTCCCGCGGTCTTCGCTTGAACGAACTTGTCGAAGGCCTGTCTGCCCTCCTGGTCCCAGAACTCGCGGTACCAGACCCACCGGTCCCTGCCCTGGCCCTCACCGTGGGGGTATGGCCCGTGTCCCCAAGGCTTGCCCCTCGGTCCATGTCCCCGGCCGGGGTGCGGCCCGCCGAAGATCAGCTTCGCCAGGATGATGATGCCGAAGGCCTGCCAGTAGCCGATCGTCCCCAGGTGGAAGATCGCCGGCATCAGCCAGTTCCACAGGATCATCACAAGCCAGCCGAAGACCAGCGCGAAGATCCCCGCGCCGACGATACCGGCGAGGACGACCCCCGCAATGCGTACTCCGCGTGCGGCCGGATTCATGTCCGGCCACCTGTCGCGCAACCGTGTGTTCATTCCGAACCTCCTGAAAGCGTGTCGCGTAACGCGTTGATTGCCCGGTGTTTCCTCGCCAGGAGCGTCCCGATGGGTGTGTGCCATTCGGCGGCGAGCTCCTTGAAGCTGCGCCCCTCGATCTCCGTGGCCACCAGGACCTCCCGCTGAGCCACCGGGAGCTCCTCGATGGCCGCGTACAGGGCGTCCCGCTCCTCGTCGAGCTCCATCACCTCCTGGATGACGGGGCTCATGTCGGCGAGGTCGTCGGGAAGCTCCACCGTGCGCCTTTTCCTGCGGTACAGGTCCACGATCCGGTTGCGGAGGGACCTGTAGATGTATGCGGAGAGGTCCGTGACAGGCTCCGTCACGTCCGCCCTCTCGAACATGCTCTCCACGAGGTCCTGAACCACATCCTCGGCGTCACGGTCGGAGGCGTCGTCGATCCATGAACGGACGTACCCCACCAGCCGCTGCCATTCCGTGGCGATGAAACCCGCGATGCGCTTTTTCTGCGTTTCCGCGCTCACATTGATACAGTCGAAGCGGGCACGGTTTTATTGCATCGGCGCCGGGGAGGCCGCAGACGCCCGCCCGAGGAATCGGCGCAGCAGCGCCTCCAGGGCCGCGGGTGCCGTCACGTGGGGCCAGTGGTCGGCGTCCAGTATGGTCTCCATCCGCGCGTTGGGGAAGAACCGGGCCATCACCTCCCGGTCTTCGGGGCGCACGTAGGGCGACTTCCCGCACCTCACGAGGAGCGCTTCTCCTCCGTAGAGGCCCCCCCGCCCGGCGAAGTCGCTCGCGACGGTGCTTGCCGCAAGGACGTCGGGGTCGAGCCTCCAACGGAACCCGTCGGCCTCCCGGACCGCGTTCGTCAGCATGAACTGCCGCACCCGCTGGTCGGGGAGCACCTCCGCCAGCAGGGCGTCCAGGTCCGCACGGGAGGCGCAGCCGTGGATGTCGGTGCGCAGCGCGCGAAACTCCCTCTCGTGATCCGGCGGATAGGGCCGGGGTGCGATGTCCACGGCGGCCACCCCCGCGGTGCACTCGGGATGGGCCAGGGCGAAACCCATGGCGACCAGGCCTCCCATGGAATGCCCGATGAGGCGCAGACCGCGCTGCCCCGTGGCCACGCTCCACTCGTACAGGTCCTCCACGCAGGCATCGAGGCTGTGCGGCACGGCATGCGGCGAGCCTCCGTGATTGCGCAGGTCCAGCGTGAACACCCTGCCGTCGGAGGAGAGCTTGCGGCCCATGCCCGCCCAGTTCTGGGAGGCGCCGAACAACCCGTGGAGGATGACGACGGGATCGCCCTGACCTCCGAGATCACGGTATGACAGCTGCATGAGTGAAAGGTAGCGGGGCATCGTGTGCGGGGCAACCTGGCCACGAGGGTTACCTCCATTGACTTTTTCCCCTCTCCGTATATTTATACACCAAAGGGGGCGACATGCCGGAGGCGAAGATCTCGATCGAAAAGGTCGGCTCCGATACCGCGAGGCTGATCCTCGACGGCACGGAGTACGAGCTGCCCGTCGTGCGCGGCACGGAGGGGGAAAAGGCAATCGACATCACCAGCCTCAGGAAGACCACTGGCTATGTCACGCTGGACAAGGGCTACGAGAACACCGGCTCCTGCAAGAGCGCCATCACCTTCATCGACGGGGAGAAGGGCATCCTCCGCTACCGCGGGTATCCCATCGACGAGCTCGCCTCACGCTCCACCTTCACCGAGGTGGCGTATCTCCTGCTCTACGGCGAGCTTCCGACGATGACGCAGCTGGAGGAGTTCTCCACCTTCCTCAACGAATCCTCCCTGATCCACGAGGACATGCTCCACTTCTTCGTCGGTTTTCCGCGGGGATCGCACCCCATGGGGATCCTGGCGACCACCGTGGCCTCGCTGTCCACGTTCTACCCGGTTCCCGAGATCATGGACGAGAAGGCCGAGCGCCAGATCCTCGCCAACCTCATCTCCCAGGTCCGCACCATTGCCGCCATCTCCTACAAGAAGTCCATCGGCGAGCCCATCGTCTATCCCTCCTACAGGCTGCGCTACGTGCCGAACTTCCTGAACATGATGTTCTCCTCCCCCGTGAAGTCGACGATGATCGACGACGACATCGTGAAGGCGATCGACCTGTTCCTCATCCTCCACGCCGATCACGAGCAGAACTGCTCCACCTCCACGGTGAGGCTCACCGGCTCGAGCCTCGCCAATGTGTATGCGGTCATATCGGCCGGCATCTCCGCCCTCTGGGGGCCGCGGCACGGCGGTGCCAACCAGGAGGTCATCACGATGCTGGAGCGCATCCATGCCGAGCACGGGGACGGCACGGAGTACGTGCGCAGGGCCAAGGACCGCAACACGCCCGACCGGCTCATGGGCTTCGGTCACCGGGTGTACAAGAGCTTCGACCCGCGCGCCAAGATCCTGAAGGAGGCGTGCCACACCTTGCTTGAAAAGCCGGGGATGAACGATCCGCTGTTCGACATTGCCATGCGCCTGGAGGAGATCGCCCTGAAGGACGACTACTTCCTCTCCCGCAACCTGTACCCGAACGTCGACTTCTATTCGGGGCTCATCCTGCGCGCCGCGGGGATCCCCTACAACATGTTCACGGTGCTCTTCGCCATCGGACGCACCCCGGGATGGCTCGCCCACTGGAGGGAGATGTACCACGGGGAGGACTTCCGCATCATGCGGCCGCGTCAGGTCTACACCGGCAGCACGTGCCGCCACTACGTCGACAGGGCGCAGCGCCAGGAGTGAGTACTTCCAGGACCCGCGGGATGCTCGTCATGGCGGCGTCCAGCGCGCTGTTCTCCGCCATGTCGCTCGTCATCCCCTACACCCGGGGGGTGAGCACTTCCATCATCGTGTCCGCCCGGTTCGTCATGGGCATCCTGCTCATCCTCGCCCTCGTGGCGCTGGGACGCACGCGCCTCACGGCGGTGAACCGCTGGTGGCTCGTCGTGCGCGGGGTGATCGGCGCGACCTCCGTGTACTTCTTTTTCCGCGGCATCATGAACCTCGGCCTCGGCAAGGGGACGATCCTCAACTACACCTACCCGATCTTCGCCGCGCTGCTCGCCCCGCTCATCGTGAAGGAGAAGCTCTCCTGGGACGTGCTCCTTGCGGCGCTGGTTTCCTTCGTCGGCATCTGGCTCGTCGTGAGCCCGGGCTCGCTTTCATCGATCAGCGTCGAGGACCTGCTCGCCCTGCTGGGCGGATTCCTCTCGGGGGTCGCCGTGGTGGCGATCAAGAAGCTGCGGGAGACCGACACGCCCTTTATCATCTATCTTGCGCAATGCGTGTTCGGGCTCCTCGTCGTCGGGTGGCCGACGGCGACGAGCTCCTTTGCTTTCCCCTGGGTGATGTGGCTTCTCCTGGCGGGGCTGGGCGTTCTTGCAACTGCGGCGCAGCTCACCATGACCTGGGCGTACAAGCACGTACGGGCCACGGAGGGGAGCCTGCTCGCCTTCCTCACTCCGGTGCTGAACGTCCTTCTCGGCGTCCTCCTGTTCGGTGAGTCGATGCACGTCTCCACCATCATCGGCTCGGTGATCGTGCTGCTCTGCTGCGCCTACGTCGCGTTCCGTGGGAGGCTCCTCAGGCTCGCCGAGTAGGTCGGCGACGTACCCGGCGCATTAGGATCGGCGACGTACCCGGCGCATTTTCTTCACTTGACTCCGGACGCCACGTGTGGCTACATTCACCTCTGTGAAAAATGAAAAAGTTTTTCATTTTTCCCGGCCCCGCGCCGACCTCATGCTCCGCGCGCTCTCCGAGGCGGGCTACTCCGACACGGGGTCGCGCCGCGCCGTGGTCCAGGTGCTCTGCGCGTCGAGCGCCGGTGTGACCCCGGCGGAGCTCCTCTCCCGCGGCAAGGCGCGCCATCCCCGTCTGGGCCAGGTGACGGTCTACCGGACCCTGGAGATCCTCGAGCACATGGGCATGGTGCGCAAGCTCCATCAGGAGGACGGGTGTTCCTCGTGGGTTGCCACTTCCGCGACGCACGGCCATCACGTGATCTGCCGCAAGTGCAGGAAGGCCGTGGAGTTCGAGGGGTGCTCCCTCGGGGAGGTGCTCGCAGAGGCGAGCAGGCGCACCGGGTACACGGTGGAAGGCCATTGGCTCGAGCTGTTCGGTCTGTGTCCAGCATGTCGGNNTCCCACAGAACCGCCGTGCGGCGGCTCTCCCGCTCTGTCTCGTTTCACTCGTCCTCGTGCTGGCCGGATGCGGCGGGCAGAAGCCCGCGGCCGGCTCCGCTCGGGGCGCTCCCGTCGTGGCCGTGGAGACTTTTCTCGCGGATTTCTGCCGGCAGGTCGCGGGGGACAGGCTCGAGGTGCGCTCCATCGTCCCCCCCGGCGTCGATCCGCACGAGTACGAGCCCACCCCCAGGGACGTGGCGGCTGTGGCGGGGGCGCGGATCATCGTTGAGAACGGGGCAGGCCTCGAGTCGTTCATGGCCAGGCTCCTCTCCAGCGTCGGCGGCGACCGCCCTGTCGTGGAAGCCTCCGCCGGCCTCGTGAGCAGGACAGGGAGGGAAGGGGAGGTGCTGGAGGGCGGCGCCATCGCCACCGGCCCGTCCATGGAAGCAGACCCCCATTTCTGGCTCGACCCGGTCAACGTGGAGACCTACATACGCAACATCCGCGACGCGTTCATCCGGCTGGACCCGTCGGGCGCCGCCATCTACGGCAAAAATGCCGACGCCTACATCGCAAAGCTCGCCGAGCTCGACACCTGGATCGGGGCGAAAGTGGCCCAAATCCCGGCCGCGGATCGCAAGCTCGTCACCAACCATGAGAGCTTCGGATACTTCGCCGACCGCTACGGTTTCCGCATCGTGGGTACTGTCGTCCCCAGCGTCAGCGCAGACGCTTCGCCCACAGCCCGGCAGCAGGCGCGTCTCATCGACGGGCTGAAGGCGGCGCACGTGCGCGCCATCTTCCTGGAAACCGGATCAAGCCCCCAGCTCGCCGGACAGGTGGCGCGGGAAGCGGGTATCACGGTGGTCACGGCGCTGTACACGCATTCCCTCACCGACGCAACGGGGCCGGCCCCGACGTACCTTGACATGATGAGGTATGACGTGACCACGATCGTCGACGCCCTGTCGGGGAACGGGAAATGATCCCCTGGCTCGTCGCCCCGCTGTCCTATGCCTTCATGCAGCGGGGGATGCTGGTGGCGATCCTCGTGGGGATCGCCTGCGCTGTGGTCGGCTGCTACGTCGTGCTGCGCTCCATGGCCTTCATCGGCGATGCGATGGCCCACTCGATCCTTCCGGGGGTCGCCGTGGCGTACCTCCTCAAGGGGAACCTGCTGGTCGGGGCGCTCGCCGCAGCGATTGCCGTTGCACTGGGCATCGGCTTTTTCTCCCGCCAGGGCCGTCTGAAGGAGGACTCGGCCATCGGCATCCTCTTCGCCGCGGCGTTCTCCCTCGGGGTCATCCTCATCAGCTCGATACGATCCTACGCAATGGACTTGAGCCACATCCTCTTCGGGAACGTGCTGGGGGTGAGCATGACGGACCTCGCGCTGACGGCGGGCCTCGTGGTCATCGTCCTGGCCGTGGTCTTTCTTCTCTACAAGGAGCTTCTCGTCGTGTCCTTCGACCCGGTGCTGGCGGCCACCCTGCGCCTGCCGACCGAACGCCTGCGCACCGTGCTGCTCGTACTCCTTGCCCTCACGGTCGTCGTCTCCCTCCAGAGCGTGGGCATAGGGCTTGTCACCTCCATGCTCGTGACCCCGGGCGCCACCGCGTATCTGCTCACCCGTCGCCTCCCCCGCATGATGGGGCTGTCCGCGCTTTTCGGGGCTTTATCCAGCATCATCGGGCTGTACGCGAGCTACTACCTCAACGTGGTGTCGGGGGCGGCGATCGTTTTGACCGCCACGGCATTCTTCATGCTGGCGTTTCTCTTCGCACCGGGGCGGGGGATGGTCTGGAAATGGGTCAGCGCTGCCCGCGGGGGTCGGTCCGGCTGAGCACGTCCTGCACGGAGCGCAGGAAGATCCCGAGGTCCAGTGGCTTCTCGATGACCCCGTTCGCGCCCATGTCCAGGAGCCGCTGATGAGGAGTGCCGCTCGTATCGCCCGTGGCGATCAGGACGGGCAAGCCGGGGTCGAGCGCCCGGATGCGCGTCAGGCACTCGCGGCCCCCCATACCCGGCATGATGAGGTCGAGGATCACGAGCGCGATCCCCTTACGCAGGAGGATCGTCGACAGCGCTTCCTTCCCGTCGGCAACCTCCAGTACGTCGTACCCGCACGACATGAGCGTGCGGCACATGACCTCGCGCACCTGCGGCTCGTCGTCGACCAGGAGCACGGTGCCGTGGCCGCGCATGGCGGGAGGCGCCTGGGGCTCAGGGGCGATGATGCAGGCGGGTGAATCGCTGCGGGGCAGGTACACCTGGAAGGCCGAGCCGCGTCCGGGCTCGCTTCGCACGTCGATGAATCCACCGTGATCGACGACGATCCCGTAGACGACGGCCAGGCCCAGACCCGTGCCCTTGCGGGAGGTCTTGGTCGTGACGAAAGGAACGAACAGCCTGTCCATGAGCTCGCGGGGCATGCCGATACCCGTGTCGCGCACGGAGAGGCAGACGTAGCGGCCGGGCGCGCCGTCCCTGAAGCGTGAGGCCTCTGACGGGGTGATCTCCACGTTCGCCGTCTCGATGGACAGGGTACCGCCCGGAGGCACGTCGGCGCGATCCATCATAGCGTCGCGTGCATTCACGCAGAGGTTCACGATGATCTGGCTCACCTGGTTGGCGTCAGCCTCGATTCTCCACAGCGCGGGGCTGAGGCCGAGCTCGATGGCTATCTCCGGCGGGAAGGTGTGACGGAGGATCTCCCACGTCTCCATGGCCACGTCGTTCAGCACCATGACCTGCCGGGTGCTCGCCGTCTGGCGCGTGAACATCCGCAGCTGCCTCGTGAGCCCGATGCCACGGTCCACGGCGGTCTTGATCTGCATCAGGTCCTGGTGCATCTGCGTGTCGCTCGGGGCGTCGAGGAGGAGGAGCTGGAGATAGCCACCGACCGCGGTCAGGAGATTGTTGAAGTCGTGCGCGATTCCCGCGGCGAGCTGACCCATGGTGTTCATCTTCTGCGATTGCAGGACCTGCGCCTGCAGCTGCTTCTGCTCGCTCACGTCGATGCATGAGGCGACGATGCCTACCGGGCGAGCCTCGGGGTCGCGCAGAAAAGCGATCGCCGTCGCGACCGATACGACGCCGCCGTCCCTGCGACGCGCGGTGAGCTCGCCCCGCCACGCTCCGGTGATCGGGAGCATCTCGAGCACGCCGCGCGCCTCTTCCCCCGTCCAGAAATCCCCCATGGACAGTCCCGCCGCTTCGGCCACCGAAGCGCACCCCCAGAGGGAGAGGAAGGCGGGATTGGCCCATCTCACGATGCCGTCGGGATCGGCGAGGAGCGTGGCGCCGAGTGAAGCCGCCAGTGCCTGACGGAACCGGTCATCGCCCGTTTCTACCAGCTTCTCCCTTTCCCGCATGTAACCGGCAAGGAGGAGCCGCAGGTAACGATCCGCCATGGCGAGGCACGCGCCGAGGCTGGATCCCGGGGTCGTGGGTACCGAGCAGATGCAGAAGTCCCGGTAGAGCCCGACGAGCGTCAGGAGCTCGTTCTGCTCGAGGCCCTCCGCCGCGAGTGATCGTCCCCTGTCGAGCACGGCATCGTCATCGGGTTTCTCCAGGAAGCGGAGGAAGGAGCATGCTTCCTCTGTAGCGATCTCGTCCCGGCGCCCGGCGGTGAGCGGCGCTCCTCCGGCCGCGGAGGATTCGTCGAAACCTTTCCGCAAAAGCGAGGAGAGGTCGGCCTGTCGGGTCGACAGGTGTGCTGCGAGTGTGCGGGGAATCACCACTTACTATCATCGCGAATCCGGCGCGAGGCCGCAAATTTTTCGTTCTATTGACGGTGCATCTTTTCGAGCGCCTTGCGGAAGCCCTCGAGGGAACGCTCGAGCACGGGCGTGTCGACGCAATAGGCGATGCGGAACCAGCCCGGCATGCTGAACCCCCGGCCCGGCACGACGAGCACGAGCTCCTCCTGGAGCGCCTTCACGAAGGCGAGGTCGTCCCCCCCCGGGGCCCGGGGGAAGACGTAGAACGCGCCTTCGGGCACGGCGAAGTCGTAGCCCAGTCCCTTCAGGCCGTCGCAGAGGAGGTCTCGCTTCCGCCGATAGATCTCCACGTCGACGGAGACGCCCTGGATGCCCGCAACGACTCGTTGCATGAGCCCCGGGGCGTTCACGTAGCCCAGGATCCGTGTGCAGAGGATGAGGCCGTCGACGATCCGCGTCGCATCGTCGGCTGCGGGGTTCACCGCAGTGAATCCGATGCGTTCGCCGGGGAGGGAGAGGTCCTTGGAGTACGAGCTCACGACGATCGAATGCGGGTACAGCGCCATGATGCCGGGCACGATCGCCCCCCCGTAGGCGAGCTTCCTGTACGGCTCGTCGGCGATGAGGTAGATCGGCCGTCCCGTGCGCCGTCCGGCGCTCAGCAGGGCATCGGAAAGTCGGCGGAGAGTCTCCTCGGGGTAAATGCGGCCCGTGGGGTTGTTCGGAGAGTTGATGATGACGGCAGCTGTCCTGGCCGTGATCCGGGATGCAATCGCCTCCACGTCCAGATCGAAGTCGGGCAGGGTGGGTGCGGTCAGGAGTCGTCCGCCGTGGTTGTCGACGTAGGAGGCGTACTCCATGAAGAAGGGGATGCTCGCGATCACCTCGTCCCCGGGATCGAGGAGTGTCTTCAGGACGACGTTCATCGCCCCGCTCGCCCCGCACGCCATCACCACCATCCCCGCAGTGAGCGGAACGCCCTGCTCCCGCCCGACCTGGGCTGCGACCGCGGCGCGTGTCTCGGGGTAGCCCGCGTTCGGCATGTAGCCGTGCTTGCGCGGCACCGCTGCGTTGACGATGCCCTCCAGGGCCCGCTGCACGGCGGCCGGAGGCTCGACGTCGGGGTTGCCGAGGCTGAGGTCGCACACCCGGTCGGCGCCGTGCTGGGCGCGCAGGGCGTTGCCCGCCTCGAACATCCGCCGGATCCAGGAGGAGTTCTGGATGCTGTCGCCGATTTTCTTACTGACCGCCATTCCTGACCTCCCGCATCGCCTTGACGAGGTTGTCCATGTCGGCATCCGCGCCGATGCTGACGCGAAGTCCGTCTGAGACGGCCGCGGCGCCGAGCAGGCGCACGAGGAATCCGCGCGCGACGAGGCCGTCGTAGAGGGCCCGGGCGCTGAGCCCTGCCGGGGGCACGATGAACACGAAGTTCGCGCTGGACGGCAGGACGGTGTACCCCTCACCTTTGAGGACAGAAGTGAGACGGGTTCGCGTGGCGAGAACGGTGTCCCGTGTCGCGCGGAAGTAGGCCTGGTCCTCCAGCGCCGCGCACGCGGCGATCTGGGGGATGCGGCCGACATTGTAGCTGTCCTTGACCTTCGACATTTCCCTGATCAGCTCGGCGTGCGCGATTGCGAGTCCCGCGCGCATGCCGGCCAGGGAATAGCCTTTGGACAACGTGCGCACGATGATCAGGCGGGGATGAGTCGGGAGGAGGGGGAGGCAGTTCTCCACGGCGAAGTCGGCGTACGCCTCGTCGGCAATGACGATCCCCTTGAACCGGGTGAGCAGGCGCTCGATCCATGCCGTGGGGAATCCCGGTCCGTAGGGGGAGTTGGGGGTGGTGAGGAAGAACACCTTTGCCCGGGGCGACGGGACGGGGATGTCGCCCATCTCCTCCAGCCGCGACACACGGGGGAGCGGAACGTCCGTGGTCCGCACCTGGGAAATTCCCGCGAGCACCGGGTACAGTGAGTAGGAGGGCTGGAAATAGGCGATCGTCTCCCCCGCATCGAGGAATGTACGCACGAGGATCGAGAGGATCTCGTCCGACCCGTTCCCGCAGAGCACCTGGTCGGGATGCACGCCATAGACGGCGGCGGCCCGCTCGCGCAGAGGGGTGGCGTCGGGGCTGGGGTACAGCCGCACGAGGGACTCCGTCACTCCGTGAAGCGCCTCGATGACCTTCGGGGAGGGGGGATAGGGGTTTTCATTCGTATTGAGCTTCACGATCCTCTGGCCGGGCGAGGGCTGGAGGCCGGGGACGTACCCGTCCATTCCGCTGATGTTTCGGCGGACGAAGCGGAGGGCCTCGTCGATTGCGTTCATACGGGAAAGTGTAGCAAAGCGCTGGCAGGGCAACAAGGAGGGGCGTTGGCACGCCCCGTGGGGTCCGCCTTGACTTCAATTCGATTTCTTCCTATATCTGCGGTATGGCGATTACGGTTTCTGACAAGGCGGCCGGGCAGCTTGCCACCCTGCTTACCGAGCAGGGAACGGCCGGGGCTTCTCTCAGGGTGTGGGTGGCGGGACTGGGCTGCTCGGGCTACCGCTACGGCATGGGCATCGATGAGAAGGAGCCCGAAACGGGCGATCAGATCTTCGAGTCTCACGGGATACGCGTCGTCGTGGATCCCCAGAGCCTTTCCTATATGGACGGTTCCACGGTGAACTGGATCGACGAGCCGGAGAACAGCGGGTTTCTGATCGACAATCCGAACCCGGCGCCGCAGAAGGAATGCAACTGCGGATCCGCGACGTGCGGGACGGGCGCAGAGGGCGGCGGAGACTGCTGCTGACCCCGGACACATGGCGGCGAGTCGCTGAGATCGTAGGGTCGATCCCTGCGGTCGACGCCCACACGCATATCCAGGACGATCTCACCGGGTTCACCGCGGAAGTGGCGCGGGGGAACCTCGCCGGTACCCAGGCGGCGTTCAACCGCCCCTCCTCGAGCGTCGTGGAGGCGGGGATCCGGACGGGACGCCTGGCGCGCCGCACGATGACCGATGCGACCCACGCCCTGTTCTATTCGTGGTTCGCCGAGATTGCGGAAGGTGCGGGGAACCGCCTGGACCAGGGAATCGCGATGATCGGCGGGAACAGCGAGCGGGAGCGCCGCGACGCAGGACGGTTCATGCTCCGAGAGCTGCACGACAGCCGCTTCTCGGAGTACGCCGAGTGGCTGCGGATCATGTTCCGGCTCTACGACGCCGTCCCGAAAGGCATCGACCCCCTCGACCCCGTGCATTTCGACACCGTCTGGGACGCCGTGGCGGCGCAGCGCCACGATCCGGCGTTCGCCTCACGGGTGCTTTCCTCGGCCCATATCACCTCGTACGTCACGAGCATCGAGAACAGGGACCGGATCCCGCTCACCCCTCCGGTGCATCCCTCCCAGGTCGACCTCGCCTACGCCACCCATCCTGAAACGTGGAACATGTTCGATTTCAACGGGTTTCTCTGGCCCGAGCGCGCAACGGACTTCGGTCTTTTCACGCAGGGGCACAAGTTCGAGGCGGAGAAGTACCTCCTGCATCTCGAGGAGTACCTCGAGCGGCCCATCGGCTCGGTGAGCCAGCTCAAGGACGCCGTGCGGGGGTTCTTCTTCCGCATCCTCAGGAGCCCGAAATCGAACCCCGACAGCCGCATCCTCTACGTGGACGGCTTCCAGGCCGAGGATTTCAGGTTCAGCCGACCCTGGTCGGTATCGACGGTGGAATGGGCCATTCATCACAACCGGGCCCAGCTGGACGGCGACACGCGGCGCCAGGTGGTTTCCTGCGTAGCGGAGGCGATGCTCGAAGCCCTCAATGACATCGGCCGGGAATACCGGGAGGCGGGGCACAGGTTCGGCAGCTGCATCCAGCTCTGCGGAGGAGCGACACACTTCATGGACTGGGCGCGCGAGATCCAGTCG
>PLNO01000226.1 GCA_003141795.1 Spirochaetaceae bacterium | reverse complement strand
GGGCAGCCACGGGGCCGGCTTTGGAAGCATACAGCAAGTACCCCGCTGTTCGAAAGGCCGACGTCCCCGATGCCGTCCTGGGCGTCGGCGAATTCCTCTCCGAAGTGCGGCGCATTGTCGTCGACTTCGTCGTGGGCCGCGTTCTTGATGGTGACGGGGCAGGCTCCGGGGACGACTCGGATCGCCTGGATCAGCCAACCGCCTACTATCTTCTCCATCGCCACGATTTCGGCATGGCTGACGCGCCCGCGGGTGCCTGCATTCTCTATGCCCTCTCGTGCGGTGTTTCCGATAAGGCGCTTGCCGACACGTGGGATCTCGTGACATTCACGGCTGGCAAAGAAGACACCGAAGACGAGGACGATGATGACGGGGATGGCGGTGATGACGATGCCAGGGCTGGTGGAGGCATGGTACACCTCAAGGCGTGGGACAGGCGACGCAGCCGTACGCTGGGAGTGGACACCGAAGGTGGCCGCCCCGTCCCTCAGATCGATCGAGTCCATCGCCTCATGCATCTGTGGAAGGCGGGAGACCTTCCGCAAGTGGACGACTACATCGATTCCAACGCATTGAGGAAACAAGAGCTTTTCGGCCGCCTCGTCCAAGCCCTTATCGAGCTGTCGCCTCACGCGAGCGAGGAACGATCCATCCTCGAATCGATATCCAATCATCTCGGAGCGCGGGGCGCGATCATTTCCAAGGAGAGAGAGCTCGATCTGGGGAAGGATGGCGCGTGATGGCAAAGGTCGAATACAAGATCGGAGGATGAAATTGGACAAGCTTTCCTGGAAACCCTGGCACGAGGTTCTCAGTCTTCGCGATGACTTGAGGAGCGGTGACCTCCCGCTCAATCTTTTTGCCGCCGACCTCTACGAGGTCCTTATGCAGCGCGGCGTCCACCCCATTTACGAGCGGCCGGAGGAGTTCTTTGCCCTTACCTACCCAACATTCAACCTCCGCAAGCTCGTGAGGGATGTCGTGCTCCGCCTCGCGGGGAAAAACGACAAGGCCGTCCGCCAGCTTGAGTTGACCTATGGCGGCGGCAAGACACATACACTCATCACCCTCCGCCACCTCGTCAATGATCCTGAGACACTTCCCGATCTTCCCGCGGTTGGCGAGTTCATCCAGGAGATTGGTCAGAAGCCGCCGAAGTGCCGGGTGGTCGGGCTCTGTTTTGACAAGCTGGACGTAGAGAAGGGGCTTGAGGTCGCCGCCCCTGACGGAACGCTCCGATGGCTCAAGCAGCCGTGGAGCGTGCTGGCTTTCCAGTTGGCCGGTAACGCCGGTCTCAGCCTCATCCATGCCGACAATCTTCCCGAAGAGCGAGCAACTCCGCCTGCTGAGAATCTCATGACTGGGCTCCTGTCGCTTCCGGAGAAGGATGGGCTCGGGACCCTCGTTCTCATCGACGAGGTTCTCATGTACGCACGGCAAAAGATCACTCAAGACAAGGCGTGGCGGGGTATTCTTCAAGACTTCTTCCAGTGCCTCACTCAGGCGGCTGCAAAGACCACGAGGTGCTGCATCGTCGCCTCTCTCCTGGCGTCTGATCCGGCAAAGAACGACGCCATCGGCATGGCCCTGCAGGTGGACCTCTCCGACATCTTTCAGCGGCAACGTGAAGATATCGTCGAGCCCGTGGTCAAGGAGGACGTTGCCGAGGTGTTGAAGCGCCGTTTCTTCACGGCCGAATCCCTGCGCTCAAGCCATGACGAGTTTCGCCAGCACGTTGTCGCAGCCCTCAAGGGCATTACCGCTCTCGACGAGCAAACCAGGCTCAAAGAGTCAGACGAGGAGAATCGCTATATCAGGAGCTATCCCTTCCATCCAGATCTGACCGAGGTTCTGTACTCCAAATGGACCGCAATTTCCGCCTTCCAGCGCACGCGCGGGGTCCTTCGCACATTTGCACTGGCTCTGCGTGCCGCGGAGTCATGGGACACCAATCCCTTGGTCGGGCCTGCGGTGTTCCTGTCAGCTCCCGGGCAGCAGGGTCTCTCCGAAGCGCTCGGGGAGCTCGTCACTGTGGCAAACTCGGATGTGGTGGACGGAAAAAGGCAGTCCTGGACCGGAATTCTCGACCATGAGCTATCCGCCGCCGGGGACATTCAAGCAGAGTCAGCACGTCTCAAGGGCAGGGAGCTCGAACAGGCCGTGATCGCGACATTTCTGCATTCACAGCCCCAGGGCAACTCGGCCCATCGCCGAGATCTCCTCGTGCTGATAGCCGCTTCCCGGCCGGACAAGATCGAGCTGGAGAAAGCCCTGGGCCGCTGGTCGCAGGCGAGTTACTGGCTCGACGACCGAGATGCCTCGGACGAACCCGGGAAGCTCCCCGAGAACTGGAAGCTCGGCACGCGTCCCAACCTGAACCAGATGCACGCCACAATGCGCCGTAATGTCCAGGATTCGCTGGTCCAGCATCGCCTTCTGCAGGAAATTTCAGCGACGAAGCAGTTGGTTGCTGGCGCGACCGCTTCGGGTGCGACCGTTCACATCTTGCCTGAGCGACCCCGTGATATCCAGGACAACGGTGCATTTCATTACGCGGTCCTCGAGCTCAATGCGGCTTCCGAGAGCGGTAAACCCAGCGAACCCGCTCTTCGTTTCCTTACGGAGACAACCGGGAGCGACCATCCACGTGTCTACAGGAACTCACTTGTGCTCCTTGTCCCAACGCGGGACGGTGTGGAAGCGGCAAAAGCGCGGGTCGTCGACTATATTGCCTGGGAAAAGGTGCGTGACCAGATCAAGGAGCAGCAGAGAGACGGAGATGTCGACGCGGCGCGCCTCCAGAGTCTCACCCAACNNATCACCATCTCCAGAGGCAAGGTCCCTGAGGCCATCAGACAAGCCTACTGCATCATCGTTACCATCGGGGAGAACGATGAAGCCCAGGCTTTCCGCATAGCAGTGAGCGATGAGAGTCACTTCCTCGTTGCCAAGGCAGACAAACGCACACGGATTCGCGAAGCGCCCATCACTGCCGGGGCCCTTCTCCCCGATGGTCCCTACAATCTGTGGCGATCAGGAGAGACGTGGCGACGAGTCAAAGACCTGGCCGGTGCCTTTGCCCAGTATCCGCACCTTCCCAAGATGATCAGGAGCGATGCGATACTGGGAACGCTGATCGACGGGTGCGAACGTGGATCCTTCGTGCTCCGTTTGCCGCGGCCCGACGGGAGTCAACGATCGTGGTGGATGACCCGCCCCGACGAAGTCTCGGTGAAGGATTCCGCACTTGAGCTGGTGCTTCCGGAAAATGCGGAGCTCGCAGACATCGATCCGGCCCTTCTGAGCCCGGACCGACTGCCCGAATTATGGCACTCGGGGGAGACTTCCTATGGCAAGTTACTCTCCTACTTTGACGGCACCACGACCATCACTGTTGCCCGGGGTGACTACAGCGAGACGATTCATGTCCCGAAAGCCGGTGGCGCGGTACTGGAAATGGCTGTCGCAAACGCTGTCGATAAAGGTCTTGTTTGGCTCGTCTCAGGACCAACAAGCCTTCTCGCGGAAAAGGTTCCGCTCGGGATCATCGCGCAGAATTCCCTCCTTCGTTCGCCTCCTGAGCCAATTGCGCCACCCAGGCTTCTCCCCGGCGTGATCCCCGAAGCTTGGAACGACGGCAAGACCAGCGCACTTTCTCTCTTATTGCATCTCTCCAAGGCTTCTCCAATGCCTCTGCCCTGGAAAACGGTCCGTGATGCCATTGGCGCGGCCTTGAATGCACATTTTCTCGAAATCGCCGACAGCTCCCAAACCTGGCCATGTCAGCTTGCTGCGGCGCAGTTTGTCCATTTCAAGCTTCCGTCTACCTCTCCTCTTCCCAAAGCTGATCAGCCAGAAATCAGACCAAACACCTTCATGGCAGAGGCGACACTGGAAGGAGCGCAAATTCAGGATCTCGGCGACATCGTGAACGATCTTCTGGAACTGCGGACCAAATACTCAACGAAAATCTCCTTCCACCTTCAAGTCGAATTGGGAGATGGCAAAACGCAACCACCGGCTGAGGCTGTGCAAAAAATGAACACGATTCTGAAAGGCGTAAGTGGGGATTTGCAGCTTGGGTAGGGCGTGGGCTGGATTCGACCGGAAAAGGCCATGCCAGCAATATGTCCCAGCGTAAAGTAAAGAAAGCGGGGGTGGGCAAGGTCGGAGTGACGCTTTTTAGAGGCCCAGAGATCCCGTGACGAGGAGCGGGATCTCTGTTATACACAATCGATGAATCGACGCAGCCTGCTCCTGTTCGCCGCGATGTGCCTGATCTGGGGGATCCCCTACTTCCTCATCCGCATCGCGGTATCCGAGATTTCCCCCGCCGTGCTCGTCTTCGCGCGCACGGCCATCGGTGCCCTCATCCTCCTGCCGATCGTCATCGCCCGCGGCGGGCTGAAGGGACTCGGACGGAAATGGGTTCCCCTGCTCGCCTTTGCCGCTCTTGAGATCGGCATTCCCTGGTTCTTCCTCTTCAGGGCCGAGCAGCAGATCTCCAGCTCCCTGGCGGGTCTCCTCGTCTCCTGCGTGCCGTTGATCGGGATGCTGATCGCACCGCTTTTCGGCCATCGGGAGAAGATGGGGCCGTTGGGCATCGGCGGCCTCGTTCTCGGACTTGTCGGGGTCGCGGCGATCGTCGGGCTGGACTTCCACGCTTCCAATGTCCCGGCGCTCCTCGGGATGGTGCTCGTCGTGCTGGGCTACGCCTTCGGACCTGCGGTGGTCAATCGCTTCCTCGTCGGCGTGCCCTCCATGAGCGTCAACGGGATCTCGCTGGCCGCCTGCGCCATCGTGTACGCGCCGTTCGCGGCCCTGCAGTGGCCGCACGCCCTGCCCAGCGTGCAGGTGCTCGTCTCCGTAGGAGTGCTCGCGGTGGTCTGCACTGCCACCGCCTTTCTGGTGTTTTTCGAACTGATCAAGGAGATCGGCCCGGTACGTGCCACTGTCATCACCTACGTCAACCCCGCAGTTGCCGCGCTGGCCGGGGTGCTGATCCTGCGGGAAGCCTTCACCGCGGGCATGGGGGTAGGCTTCGCGCTCGTCCTGGCCGGCTCCGTGCTGGCCACCCGCAGGCGGCGGCCCGGGGGACCGACAGAGGCCCCCGCGAGGCAGTGACCATCGCCTTCCGTGCACGGAGACACGCGCATAACGAAACGTTTATTGAATGTATATCCCCCGTCTATGTGCTCGGATCGCGGGCGCTCATAGGTTCTTGATGGTCATCTCGCAGAGGTGAAGAAACGAATTTTCTTAGGAGAGTATATGATACGCAATGCACTTCTTGCTGCGACAGCAGCGCTTCTCATTTCCAGCATTCCAGTTTTCGCGGACAGTGGCTACGCCGCGGCACAGGGCTCAGCGGTGCCCCCCACGACGTTTGATCAGCTCCAGTCGCCCACCGCGGTCAAGGACTGGGTCGGCAAAAATGGCTGGCAGCTCGAAATGGCACTCGGCACGCCGAGCTACGAATCGGTTGCCACCAACGGTGACACGGTGTACGCCTACGTCGAGCACGGCGTAGGCTTTTATACGAACGGGGAGCCGGCCACGATTCAGCTCCAGTTCGAAGTCGCGTCGAATGGGAACATCGTCGACGCTACGACGAACGCGACCATGTAGAGCGCAATCCGGGGAACGCGGCGCGCGGCGCCGACGGCTCCCTGGACCCGATACCATCAGAGAATGAAAGTGAAACGGTTCTGACATCTTTCGCACCTCGCGAACGCATGACCGGGATTTGGAGACCGCCGGCCCACGATCAACGGTGGGCGGGCGGCTCCTATTTTTCGAGCACGCGGACCCGATGCTCATCCTTTTCCTTGACACCTCGATAAAACGCACTACACTCACGACATCACATAATCGAGGTATGAAATGGGCAATCCACCTGTTCCGGGCAGCGCGGGTCTCGCGGTAACGCATCCGGGGGATCACGGCTCCCCTCCTCCTGAAGCCGCAGCGGCATCACACCCGCGCGTCATGATGGAAAAAGCCATCGAAGCCGCCGACAAGCCGCTTCTGGCGCTCGCATTAGGCGCCGTTGTGCTCTATCTTCTTGAATTGCGCGGGATCCTGCCGTCGATCGGAGCGGTGAAGGTCATCTCCGCTGTTCTCGACGCAGTTTTCATTCTGGACGTCCTGCTCAAGATCATCGTCATGCGCGGCCGGTATCTGCGTTCCGCATGGCTCGTAACGGATCTGCTCAGCTGCCTGCCGGGAGTCGCCCTTCTGGCGAACCTCCCCTGGCTGATGGCCGTTCAATTTACACGGATGTTCCGGGTTCTCCGCGTTCTTCGCAGCATACGCGTGCTTCGTTCGCTTCAGTTCATGCCGTCGCTCGCTCACATCGCGGCCGAGCAGGACGGGGAGGGAAAAAGGTTCCGAGTGAGCATGAACCTCGGAGTCGCTCTGTATGCCGGGCTCTTTCTCGTCGTCCTCTCATGGCTGCATGGTGAGTTCACCCTTTCGCCGGCGCTCCAGGAAAGGGCGGAGTTCTTCCTCGTCCTGGGAGCGCTCCTGGCAACCGCGCTCTTCCTCTTTCTCATTCACGCCGAGGTCCATGAGACGTCGTGGAATCAACTGAAGGGTCTGTTGAACATCGCGCTTCCCCGACAGGTGGCCGCACATTTCCTCAATCACCCGGATGCATACCACGACAGCTATAGGGCTCCGGCGACCGTGCTCTTCATCGATTTTGTCGGGTTTTCATCGACNNGCTCGACAAGTTCATCGGCGATGCGGTGATGGCTTTCCGTGGCGGTCCGCTGGTGTCGGGGACCGAAAGAGATCACGCCCGGGCGGTGGTCCGGGGCGCCATCGAAGCGGCAGAGGCTTTGCGAGCCCTGGACGATCCCTATTTTTCGCGGGTCAAAATCGGGGGGGCATCGGATGAATGCCTCATCGGTGCTTTCGGAACGAGCAGCCGGCTCTCCTATACCGCACTCGGAGACGGTGTGAATCTTGCCGCACGGCTCGAGCCCGCCAGTGCGCAGTGCGGGGCCCATGCCCTGTTTTGCGACGTGACACGCCACCTCTGCGGAGATATGACGGGAATCGTCTGGCGACGGTGGGGAACGATCCGCGTGAAAGGAAAAGCAGATCCACAAGTGGTCTGGGAAGCGCTGGACGTAAATAGAATCCCGGACTCGTCATTCATCCAGATATATGAGCGAGCCCGCGAGGTATTCGAAGGCAAAGATTCCGACTCCGCACGCTCACTCTTCGCCGAAGCGGATGCCAATCGCCCGGGCGGTGACCCGCCGAGCCAGGTACACATGAGCTGGTGTGACGAGCTGAGGAAGAACGGCGATGCTCTCACTGACCCGGCGCTTCACGTGTCGAAATAGCCCATGGAAGTGATCCCTGAAGGAAATCGACCCGCTGGGCTTTTCGGGATTCAACCATTGGCCGGCGCTTGCGCCTCGGCTCGGACGGGCGCTGGCGAACTTTTTTTCACGGAGAGATCGCGCTCGCTGCGACATCGTGCTACTATCCACGCCAAGGTGGAGGAAGCGCGGACATGAAGCATCTGAAGGTGGCGCTGATCTACAACGCCTTCCCCGTGGAGGAGGCGGAATCGCCGATCGATCATGGCGGGAGCTGGTCGCTCCGCCGCCAGATCCAGCACATGGCGCGCGCCATCAGAAGCGTGGGTCACGAAGTGCACGTGATTCCGGTGACGGAGGATTTCCCGTCCTTCCAAAACAAGCTTCTGGCCATGAGGCCGGACGTCGTGTTCAACCAGTACGACGACGTGGTGCACGGCGCGCTGTACGAGATGCGCATCGCGGCCCTCGTGCGGATCCTCGGATTTCCTCTCACCGGCTGTCCGGCCCTCGGTCTCGGCCTGAGCCGCTACAAGCACATGTCGGCAAGCCTGCTCCAGGGGGTCGGCATCCCGATTCCCCCCGATACGATGCTCCTGGAGAGGATCGGCGACGTCGATCGCCACTCATGGCGTTTTCCCGTGATCGTACAGCCCAGCCAGGAACACGCCGGCATCGGTCTGGAGAGGGATTCCATCCTCCATACGAAAAAGGCCCTGCGCCAGAAGGTCCGTCACATTCTCACCACGTACAAGCAGCCCGCGCTCGTCCAGGGCTTTCTCACCGGTCGGGAGTTCAACGTCGGCCTGGTGGGCGGAAAGCGCATGCGCGCCCTGCCGCTCGCGGAAGTGGACTATTCACGCCTGCCGACCGACATACCGCCCATCATGTCCTACGCCGCCAAGTGGGAGGAGGATACAGTCGAATACAGGCAGACCTCCGTGATCTGCCCGGCGCAGGTGGAACCCGAGCTTGCCAAGGTGATCTCCGATACCGCCATACGCGCGTTCCGCGCCGTCGGGGGATGGGGATACGGCCGCGTGGACATCCGCATGGACGATGAGGGTGTGCCCCGTGTGCTGGAAGTGAACTGCAATCCGCTCCTGGACCGGGGGGTGGGAATCGCGCGGTCCGCGGAAAAAGCCGGGATCAGCTACGGGGAGCTCATGCAGGTCATCATCAAGGCCGCTTTCGAGGGGCCTCCCTACGATCTGAGCCTCACGCTGCCGCTGAAGAGCCCGTCGACCTGATCAGGAACGGATCCGCTCCTCACGTGGTGAATCGCCCGCTGTAGGTGAAGTCCATGGCCAGAGAAATGGCCAGGGCAACAGAATCGAGAAGCCTCGAGGCGTCGTCCCTGCTCCTATAAGCCAGCTCCAGCGCGTCGCTTCGGCTCTCCAGCTTGGCGAGCAGCGCTTCCGCCTCGGCATCGTCCAACCCCGCCCAGCGCTCGATCCGTTCCAGGAGCTCCGCGCGGTGGCTGCGGAACAGGTCTCCCGCAGAGGCGATTTCCCCCGCGCGAACGGTGGGAAAGATCTCCCGCAGCTTGTCGTCCACGTAGCCCTGGGCTTCCTCGCGGAGGCGTTCTGCCTTTTTCCCGTAGTAGTCGGCGAGCAGGATTTCCATCGACTCCACGGGGGTCACGAGCTGCGTGCGCAGGCGCGTCGGCTTCTGCCGGCAGACGGTCCGCATCAGGCGGTCCACCAGCTTGAGCTTCTCGGTGGCCGGCCAGTTCGCATAGCGTGTCTTCCAGTTGGAGCGGGGGGTGAGCCAGACCGCGAAGGTCTCCGCGAAATCCTCGTCCGGGTGCTTCTGCGCATAGGTCCGCCCGACGCGTTGCGCTTCGATGTGATGGACGAACCGGCGGCTGAAGGGATTGGGCTGGAACTCCTCCCGGTAGGGGCGCGTGAAAGGCCCGAACAACTCCACCCATTCGGGCAGCTTGTACAGGCGGTAGGCGTAGTTGATGGAATGCCCCGCCTCGTGGCGCAGGAACATCATCACCGTCGGCTCGTCCTCGACCTCTCCCGTTTGTTCCTCCTCCAGCCTGCGCAGCTTGCGATCCGCGAGGTAGAACGGGATGCCGATGATGGGCACCTTGTCCGGGCAGCCCCAGCTGTCGGTGAGGTAGTACAGGGGCTTGAAGGCGATCCGCTTGGCCGCCAGCTCCCGCAGGAGGCGCTTGGTGGACGCTTCCAGAGGCGAGCCCTCGATCCTGAGCGGCAGATCGCAGATCCGCGTGCTCAGGAGCTCGTAGCGCACCGTTTCCCAGCTTTGAGTGATCGAACGAATGCTTCCCGTACCCATTGTTGAGCCGAATTGCATGGTATCACGGAGGACCATTCATGGGAACCGTGAGTGATACCATCGATTTTCCCGAAAATGGCTCTATGCCGATCAACATATCTGTCCAATGATGTGATGCCATGATACTCGTGAAATCGGAAACCTGGAGTCACGGACATCCCGGCTCGGTTGTCGGGATGCTCATACTGCGTGGTGCAGCGATAGGGGGGAACGAAAGCGCGCTGGGGCCCCACCGGCAAAGGCTGGAGGAAGAGCTGCGCTGCCGATTCCGGAGCATCGCCGAGGTGAAGAGCGATCCGACACTCCAAACGTACAAGCGGTACTACGGCAGGTTCGGAAAAACCTACCACGTCTCCCAACAACTGGAATCAGTGGCGCTGAAGGGAAAGTCGCTGCCTTCAGTTTTCCCGCTGGTGGAAGCCTTCTTCATGGCAGAGCTGAAGAACCTCCTCCTCACCGCGGGGCACGATCTGGCCGCGCTCCTCCCTCCGTTCGAGGTCGGTTCCGCTGTGGCCGGAGAGCGGTACGTCACGATGCGGGGGGAGGAGCGCGAATGCAAGCCCGGGGACATGCGGATCAGCGACACTCACGGGGTGATCTCGAGCATCATCCTTGGACCCGATCAGCGCTCCAGTATCACCACGGAAACCCGTGATGCCGCGTTCTTCGTCTATGCACCCGACGGGATCGGCGAGGAGAGATGCCGTTCCCACCTTGCCGACATCCGCGAGTACGTGCGCGTCTTTTCTCCGGCCGCAACCGTCGAGGCAATTGAGCTCGTGCGGGCTGACTAGCAGGCTCTACGCGCCCGCATGAAGGCCCGCACGAAGAACTTCACGATCTCGTTGAGGATGACCGTGGAGAACGAGAGAATCCACACGATGCTCCACTGCGTGGCGTCGAGCCCGACGACCTTGAAGAAGGAAGCCAGACCCGGCACGACCACGACGATCACCTGGATGAACGCGCAGAGGAAGAACGCCCCGATGAGCCAGTGGTTCTTGAACGGGCCCACGGAGAGAAGCGACTTCGTGATGTTGCGCGTATTGAAGGCGTGGAAAAGCTGGGAGAGGCTCAGCACGCAGAAGGTCATGGTCCGCGCGAGGGTGAGACCCGATTCTCCACCTCCCCCGATGGTGAGGCCGATCCAGAACGCGGTGAGCGCAAGCGAGCCCTTTACGAGCCCGTTGAGGATGATGAAGGGGATGCCACCATGGGCGAACAGGCTCTCCTTCGGGTTGCGCGGCTTCTCCTTGATGACCTGCGGGTCGCCCGGATCCATGCCGAGTGCGAGAGCCGGGAACGTATCCGTTACGAGGTTCACCCAGAGCAGGTGGATGGGCAGCAGCGGGATGGGCATCCCGACGAGGATGGGCACGAAGATGCAGAGGATCTCCCCGAGGTTGCACGAGAGGAGGAAAAAGATCGCCTTGCGGATGTTGGCGTAGATGTTCCGTCCTTCCTCGATGGCCCTGACGATGGTCTTGAAGTTGTCGTCAGCGAGGATCATGTCCGAGGCGCCCTTCGCGACGTCGGTCCCCGTAATGCCCATGGCCACGCCGATATCAGCGGCCTTGAGGCTGGGAGCGTCGTTCACGCCGTCACCGGTCATCGACACGACATGCCCGTCCGCCCGGAACGCCTTGACTATGCGCACCTTGTGCTCGGGCGATACGCGGGCAAAAACGCGCACGGTCCGCGCCCGCGCGGCGAGGGCTGCGTCGTCGAGAGCGTCGATCTCGGTGCCTGAAAGAGCCTCTTCGTCGCTCTCCGCGATGCCGAGAGCCCGCGCGATTGCNNCCGGTGATCATCGTCACGCCGATCCCCGAGCTCTTGCAGACCGCTATGGAATCCTTCACCTCCAGCCGCGGAGGGTCGATCATCCCCACGACGCCGAGGAAGACGAGCCCCGTCTCGAGCAGAGCACCCTCGGCTTTCTCTCCAGGCCCCAGGACCCTGTAGGCGGCGCCGAGCACGCGCAGCGCCTTTCCCGCCATGGCATCCGCCTCGGCGAGGATCGCGTCCCGCCGCCGTCTGTCCAGCGCGACTGCCTCCCCTTCCAGCATGACCCTGTCGCATTGCCCGAGGAGCCGGTCGGCGGCGCCCTTGGTCATCACGATGCGCTCACCGCCCCGTGCGTGAACGGTGCTCATCATCTTGCGGGCCGAATCGAAGGGCAGCTCACCCACGCGCGGTGCATCGACGATGAGGCTCGATTTGCAGACCCCCGCGGCGTTCGCCATTTCCAGGAGCGCGATCTCCGTGGGGTCGCCGGTAGCCGCCAGATCGTCGCAGCTCCGCGAGCCCGGCGTTCCCAGGGATGCGTCGTTGCACAGGGTGATCGCCTCCAGCAGCAGGCGCTGCCC
>PLNO01000251.1 GCA_003141795.1 Spirochaetaceae bacterium | reverse complement strand
CGCCAGATCGTCGGTCTGTTCGTGAAAGACGCGCCGCAGATCGTTGCGCTCGGGACGACGAGTCTCCGCGTCTTCCTCTGTTCCATCCCGGTGGTCGGGATCGCGGTGATCGGCTCGGTCTACTTCCAGGCGATCAACAAGGGCTTCGCGGCGCTCCTGATCAACGCGGTACGCCAGCTCATCGTCCTCGTGCCCCTCTACGTGATCCTGCCGAGGATCCTCGGCCTGCAGGGAGTGTGGATCGCGGGTCCGGTCTCGGACGGCGTCTCCGTCGTTCTCACCGTCTGTCTCCTCCTGCCCGAGATGCGGCGTCTCGCCCTCGGGCAGGATGCACGGGTGGCGTCCGCAGACGGATAGCTCCCCCGCCGCGGCAGCACCCGGGGAGGGCGCGGCCGGCCATGACCAATGGCTGGCCGCTCATCTCAGTTGTTTCCGCTGCCCCCTCCCCGCTGATTGGCGGCCAGCGTCAGGTTGCAGACCTGGTGGTAGCCGTGCGGCCCGTCGAAATCGTCCCGGCTCAGGCGGGCGGAAACAGACTACCCGACGGCGAACGCGGCACGGGCGATAATGAGGAACAAGAGGGCAACAGAGAGTCCGAGCGTGGAACCTCTTGGATGATGTTTTTTCTTTCAGAACTCATACCAGACGAGAGGTACCGGGTCAACGCGCGGCAGGGCCGATCCGCGGCCCCTACTCCTCCGCCGGCCCGGGGGGTGCAGCGGCGAGGTCTCCGACCTTCACCTTCTCGGCGTCGAACTTCTGTGCGGCGACAGTCATTGCATCCAGCGCTTCGTCAGCGCTCATCGTCGCCCCGCGGCGAAACCGCAGGGGGTTCAGGCGTGCGACCACGAACGCCTTCAGGTAAGGACTGGTGAATCCGCGCGCCTTCAGGGCCGCAACGGCGGCGGCCACGAGATCGTCCAGCGCAAGGAGCTTTTCCGCACGTGCGGCCCGGATTTCAAGGGCCTGCGGCAGCGGTGCGTCGAGGAATGCCTCCACGCGGCGCAGCACGGGATGATAGGCGCCGCCGCTGAGGCGTCCTCGCTTCTCGTAGGCGATGCCGAGGGTGAGGTAGTCCGGCTCCTCGAACTCAAGCGCGCAGTCCTTCTCCGCCCGGGAGTCGATCTCCGCCAGGGAGCGGGCCATGCGGATCACCTCCAGCGCTTTCTCCCGCAGGTTGTGGCCCTTCTCCGTGTTCATGGCGAGGATCTGGTAGGCCACCGCCATCTCGGGCACCACCACCGAAAGGATGGAGCGCGCGCCGAGTGCGCGCATCGCGGCAAGCCTGTGGTGCCCGTTGGGCGTCCAGAACACGCCGCTCTCCGAGCGCACGGTGATGATGGGGTCGAGGAACCTGCCCATGCGGCCGATCACGTCGTTCAGCCTCTCCACGTGAGGCTTGGACAGGTCCCGCTGGAACGGCGTCGGCTCCACCTTGTCGATCGGGAGGCTCGCGACGATCTGCCAGTGACCGCCCACGGGGTCCCGATAGCTCCCCACCACCCCGCCGCCGCCCTCACGGATCGCCTGACCCAGCGCTTCGATCTCGGGCGGCGGGGAGTCCCGCGTCACCTCTGCGGCGGTGAGCCCCTCCAGCTTGATCTTCTTCTTGCGCGGCTTCGCTGTCTTCTTGGCGGCTTTCTTCGCTGACCCCGCGGACTCGGCTCGTTTAGCCATGGCGCCCCCCTTCTCAATAGCATACAAACGGTTGCTGTTCCGCGCAAACATGACGATTTTGTAACTGGCATCGGGTGAAAGGGGGCCGCATATGGAGTTCAAACGTCTGTTCACACGCGAGGAAGCGGAGAGCGCGCTGCCGCTGGTGCGGCGGATCGTCGCCGACATCCTGGAAACCGCCGGCAAGATCCGGGAGCTCGACGAGACCGACGACAAAGTGCCGCGGCTCCAGTCGGAGATGGAGGAGAACCTCCTCGAGCTCGACGAGATGGGCTGCTACTTCAAGGACTGGGATTTCTCCGTCGGCCTCGTCGACTTCCCGTCGGAGATCGACGGGGAAACCGTGTTCCTCTGCTGGCGAAGCGACGAGCCCGAGCTCTCCTGGTACCATCCGATCGACGAAGGCTTTCAGGGGCGCAAGCCGTTGCCCAACCCATCGCCCGTCGGATGACTAGGCGGCCCCAGGAGGATCAAGGAAGGAGAGAACGCATGAGAAGGCTGACGGTTTTCAACTCGATCTCGCTTGACGGCTTCTTTTCGGACGTCAACGGCGACATGAGCTTCGCCCACCAATCCCCCGACGACGTGGAGTGGAACGAGTTCGTTGCCGGCAATGCGAGCGGCGGAGGCATGATGGTGTTCGGCAGGATCACCTACGAGCTGATGCTCCGCTACTGGCCCACGCCCATGGCGATGAAAGACAATCCGGTCGTGGCCGAAAGCATGGGCGCCATGCCGAAGCTCGTCTTCTCCCGGACGCTCGCTTCATCCGACTGGCGCAATACCCGCTTCGTGAAGGGCGACCCAGCCGCAGAGATCCGCGCGCTGAAGGCGCAGCCCGGGAAAGACATGGCCATCCTCGGGAGCGGCACGATCGTCTCACAACTGGCGGAGGCGCACCTGGTGGNNGGTACTGCCTGTCGTGCTCGGCAAGGGGAGATCGATGTTCGACGGCGTGAAGCAAACGTTGCACCTGAAACTGGCGAGCTCCCGGACATTCCGGAACGGAAATGTGCTCATGTGCTACACGCCGGGGGGGTGAGGGCGTCCCGCAGCTCCGGGAACGCCCTCAGCAGGGAGCGCGGCTCTCACCTCCTACATGGGGGTCACTTCGTGCACCTGGATTTCCCCGGACTCCGACTTGAGGATCGGACAGCCTTTCGCCAGCTTGACCGCGGCTTTGAGGCTTTCCGCCTTGACGATGCTGTACCCGTTGATCGGGTTGCGGCCCGCGCCTTCCTTGGATCCGTCCTTGGCGATGGTCACGGCGGGGCCGAAGGGATTGCCGGAATCCACGACCGCTGCGCCGAGCTTGGTAAACCAATCGGTCCAGACCTTCATCATCTTCTGGCCCGCCTTTTCGTCCTTCGGAGTCTCCCCGCCCTTATATAACAGGACATAGCTATTCACTGAAGTACCCTCCTCCTGATCAACGGACTGTGGATGAAATATGCGTTATCGATCGAGCAAAGGGAAAGAGAAAACGTGTCGGACTTCAGGCTTGGAGTGGCAATCCCAGGAAGACCCGGATGCGGTCCAGCTCCGCTTCGAGCTCGAGCGTGAAGGTGCGGCTGCGCGGCTTCGTTGTGACGTATCCGATCTCCGCTTCGAGCGTTCCGTCCGTCACGGAGAGGTTGCCCCATCCGATCACCCTGTCACGCCATAAAAGCGGCAGGGCGTAATAGCCGCGTGTGCGCCGGGACGCCGGCGTGTACCCCTCGAAGCGATACGTCCAGCCCCAGAGGAGCTCGAAGCGGTCCCGGTCCCAGACCACAGGATCGAAGGGGGCCAGGAGGCGCACCTCATCGACGGCGGGGCGCGGTGCGGCGTCCCACTCAGCCGGCCAGTACCAGTCGATGCCGTCCACGCGGGCGTGCTCGAGTCGTTCCCTTGCACGGCGGACCGCACCTGCCAGCTCACCCGACCATTGCGGCGCACCGTAGCGCAGCCGGCGGACAAGAGACGAAAGGCTCGCGCCGGGGAGCGGGGCATAGATGCCCACAGCCGCATCGACAAGCGAATCCAGCCGAGCATGCCTCATGGCCGCATCGGCCGCCGCCGCGGCGAGCGTCCCCGGCGTGTAGATGCGAATGCCTGACTCTCTGCGCACGACGTCGAGCATGCCCCGATAGTGCATCTCGTCCAGCAATCGGGTCGTGGCGTTCGATGAACCGCCCCAGTAGTTGATGATCGTGCCCTGGGAGAACCGGGCTTCGACCTCTTTCGGGTGTACCTCTTTGCGGTCACGCACGAACTCCATGACACGCCGCGCCTGCCGACTCTCCGCCGCGGTCCATGCCCGGCCGCTCTTGGCCGGAATCGTGCGGGGATGCATCAGTTGTCGCAGGGAGCCCGTGACGAAGCCGTAGTTGACGAAGTAGTCCTCGTGCACGTCGAGCTCTGTGTAACGCCGCTCCAGGTCTCCCGCGCGATACCCTTTGACCCGGTGGCGCAGCACGAGGTCCTGCGCCCGGGCCGGTGCCCGAATCGGGTCAGCCTGAACGAACCCCAATCGGTCGAGCGCGCGCTTGAGCGTCGTCACGTTGAAGAGGTTGCGAGTAACGGTAAGCAAGCGAAGCTCGTCGAGTGTGGTCACCATGAGCGGCCACGCCGACCATACCGCGAAGAGCCGCGGGGATCAACGGGTGGGCCGGGCGGCCTCCGCCTCAGTAGTATGCGGGGAGGGACGGCGCGAGCTTCCTGATGATTCGCTGGTCGGGGCGATAGGGGATGTCCGGAGAGTCGGGCAGATCGAGCCGAAGATCATCGCCGAAGGGCGTGCTCTTCAGATACATGTTGTACGCTTTGACCGAGAGTATCTCGAGATTCACCGCATCGGCGATATTGTAGGCCAGGAGCGTATCCAGCGCTTTTTCGTTTCCGCGTCGGTATTCGTTCCAGAGCAGAACCGCCATGAAGCCGTTCACCTCTTCGACCCCGTCACGCCGGACGCCCAGCCGCTTCTCGCATCCTTTCAAACCACCCTTGTATCCCAGTCCGCTGAGGAGGTACCTCAGGTCGAGGTGCGCGTGGTCGATGGGGGTCCGCAGCTTCTTCCGAATGAACGGCACATCGAAGCATTTGCCATTGTAGGTGACGATCTGCGCGTAGTTCTCGATCTCATCGCAGAAGCTCTCGAGGTTCTTGCCGTTTACGAATGTCTTGATGCTCTTTCCGTCAAAGAGGGCGATCGTCGTGATCTGGTCGTACTCCGGCGCCAGGCCCGTTGTCTCGATGTCGAAGTAGGCCGTGGCATTCCTGAACTCACCGAAGAGGCGCCAGTGCTCGCCGCGGGGAAGGCCCTGCTGGAAGTAGAGAGGATTCCCGTCGGCCAGCTCATGGCGGGACTGTTCGATGCCACGGGTCAGCGCCGCGTAGCGGGCCGGCGTGAGCCACGCAGGGCGCGCACTTGGAACGTCGTCCCAATGGAGGATGCCCGCGTCCCAGAGGGAGGCCTCGACTTGAAGACTGATGCCTTTGATGTGGCAGAACGAGTGTTGGAGCATGGGTGCCGAGCCGGAGGATAGAGCATACCGGGCCGCGTGGCTACCGCGGCAGGCGGCGGCACTTGCGTGCATGGCGGCATTCGAGGATCATCCGAGCGTGGACTACAACAGGATCAAGGAACATCTGCTGCTCAGCCGGGAACGCGCCACGCTGCTCGGGCAAGAAGCGGTGAGGATCATCAAGGCGGGCGGCTACAGAGGGCCTTCCGGGCGTAAGGTGGACCTTGCCCCGCTGATCGCCAAAGCTGTGAAAGGAACCGTCTCCTACCCTCCTGGCAAGAATCCGGCTCCCGTACACCCGGGGTCGTTTACAACGACGGTGCGGGTGGAGAATGAAACGACACTCAGCGCTGTCATCGCACTGAAGAACCGCAGGTTGGATTCCGCGGCTCTCAACATGGCCTCCGCGGAGAGTCCCGGAGGAGGCTTCCTCAGCGGCGCACGGGCGCAGGAGGAGTACCTGTGCCGCTCTTCGGTACTCTATGCATGCCTGAAAGACAATCCGATGTATGCGTTCCACCGGAATGCCAAGGACGACTTCTACACCGACTACGTCATTTACTCCCCGAACGTTCCTGTTTTCCGCACCGACGACAGCGGATGCCTCGAGGAGCCCTACCTTGCATCGTTCATCACATCGCCGGCGGTCTACGCAACGGGAGTGAAAAACTTTGCGCCTGCCCGGGTAGTGGAGATCGAAGCTGTCATGGCAAAACGCATCCGCAAGGTGCTGGGAGTGGCCGCCGCCCATGGCCAAAAGTACCTCGTCCTGGGGGCGTGGGGCTGCGGTGCATTCGGGAACGACGGCAGGCTTATCGCGCGGCTCTTCCGTGAAGCGATCGAGGGCGAGTTCCGCGGTGTGTTTCAGGAGATCGTGTTCGCAATCACCGATTGGTCGGGCGACAAAAAGTTCATCGGGCCGTTCGAGAAGACGTTTGCGGGCAAGCGATAGCCGTTCGAGAAATACTCGTTGCGCTATTGGATCAACGCCAGTATTTTGCCTTGTATTTCCTTCACGTTACGAACGGGGAGCGTTCCAATCAAATCCGCTCTTCGAGCTTTCCAGTCCAGACTCTTGAGCTGATCACAGAGAACGACTCCTGTGACACCCAATTCTTCCGGAAGATTGACTTCGAAAGGATAGCCCTTCACCTGGCTTGTCACAGAGCAGCAAAGGCATAGCCCCACCTTTTCATTGTACGACTTCGGAGAAACGATCACGGCGGGCCGTCGCCCCGATTGCTCATGTCCGACATGAGGAGCGAATTGCAGCCAGACGACGTCACCTCGGGAAGGAACGTAGGGCGATTCTTTCACCAGACTTCCCTGCCGGCAGGTGCACCTCTCTCAATCTCGTCATGGCGGTTCTCTTCAGTAACCCGCGAGAGCAGTTCCCGCAGAGATGAAGCCTCCTGAACAAGCGGCGTGATGATGATCTTTCCGTTGCGGGCAGTGATGTCGACCACCGATTCCGATTCGACTGCGGTTTCCTCCGCCAGGGCCTTCGGGATCCGAATGCCGAGGCTGTTCCCCCACTTCTGTATTTTGCCTCTCACGATTGTCCGCCCCCTGTTTAAACTTAGTATATACATCAATCCCGTTCTCGGCAAGCCGGTCGCGTCATCTCCATCCCTCCCGTATGGCTGCAAACCCGCGGCCGTTCTATAGTCATCCGGCATGAGCTTTCTCCCCTTGCTCTCGAAGACACGCTACATCCAGGGACTGCAATGCCCGAAGCTCCTCTGGCACGTCTACAACGCCAGAGATGCGATACCCCCCGTGAGCGACGGAACGCAGGCGATCTTCGACCAGGGCCACGAGGTGGGACTGCTCGCGCAGAGTCTCTTCGCCGGTGGTATCACGATAGAAGGAATCACCCCGTTCGAAGAGATAGCCGTCCGTTCCGAGGAGCTTATTTCTCGACGGGTGCCGCTCTTCGAAGCGGGCTTCCAGCACGGCCGCGTCATCGCCCGAGCGGACGTCCTTGAACCCGTCGGGCGAAATGAGTGGGACATCGTCGAGATGAAGAGCTCGACGTCGGTGTCTGATCCCTACTGGGACGACCTGGCGATCCAGCGGCACTGCTACGAGGGCGCCGGTCTTCGAATCCGCCGGTGCGCGGTCATGCACATCGACAACACATACACGCGTGAAGGGCCTATGGATCCGACACGGCTGTTTGTTCGTGTGGATGTGACCGAAGAGGTCGAGAAGAAGCGGGAGGGGATCGAACGCAGGGTCGAGGAAATGCTGAAGGTGATCGACGCGGCGCGCTCCCCCGAGGTGGAGATCGGGCCGCAGTGCGGTGCCCCCTACCCCTGCCCGCTCGTCCCCGTCTGCTGGAAGAAGGTGCTGGAGACGAAGCGCAGCATCTTCTCCTTGACCCGGCTTGGCGGCAAAGCATGGCCGCTGTACCGGCAAGGTGTCGAAACCACCGGCACTATCCCTGCCAGCTTCCGCCTCTCCGCGGTGCAGAAGATCCAGGTTCAGGCGGAGAAGAGCAACACGCCGCATATCGATAGCCTGGCCGTTGCAAAGTTCCTGGCGACACTCGAGTATCCCCTGCACTACCTCGATTTCGAAACTCTCCAGGCCGCCATTCCCCTGTTGGACGGAACCCGGCCCTACCAGCAAGTGCCTTTCCAGTTTAGCCTGCACATCGTAGCGGCCCCCGACGGCGGCCGGGCGCACCACTCGTGGATCTGGGACGGTCAGGGCGACCCGCGGAGGATCCTCGTCGACGAGCTGCAGAAGATCATCGGGCCGCGGGGATCCATCGTCGCCTACAACGCGGCATTCGAAACGGCGCGGCTCAAGGAATGCGCGGTTGCATATCCAGAGGCCGCTACCTGGGTGGACGGTATCCTCGAGCGGACCGTCGATCTCTACACGCCGTTCCGTACGTTTTCAGTCTACTTCCCCGCGCAGGCCGGAAGCGCGTCGATGAAGAGCGTGCTACCGGCGCTCACGGGCAAGGGCTACAAGGACCTCGCCATCCACGAGGGCACCGAGGCGAGCCTGGAGTTCAAGCGCATTACATTCGGGGACGTCTCCGAGGAGGAGCGGCGCCGCATCCGCTCCCAGCTCGAGGAGTACTGCGGGCTGGATACGAGCGGTATGGTGGAGATCGTGGGGAAGCTGGGGCAGCTTATTACGAAGCCGGGCTTGTAATCCGCAGCCGGGGGAAGTACGAGCGGACCTTTTCAGGATCCCGCGTGATGAGGACCATGTCCGAAACCGCTGCATGGGCTCCGATGAAGAAGTCAGGAAGTGGCTGTGTTTTCGTACCACCAGCTTTCCGGTACGACAGGAATGCCTTGCCTGCCAAGAAGAGAGCCTCCCGCGGGATCTCGCTCCAGGCGAGTCCGCTCTCAGCTATCGCCGCTTCAAGATCCTCGATGCGGGAAAAGCGGATGGAAATCTCCGAATAGACGATAGGATCGATGAAGACCGTACCATCCGCCCATGCCTTTTCAAGTTCCCGGATCGACCATTCGGCCCAGACAGGATCGGCAGTGAGGATATCGAGGAGTGCCGAGGAGTCAACAAGGTACGATGCCACTAGTCAGCTCGGGTCAATCGCAGTATTTCTTCGGTGGAAAGAAGTACGTCACCACGGCCCAGGATTTTCCGGAAAGAAGACTCGGCCTTTTTCATGACACGAACGACGATCTTTCCATCTTCGTCGAGGAATTCCACCTCCGCATGAGAATCGATCTGATACTTACGCCGCAGTTCCTGCGGGATGGTCACTTGGCCTTTGGTCGTTACTTTCAAAGTATTACTCCTTCAGTAATACTACTACCGATAATCTTAAGGATCAAGGAGGGTCTGGAAGCCTGAAAATCAATACGGGAAAGCGCGATCTACCGCTTGTACAGTCAAATTAGGGAGCGACAGAATACAGAGGAAGTCACATCATCCAGGGAAGCGGCGACATAGCCCGAAACCTCCACGACATCGTCAAATGGAACGCCTGGGGCATCTTGTAGCTCGAAGAGCATAAGCTCAGCGAGAGAGGACTGAGTTCCCTCGATCAGCGAAGAGAGCACCGCTTCCCGACGAACGTAGGAATACAGGAAGATATTTGGATCGGGGAGCAAAAGAGTGATACTGTCCAAGCGTCCCAGGGCAAGTGTTGCCCGCTCCAGCAGCTTTTGGCGGCCCCCAGTGAGATCAAGAGGCGGATCCGGGGGCAACGGCAAGGGCGTAAATGCCCGTACCTCTTCACCTCCAGTATTGGTCACTTCGTATTCGCCGGTTTTTCCTCTTTTTCATGATCGCTAACCCTTATTCAACGTTACTTGCATAGCACATTTTCTTATCAAAGAAAACAACTGTTTTCTTTGATAATATCCCCCGCCTTCCCTCACATCCTCCTCTCCAGTACGTCGTGTAAAAATAGCGCGGGGCCCCTCCTGGCCTTCCTAATCCACAATCCGTTTACCAATTTCCTGATACAGCGTGGCCATCTTTTCGCTGATCGCGTCAGCCTCCGCCTGCAATCGCGGATGATCCCTGAGGATGGGGTGCCCGAGGATGATGTCGCTGAACTGAGAGAGAACGACAAATACCCTGTCCAACAACTCGGTCCAATGTCCTTCGTTAACGATCTGATCGGATACAACGGGGACTAATGTTTCGCGGCCGTCTTGAATGGAGCTCTCCAATATCGGATAGCGCATGGCGGAAATGAAGTGGGCGATATCGTTCATCAGTTCGGCCTTGCTTTCGCCTCCGGGCTCGACTGGCCCCTGCGTCCAGCGCTCGATGTGCCCTTGCTCATCATAGTAGACCTCGTGGATCTCATACCATTCTTCCCCGTCCTTCTCTGTTCGGATGATACGGTGATTCCATCCGCTCGTTTCTTCTAGAGAATCGTCGCCCTTGTTCAGGGCTTCTTCAGACGGGTATAGGCCTTCGAACTCATCGAAGACGTGCTCCACAACGCCGTAGGGAGGACCTTCGAGGAACGTAGGATCCTCCTCCCGTCGAAGACTCGTGATCCCTTCCTCGTTCATGCTGACGATGTCCATCGGGCCGAGCTTTATGGCGCAGATTGTTCTTGTTCCAACATCGGTGCAGCGCCAAGGGCCGGTCTCAGTCCAGAATTCTCGACCGATGGAGAAATCATCAAGTTTCATGAATCACCTCCGCTGAGATCGTCCGAGTCGATGGTCTGACGCTTGCTGATGTTGCGCATGAACCGACACCGCAATTATATGTTTTTCTTGTGGCGGAGTCATGAACGCGCTCCCGCCCCTTCCTCGGACGGCTCGCGTTGTGCATGAACGCTCCCTGCGGGAGCTTCAGTCATCTGGCGTCGCGCCAAGGCAGCGAGAACTCCATCTGCCTGCTTCCAAGGACAACTGCTATGAATCGCTTGAGAGGTTCCTCCATCACGCCCAGCGGATCGCCCGCGCTTCCCGAAACGCAAGCGACAGAATCACCCGGCCGTTGTATTGCTTCCGGAAGCATCATCATCCTTGACGAAACCTTGGAGGACTCATTAGCCTTATGATTATGGAATACCGGGTGGTCCTGGTCGAATCGGAAGAAGGTTTCTCGGTCAGTTGTCCCGCCCTGCGCGGATGTCATTCTCAAGGCTCAACCCTGGACGATGCGCTTGAAAACATTAAGTCAGCAATCCGCGAATGGCTGGATACGGAAAAGGAAGAGAAGGCGGAACTTCGCGTCATAGAGCGGACCGTCACGGTCTGACCTCCATGCCCAAGATTCCCGGAGTAAGCATGGATCAAGCGGTTCGTGCGCTCCAGAAGGCCGGTTTTGTGATAGTTCGGCAGGGGAAGCACGTAATAATGTCGAATGGGCACGTGCGCCTGACTGTTCCCCGTACGACCCTATCAACGCAATCACGATGGGTGCGATAGCCGCGGATGCCGGCTTCAGTCCCGATGAGTTCAAAGCTCTGCTTCGCTGAATTCATCATGAATCCGAACACCCCATCCCCCCTATAACCCCCACCAGCTCCTGCACCGCCATCTCCTTGCTCTCCTCCATCACGAACACGTTGAGGATGTCCATCGCCCGCGTCATCGCGACGTAGATGAGGTTGCGCGCCAGAAAGTCCGCCGCCTTCTCATCGTACTGCCCCGCGGTCGGCAGCGACGGCAGGAAGAGAAGCACAACGGGGAAATCCAACCCCTTGCTGGAATGCAGCGTGGTCACGCGCACCAATCCCTCGGCCGCAAACGAAAACGATCCATCCTTGATGTTGGCTGACGTGATGCCGCGCTTGGAGAGCCTGTCCTGGATCTGCGACACATCCGTTTTGCTCGGCGCGAGCACGGTGACGTTCTCAGGGTCGTAGCCGAGCTTGTCGATGAACAGGCTCACCGTCGATGTCGGTGCCGCAGAGCTCGCGGTACTTGTCGGTGAGGTCCTCCGTGGACGGGTCTGCCTAATCAGCCCGTGGCNNGAGGAGTCATACTATGTGAGAAATCTCCAGAATGCAAGCAGACGTGATTTTTAAGCACGCCAGCGAGCAAAACGACGGAGGTGTAGCCCCTCTCTACATCCTCCACCCCACCCTGAGACCGCCCTCTGCGCCGCCGAAGGCTGACCACGCGTCGAGCGGAGTCACGGCACTCCCACTCCTCCTGTCCCAGCCTGCTGCCCCGAATCCGCGCACGAATGGTTCGAGGTACACTGGGA
>PLNO01000182.1 GCA_003141795.1 Spirochaetaceae bacterium | reverse complement strand
GCCAAGCGCCCAGCTTGTGGCGAGTGACGGGCTCACTGCATAGATCGCGAGCCCCAACACTGCGACCTTCTCGAACACGCCGAAGTAACCTGGCGCGGCTGGTACGGCGACGCCGAGCGCAACCATCGCTTGCAACAACAGGGCGGCCGAGAATGGGACATGAATGCCAACTGCGATCATTGCGATCCACCAGCCGAGCGCGTTCATCAGCCAGTGCGCGACAGTCCAACCCATGACCGCGGCGAAGTGCCTGGGGCTGCGCAGTACACTCAGGCCCTCGCTGAAGGTTAGTAGAGCCGCCTTGCCGCGCTCTTCGATCTTGGGCGATAAGCGGCGAGCGAATAATTCAAAGAGACGGATCAACTGCGCGGGGAAAAATACCAGCGCGTACAGCAGGACGACCGCTCCGCCCACAAGCGTCGCGCCAGCGATTGCCCAACTCACGATTGATTGTCCGCCAACGTGCACGCCCGCCGGAAACTGCGGATCCAACACTGAAAGAAACGCAAGCAGAAGCAGCACGATCGCGTCGAACACGCGGTCAACCGCCAGCGATGCAATCGATGTCGAGAACGGCACCGGAGTTTCGCGCGTGAGCACGTAGGCGCGCGCGACTTCTCCAGCGCGAGCCGGCACTACGTTGTTGACCATCATCCCGATCGCGGTCGCGCGCCAGAGCGGACCGAACGGGAGTTTGGGATAGATCGGATCGAGGATGGTGCGCCAACGCCGCGCACGAAGCGGGAAGATCAGTGTCGCGCACACGGTGGCGACTGCGAACAACCATGGGTTCGCTTGCCGAAGCTCCTGAATCACGGTTGCAAGACTGACTTCTCGAAGTACCCACCACAACAGCACGGCGCTTATCGCAATGCCGAGTAGCGCGCGGAAATGTTTTTTCACCGTGTACGGTCGAAGGGTACGTGGTACTGCATGGCGAGTGTGCTGCGGTTGCTGCGGTTGCTACAGAGTTACCGTTGCGCCGGCTGGAGCGGAATCATGAGCCCCGGGCTGCGTCCATCGCGGTCCGGACCTCGGTCACGGCGGCCGCGAGTCCCATAAAGATGGCGCGACTGACAATCGAATGCCCGATGTTCAGCTCCTCGATCTCCGGAATCGCCGCAACGGGGCCAAGGTTGGCGGCGGTCAGGCCGTGTCCGGCGTGGACTGCGAGCCCAAGTTCGGAAGCGAGCCGGGCGGCCTCGCGCAAAGCCTCGAGGGGAGTGGCGTCGTCTGGATGATTGGCGAACTCGCCAGTGTGGAGCTCGATCGCATCCGCGCCCAATTGCCGCGACATTCGAACCGCGTCCAGGTCGGGTCCGATGAACAGGCTCGTCCTGATTCCGACGTCGCGCAGCGTTGCGATTGCGCGCTCGACGCGAAGAGCATGAGTGACAACGTCCAGGCCGCCTTCGGTCGTGACCTCCTCTCGCCGCTCCGGCACGAGCGTTACCTGGTCGGGGTGGACGGCGACGGCGATGGCTACCATCTCGTCAGTACAAGCGAGCTCAAGATTGAAGTAGCTACGAACCCCGGAGCGTAAACCGTCTACATCGGCGTCCTGAATGTGGCGCCGGTCCTCCCGCAGGTGGGCGGTGATTCCATCCACATTCGCGGCCTCGCATAACAATGCGGCTTCAAGTGGGTCCGGCTCGACGCCTCGCCGAGCCTGTCGCAGCGTTGCGACGTGGTCGATGTTCACATAAAGTCGCTGGTAGCTTGCTCGCATATTCGGCCGGAGTATAACTTCTTCCCAATGAAGAAGTTACTGCTGGCAATCGTACTGATGGGAGCCGCCGCGTGTGCTACCGCGCCTCATTCCCCGTCCGGCGTGGATATGACCCCCGGCGCGAAGACTTCCACAGATGCCGTGGAGCGGTTCTTTGCCGCGGTGCATGCTCAGGACCTGCAAGCCATGTCGCTGGTCTGGGGCACATCCAAGGGGGCCGCGCGCGACAACATGGAGCGCACCGAGCTCGAGAAACGCGAGGTGATCTTGCAGTGCTACTTCAATTATGACTCTTTCCGCGTGCTCAACGAAAGCCCGACTTCGGAGATTCGGCGGATGGTACGGGTCGAGCTGGAGCGCGGCGGCAGGACACGGGCCCCGGTCATATATACCGTGATGGGACCCGGCGGCCGATGGTACGTTGAAAATCTCGATATCGCCGCGGTCAAGGATTTTTGCGCGATGGCGCCGGTGAGCCCGGGCGGGGCCTAGGCCCAAGAGCTAGCAAAGCGGGGACGTCATGCTGTTGATTCTGACTGCTTGGCACTGTCGCTGGGCGTCGGCCGCACCTGTCGGCAGGTTACACCTGCAAGGGTGGTATATAGCATTCAATCGTCGGCCATGGATCCCCGCCTTCGGCGAGGATGACTTCTTATGAGAATTATGCACGTCGGGGACCTAGGCCACCGTGCGCTATTCCGAGAGCTCGATCAACACGCCGCCCGTCGATTTCGGATGCAGAAAGGCAATCCGCTTTCCTTCGGCCCCCAACCGCGGCTCCTCGTCGATCAGCTGGACCCCAGCGGCTCGGCACCGCGCCATCGCGATATCGATATCGGCAACGGCAACACAAATGTGATGTATCCCTGCGCCCCGGCGCGCCAGATACTTGCCGATCGGCGTCTCCGGCCCAACGGGCTCCAGAAACTCGATCAACGACTCGCCGCTCTGAACCGCGGCGATCCGCGCGCCGTCCGAGTCCGACATCAAAATCTCGGGCATGCCCAGCACATCCCGGAAAAAGGGCAGGATGGCCGATAGCGATTCGACCGCGATTCCGACGTGCGCGATGTGAGCGGGTTTGCCGGATGATCCAGCCTCGGCGCCTGTCTTGCTCATTGCTCGGGTCATTAGATTAGAAGGTGAGCACGTGAACACTTTGCACTCACGAAAAGCGGCATGGTTGCCGCGGAGAAAGATAAGATGTCGAATTCGGTGGAGCTTACGGACGCCACCTTCTCGAGCGAGATCGAGAAGCACGACGGCCTTGCAGTGGTGGACTTCTGGGCTCCTTGGTGTGGCCCGTGCCGCATGGTCGGCCCGCTCCTGGACGAGCTCGCTACCGAGTACGCCGGCAAGGCCAAAGTAGCGAAGGTGGATGTCGATCAGAATCAGAGCCTCGCCCAGCGCTTCGGCGTTCGGTCGATCCCCTTGATTCTTTTCTTCAAGGACGGAAAGGTTGTGGATCAGGTCCTTGGCGCAGTTCCCAAGGCACAACTCGCCGCGAAGTTCCAGCAGCACGCGGCGTAATTCTCGCCCGGTCGCACGAGGGGCGTTCGTTCAGTCAGCCATGACTCGATCATGGTGATTGGATGACCGCCCCTTTTTTGTCCGATAAATCCACCGCGGCACCGGGCTCGCTATTTGTCGTCGCAACGCCGATCGGTAACCTCGGCGACATAACAATTCGCGCCGTCGAAGTGCTTAAATCGGTGAGCCTGATCGTCGCCGAGGATACTCGGCATTCGCGCACGCTGATGACGCATCTCGGAATTCAGACGAAGATGAGCGCGTATCACGAGCACAACGAAGCGCGCGAGTCACCGCGCCTGGTCAAGCGAATGCTCGCGGGTGAATCCATCGCGTTGATCTCGGACGCGGGGACGCCGCTGCTCTCGGATCCCGGTGCGCGACTCGTGGCCGCATCACTCGAGGCAGAGCTGCGCGTCATCCCGATACCGGGTGCATCAGCACTGCTCTCCGCACTGGTCGCGTCGGGAATCTCGGCGGACCAGTTCACTTTTCTCGGCTTTCTTCCGCGCAAGGGCGGTGAACGCGAGTCGATGCTGCGCACGATCGCGCGCTCTGCGTTCACCATCGTGATTTACGAGTCACCACAACGAATTTCGGCGACGCTCGCAGATCTCGTCGAAGCTGGCTGCGGCGACCGAGCGGCTGCACTGGCGCGTGAGCTGACCAAGCACTTCGAGGATGTGCGCCGCGGAACCGTCTCATCGCTTCACGCCGGAACGGTGGACGGCGTGCGCGGAGAATTGGTGCTCGTGATCGCCGGAGCGACCGAGCGCGCGCCGAGTGAGAGCGAAGCGCGCGACACGGTGTCGAAGATGCGCTCCGAGGGGGCATCGTCGCGCGACATCATTGAACGGCTGACAGACGAGCTTGGCGTCCCGCGAAACGTCGCGTACAAGCTTGCGCATTCTCCGCCGGATTCCACTCCAGCGGGTTAAGTTCCCAGGGTGTCGTTCAGCCCGAAAATAACCCGATGATCGCCCCGCTCGATCTCGTCGCCGCTGCGACCCGGATGGTGCTGGATGATTACGCCGATGACGAGGCGTCGCCGCCCGCGACCCAACAGGTCCGCGAGCTCCGGGCGCTCGATCCCGTTGCGGTGTCGGCGGATCTCGGACCTCACGGTCCGATCGCGCGCGCGATGTTGCGCTTCGAAGACCGTCCGACTCAGCGCGCAATGGCGCATGCCGTTGTCGATCTCTACAACTCGGGTGGCGTTGGGCTGCTGGAAGCGGGAACCGGAGTGGGAAAGTCGCTGGGCTATCTCATTCCCGCGCTCCGCTGGGCCGCCGCGAATGGCGAGCGCACCGTCGTCTCGACGAACACGATCAATCTTCAGGAACAACTCGTAAGAAAGGATCTCCCGTTTCTGCGTGACGCGCTCGCGTCGGAGCAGAACGTTCGGTTCGCACTACTGAAAGGATGGCGCAACTATCTCTGCAAGCTGCGCCTCGCGCAAGCGACTCTGCTCGGCCCGACACTCGTTGACGACGACACCAGCGAGGGGTTGGAGGAGATTCGCGCATGGAGCGAAACGACCGAGGATGGATCACTCAGCGATCTCACAACGCCGCCACGTGGTGAAGTGTGGGATGAGGTCGCGGCGGAGCCGGATCTGTGCACCCGGAATGCATGTCCGCACTTTCAGGATTGCTTCCTGTTCAAGGCGCGGCGAGAAGCCGCACAGGCAGATGTTGTCGTAGTGAATCATCATCTCCTGATGTCGGATGTCGCGGTACGCCGAGCGGCTGGCAACTGGGACGATGCAGCGGTGATTCCGTCGTACACTCGCCTCGTAATCGACGAAGGACATCATCTTGAGGACGCGGCGTCCGCTCACCTCGGTGTTACGACATCACGCCGTGCGCTTCAACGGTTGTTTGGACGACTCGATCGTCGCGGGCGCGGATTGGTGAACACGCTTGTCGAGCGTTTGTCCGCGTCGCGTGATCTACTCGGTACCGCGAGCCTGGACGTGGTCACGCAGCGCATAGTTCCGGCCGTTCGCGCATCGCGGGAAAAGAGCGACCTGTTGTTCGACTTGCTGCTCGCCGTGTTGCACACCGGCGCTGCACCCGTCATGCGTATGAGTGACGACTTGCGCAGCATCCGGTCTGGAAAGGCGGCCTGCACATTGCGCTGACCGATCTGTTGCGGGAGCTGCGCGTACTCGGCGATAGTCTGACACTCGTCAGCGATAGGCTGCAAGGTGGGGGCACGCGTGACGACACGTTGCTGATGCTCGTAAACGAGCTCCGCGCAGTTGCGCGCAGACTCGACGCGTCTGCTGATGGATTGATGCTCGCTCTACGCCCGCCGGCGACCGTCGAGCCGATGGTGCGCTGGCTCGAGGTAAAGGGACGGGAAGGAAATGTGGCTGTGACCGCGGTACCGTTGGATCTTGCTCCGATTTTGCGCGACGATCTGTTCACGCGTGTAAAGACCGCGATCGTCACGAGCGCAACGCTCGGCACCGAGGGTGATTTCTCGTTCGTGGCGCGCCGGTTTGGACTCGACGGAAGTGCGATTACGCCTGTTACCGCTGCGTTCGCTTCGCCGTTCGATTATCAGTCGCAGGCATTGTTGATCGTTCCCACTGACATACCAGCGCCGAACGAGGACGCCGCGTCCCACTTCGCCGCGGTCTTGCGGATAGTCGAAGGTGTGGCGCGCGCATCAGGCGGCGGAATGTTCGTGTTGTTCACGAGCCACCGCGACGTCCGCGCAGCCGCGGAGTCGTTGCGACGTAGCGGCCTTGCGGATGACTTTACGCTGCTGGTGCACGGAGAAGATGGGCGAGATGCGCTTCTCGAGCGCTTTCGCAACTCCGGCAACGCGATATTGCTGGGCACCTCGTCGTACTGGGAAGGGGTGGACGTGCCGGGATCGGCGTTGCGCGCGCTGGTCATCGCGCGGCTGCCGTTCCGTGTGCCATCCGAGCCGGTAACGGCTGCGCAATGCGAGGCGATCACGGCGCGCGGTGGAGACGCATTCGGCGAATACATGCTGCCCCATGCATCGCTCCGCCTCAAGCAGGGATTCGGCCGGCTGATTCGGACCGCGAGCGACCGTGGCGCCATCGTTATAGCCGATCCCCGCGTAATCACAAAGAGATACGGTCGCGAGTTATTGCGCGACCTTCCTCCCGCCAAGCGCATGAGCGGAGCGTGGAGTGCGCTCGAGCGGCAACTTCAACGCTTCTACAGCATGTCCAATGACTGACCGACCTGGAAAGATCGTTTGCGTGGGCCGTAACTATTCCGAGCACGCCAAGGAGCTCGGAAATGATGTGCCTAAAGAGCCGCTACTCTTTCTCAAGCCACCCTCGAGCGTGGTCTGGGAAGGCGAGGCGATAGTTCTTCCTGCCCAATCGAAGCAGGTGGAGTTCGAGGGGGAAATCGGGATCGTGATCGGCGCGCGGCTGTCGCATGTGGATGCGGCGAGCGCCCGCGGAGCGATTCGGGGGGTATGCGCCCTGAATGACGTTACGGCGCGCGACCTCCAGAAGAGCGATGGCCAGTGGACTCGGGCCAAAGGCTTCGACACATTCTGCGCGATCGGGCCGGAGTCGCCGGCGCCGGCGGACCTCGGAACCCTAGTGGTACTAACCCGGGTGAACGGTGTAGAACGCCAACACGGTGCAGCTAGTGATATGGTCTTCTCGATTCCGGAGCTACTGTCCTATATATCTGGAATCATGACGCTGGAGCCTGGCGACGTCGTAGCAACCGGGACCCCTGCGGGTGTAGGCAAGCTCGTGGCTGGCGATGTGGTGGAAGTGGAGATTCCCGGATTCAGCAAAGTACGCAACCCTGTTACCAACACCGTCTAAGTGCCTCCGTACAACGAACGAATCACCAACCTGCCGCCATATCCGCTCGCACACATTCCGCGCAAAAAGCGGGAGCTGATCGCGCGCGGCGTTGATCTCATCGATCTTGGCGCGGGCGACGCTATCCTTCCGCCGCCTGAAGCCGCGCTCGAGCGCATGGAGCGCGCCATCCGCGAGCCCGCGATGGGCCGCTACGGTTTCGAGCTCGGCCTCATGGAATACCGCGAAGCGATAGTTCGCTTCATGAAGAAGCGCTTCGGCGTCACATTCGATCCGCTCACCGAAGTCGTTCCGCTGATCGGATCCAAGGAAGGGCTCGCGCATCTTGCATTCGCTTATCTGGATCGTGGCGACTACGCGATAATGCCGGAGCCGGGCTACAACGCCTACATGGGCGGAACGATTCTGTCGAATGGAACGCCGTACCGGTACGAATTGCGCGCCGACAATAATTTCCTCGTGGATCTGGATGAGGTTCCGAGCGACGTTCTTGCGCACACCAAGATTCTGTATCTCAACTATCCCGGCAACCCCACGGCAGCGATCGCGCCGCTCGACTATCTCGAGCGCGTCGTCAAGCAGTGCAAGGAGCACGACATAGTGCTGGTGTACGATAATGCGTACTCCGAAGTCGCGTACGACGGATATGTGCCGCCGAGCATCTTCGAGGTGGAGGGCGCGCGCGACGTGGCGCTCGAGTTCCATTCGATGTCGAAGACGTTCAACATGACGGGTTGGCGCTGCGGGTGGGCGTGCGGCAAGCCGGAGCTTGTGCACGCGCTTGCGACTGTGAAGTCGTTCATCGATACCGGATCGTTTCTCGCCGTGCAGGCAGCAGCAGCGGCCGCGCTCGACGTTCACGACGAGTTTGTCCCGAAGAACATGGCGATCTTCACCGAGCGCAGAGATGCCGCGGTCGCTGCGTTCCGCGAGAACGGCTTCACGTGCGATGTGCCAAAAGCGGCGATGTATCTCTGGATTCCGCTGCCCGCGCACATTCCGAGCAAGGTGTTCGCCGACAAGTTGATGGAAGAGGGAGTGGTCGTGATGGCCGGTGCCGCGTTCGGACAGGGCGGGGAAGGATTCTTCCGCATCTCGTTCATCACGTCACCGGATCGCATTCGTGAAGCCGCGAAGCGTGCCGGACGTGTGCTCGCTTCGTTCAACGACTAGGCCTCGCCAGAACATGAATCTTCGCCGCCCGTCGGGCGCATGGATAACATCGGTCGCCATTCACCTGGTGGTGGCCGTGCTTTTCATCCAGGCGCTCCTCTCGCGGCATCCGTTCTTCATGTCGTTCGGGCGTCCCGCTCCGGAAGCGGTTGTGGAGCGGATCGGATTCCTGTCACTCCCGCAGCAGAAGAATCCGGGGCCCGTGACAGCTGGCCGTAGTGGCGGCGATGGCATTTCGAAGAAGCCGAGTGCCGTTCCGCTCCCGGTAGCACCGACTGTTGTACCGACGACAATTACCGCGGCGCCGAAGGGACCGCCGGTGATGTCAATTGGACCGTCCAGCGGACCACTCATCGGCGGTGGTGGCCAGCTTCTCGGAATTCAACCACGCTATGAAGATTCGCGCGTGTGGGCGGCGCCCGGACAGATAGCAACCGCGCCAAAGACAGCGACCGAGCGACTGGACAGCGTAATAGTCAACGACATTGGCGCGTACAACGATTCGGTGCGTGTGGCAAATGCCGGCCGGCGCGCGCCGGGTGATTGGACATTCCAGAAGAATGGCCAGAAATACGGAATCGACAGTAAATACATACGGCTCGGGCCGGTATCGATCCCAACTGCGGTTCTCGCGATGTTGCCGATCAACCTCACTGGCAATCCGACGACGTACGAGCGCAACAAGACGCTAACAGCGAACCACGACGAGATATTCGAGCAGGCTCAACGCGGAATGAACAACGCCGATTTCGACAAGGCTGTGCGCAGCATTCGCCAACGAAAGGAGCGCGAGCGTCGCGAGGCCGAGGCCGAAAAGAAAAAGGCGGCCGATCAGGCCGCCTCCCAACCGAACTAGACTCGCGACCCGACGCTCCTGCGTAGCGACACTGTACCGCATGGTCGCCGGCCATGGATTCCCGCATTCGCGGGAATGACGATATTGGTTAGAGAATCTTCGTTACGATTTCGATTTCGCTTACGAAATCATTCCTGACGCTGCCGTCTGCATGCTCTGCGTGTTCATTACGCTGAACGGGCGGAACACGCCGCACACCACTCCGAGCACTCCGAAGTCGTCACGCGAGCCGATGCTGATGTCTCGATCGGCAGGATTTGCAGCCTTGAGCACGACCGTCTGACCTTCGTGCGCGAGCGTTTTGATAGTGGCTTCCTCGCCGATGCGCGCCGCGATTATGTCGCCATCCCTTGCGGTTGTCGCGGGATCAATCATCACGAAGTCACCGCTCTCTATCGCGCGACCGATCATGCTTTCTCCCTTCACCTTGAGGAAGAAGACGCGATCTGATGGAAGAAATCTTCGATCCATCGTTATGAAGCCTTCGCGATGCTCTGGAAGCAACGCCGGCTCGCCGGCGTGGATGCGACCGTAGAACGGGACCGGCGTTGACTGCGCCGCGCCACTGAAGCCCAACAGACGAACGCCGCGTGAGCGCGATGGATCGCGTTCTATGTAACCCTTCCGCGCGAGCGACTGCAGTAAATCCGAGACTGTCTTTGTCGACTTGATCTCGAATTGCTTACCGATGTCACGAATGCTCGGTTGGTACGTATGTTCTGCTGTGAAGTCGAGCAGATACTGATAGACTGAGCTTTCGAGGCGCGTCAATTGCTCAGACATAGGGACTCCCTGGTGGGTTCAAGTGGTACGTTGGAGCACTAAGATGCGGCTGTTTCTGCACTTGGTCAACCATCGGTTTGCTGAGAAAGGTACTCGATCGCTCGTTCGAGTCGCCCGATCGCGCGGTCGCGCCCCTGCATCACAAGAACGTCGAAGATTCCCGGGCTGACTGTCAGGCCAGTCAGGGCCACTCGAAGCGGCTGAAATAGCTTTCCACCGCCAATTCCGTGCCGCTCGGCGAGACCACGGAGCTCGGCTTCGAGCGTCGCCGCGTCCCAGGACGGCGCAGCGGAAAGCGTGTCGCGAGTGGACGAGAGAATCGAGAGTGATGCTGCGCGGTCCTTCCACTGTTTGGCGACTGCTTCCGGGTCATATGCGATCTCGTCCGCGAAGTACGGTGCCGCCTGGCGAACGATGTCGTCGACCACGCGGGCACGAACGCGCAGCAGATCGACGAGCTGCAGATACCAGTCGTGCCGCTCGGCGAGCTCGTCGGCCGTCGCGAGCCCGGCAGCAACAATCGCGCGAGTTACAACCGGTTCGAGATCGGCGAGCGGCATCATGGACATGTGCTGCCCGTTCATCCACTCGAGCTTCTTCGGATCGAATATCGCGGCCTTGCGTTGCAATCCTTCTGGTGCGAACAGCTCAGTCATCTCAGCCAGCGACATCACTTCGCGGTCACCGCCTGGGGACCAGCCGAGTAATGCGAGAAAGTTGAGCATCGCTTGCGGGAGCAGCCCTTCGTGCTGATAGTCGCCTACAGCGGTCGCTCCATGGCGCTTGCTCAGCTTTTTGCCGTCCAATCCGTGAATCATCGGCAGATGCGCGAAGCGCGGAAGCTCCTTGCCAAGTGCGCGGTAGAGCATTATCTGCTTGGGCGTATTGGAGATGTGATCGTCGCCGCGCATGACGAGCGTAATGCCCATCGCGATGTCGTCCGAGACAACCGCAAAGTTGTAGATGGGCGTGCGATCGGAGCGGAGAATCACAAAGTCGTCGACGTCCTTGTTTGGAAACGCGATGCGCTCGTGAACGAGGTCGTCCCATTCGGTCACGCCAGTCTCCTCCGGCACACGGAATCGCACGACGTACGGATCTTCGCGCTCGAGTCGTTCCTGCTCCTCGTGCAACGGAAGCTCGGCCCACTCGCGCTTGTACTTGTAGGTCTCGCCACGCGCCTGCGCGGCAGCTCTGCGCTCGTCGAGCACTGCCTGTGGCGTGAAATCGCGATACGCGAGACCCGCGTCAAGCAACTGCTTCACATCCGCGCGATGTCGCTCGAGGTTGGCGCCCTGATATACCACCGGCTCATCCCAAGCGAGCCCGAGCCACTCCAGTCCTTCGAAAATCGCGCGCGTGCTCTCGTCGGTGCTGCGCGCCTTGTCGGTGTCCTCGACGCGAAGCAGGAACTGTCCGCCAAAGCGCCGAACATAGAGCCAGTTGAACAGCGCGGTGCGAGCGCCGCCGACGTGGAGATAACCGGTCGGTGATGGCGCGAAACGAACTCGAGCGGCGGGATAGGAGCTCATATCACAAATATGATGGAAATGCGAACGGGCCCGTCGCGAGGACCGGGCCCGTTAGAGCGCAGAAAAGTACGGAGAGGGAGGGATTCGAACCCCCGGAACCGCAAGCGGCTCAACGGTTTTCAAGACCGCCTCCATCGACCACTCGGACACCTCTCCCTGGCACGAGAATACGCGCACATGCCTCCTGCGTGGTGTGCAGCATTCCCGTTCTACTGGCAGACTCGACTATAACCATCGACCGGGGCTTTGTCAATAAAACGGGGCTGAGGCGAGGATTCTCAGTATGCATCACCTTGTAGTACGCACTGAGGGAACGGGTCCGAGGGCTCAGGACAGCAACTGCAGCAACCTCTCCAGGTCGTCCGAGGAAAAGTACGAGATCTCGATCCTCCCCTTTCGGCCCGACCCCTTCACCTCGACCTTGGTGCCGAGCTTCTCGATGAGCTTCTGCTCGAGCTCCCGGATCTCGGGCTCCTTTCGCTTCGGCGCACCCTCGGTCTTGCCCGCCGTTCCCCTCTTTCCTCTGTTGAGTCCCGAGGCCATTTCCTCCGCCTCACGTACGGAGATGCCGGCGTCCACCATGCGGCGAAGGAGGAGATGCTGATCGGAGGGACTGACGAGGGCCAGGAGCGCGCGGGCGTGCCCCTGGCTGATGCTTCCCTCCGACAGCTCCTTCTGAGCCTCTTCGGGCAGCTTCAGGAGACGGAGCATGTTGGCGACGGTGGACCTGTCTTTTCCCACCTTCAGCGCCACCTGCTCCTGGCTGAGGTTCGCCATTTCCATGAGGCGTTTGTAGGCGAGCGCTTCTTCGATGGGCGTGAGGTCCGCCCTCTGCACGTTCTCGATCAGCGCGATCTCCAGTTTCTCCTGGAGCGTGAACTGGCGCACGACGACGGGGATGCGCGTCAGCCCCGCGAGCTTTGCCGCGCGCACGCGCCGCTCACCGGCGATGATGACGTACCCGCCGTCCTCGTCAGCCTCGGCGAGGATGGGCTGCAGAACGCCCTTTTCCCTGATCGAGTCGGAGAGCTCCTGGAGCGCCTTGTCGTCGAACTCGTGGCGCGGCTGTTGCGGGTTGGGCCTGAGGGAGGACAGCAGGATCTCGGAAACAGAAGCGGGATCCACCGCCTCGTTCTCTCCCAGCAAGGCCTCGATGCCTTTGCCGAGCGCCTTCTTAGACATTGTGCAACACCTCCTCCGCGAGCTTCTGATAGCTGCGGGCGCCGATGCATTCGGGGTCGTACTGGTTGATGGGTTTTCCGAACGAGGGCGCTTCGCTCAGTCGCACATTGCGGGGAATGATCGTGCGGAACACTTTCTCCTTGAAGTACCCGGTGACCTCCTGGACGATGTCGTGGGCAAGGCGCGTGCGCGTGTCATACATGGTGAAGAGGATGCCGCCGATCTTCAGCTCCGTGTTGAGCCCTTTCTGTACCCGGTTCACGGTCTTCAACAAGAGGCTCAAGCCCTCCAGGGCGAAGTACTCGCACTGCAGGGGGATGATCACGAAGTCCGCTGCCACGAGCCCGTTCAGCGTCAGCAGTCCCAGCGACGGGGGACAGTCGANNGTCGTAGCTCGCGGCCAGGGGCGTCAGGGTGCGCTTGAGGAAGTACTCCCTGTCCTTCTGATCGACGAGCTCCACGGTGGCGCCGGTGAGGTCGATAGTGGAAGGGATGATCGAGAGGTTCGGCACCGAGCAGACCTGGATCGTCGTCTCCGCCGGGGCCCGGCCCATGATCGCCTCATAGATGCCGGGCAGGCTCTTGTTCGCGCCCACCGAGCTGCTGGTATTGCTCTGAGGATCGAAGTCGACGAGCAGGACGCGCTTGCCGGCCTCGGCGATATAGGCGCCGAGATTCACGGCGGTGGTCGTCTTGCCGACTCCCCCCTTCTGGTTGGCGAACACGATGATCTTCCCCATCGGTTGATGGAATAGCCTATTTTCCTGCACCTGACAATAGAACGTGACCCCTGATTACGAAACATTTGTGAAGCTTTTTCATGCCGTCAGCCGAAAGAAAATAAAGACTTGAACTGCCCTGGAAGTTGCTGTATACCATGGGCCACTCACACACCATAAAGCGGTCGACCTTGGGAGGGGAAGCTCGTGTTCATCTCGATAAAAAAGCGTAACGGCCTTATTGTCCCTTTTCGCCCCGACAAAATCACCACGGCAATAGCCAGAGCAGGAGAGGCATCCGGCGAGTTCGATGAGGAGGTCGCCGGACGTCTCACCCTGCGGGTGCTCAACCTCGCCCAGCAGGCGCTCCCGGGGGAGATCCCCTCCGTGGAGCAGGTGCAGGACATCGTTGAGGAAGTGCTCCTCTCTTCGCAGTACCGCCGCACGGCCAAGGCCTACATCATCTATCGCGATCAGCACGCCCGCATCAGGGAGATCGTCTCCCGCGCCGACGTGGACCTCATCGACCGGTATCTCGAGAAAGCCGACTGGCAGGTCAATGAGAACTCCAACATGGCCTACTCCCTCCAGGGCCTGAACAACTACATATCCTCGGAGATCAGCAAGATCTACTGGCTGAACAAGATCTATCCGCCCGAGATCAGGCTCGCCCACTCCGAAGGGGACTTCCACATCCACGACCTCGGCATCCTCTCCGTCTACTGCGTCGGCTGGGACCTCGAGGACCTGCTCATGCAGGGCTTCAAGGGAGCCCCCGGGAAGGTGGAGAGCAAGCCTGCCCGGCACCTCCGCAGCGCACTCGGCCAGATCGTGAACTTCTTCTACACACTCCAGGGCGAGGCGGCCGGCGCCCAGGCCTTCTCCCACTTCGACACCCTGCTCGCGCCGTTCATCCGCTTCGACTCACTCGGCTTCGACGAGGTGAAGCAGGCGCTGCAGGAGTTCGTGTTCAACATCAACGTGCCGACGCGCGTCGGGTTCCAGACCCCTTTCACAAACATAACGATGGACCTCAAGGTGCCGTCAATGTACGCGGACAAGCCGGTGATCCTCGGCGGGGAATTCCTCGACATCGCCTACGGCGATTTTCAGGACGAGATGCGGCTGTTCAACCGCGCGTTCCTCGAGGTCCTTTCCGAAGGTGACGCGAAGGGACGCGTGTTCACGTTCCCCATCCCCACGTACAACATCACGAAGGATTTCGACTGGGACGACCCTGCGCTGGACATCCTGTGGAGGGTGACGGCCCGCTACGGCATCCCCTACTTCTCCAACTTCGTGAACTCCGACATGTCCCCCGATGACACCCGTTCCATGTGCTGCCGCCTGCGTCTTGATCTCAGGGACCTGGAGAGCCACAAGTCGCTGGAGAAACGCGGCGGCGGGCTTTTCGGCGCAAACCCGCTCACCGGCTCCATCGGCGTGGTCACGATCAACATGCCGCGACTCGGCTACCTCTCGGCTGACGAAGGGGAGTTTCTCCAGAGGCTCGGCGAGCTCATGGAGGTGGCAAAGACCTCCCTGGAGATCAAGCGTAAAGTCCTGGAGCGCTTCACGGAGCTCAACCTCTACCCCTACACGAAGCACTACCTCCGCGGCATCCGTGAGCGATTCGGCCAGTACTGGCGGAACCACTTCTCCACGATCGGTCTCGTGGGCCTCAACGAGGCATGCGTGAACCTGCTGGGCACGAACGTGGGAACGGAAACGGGTCAGCTCTTCGCGCTACGGGTTCTCGACTTCATGCGGGAGAAGCTCGTCACGTTCCAGGAGCAGACCGGCAACAACTACAACCTCGAGGCGACCCCGGCAGAGGGCACGTCGTACCGCCTGGCACGGCTCGATGCGGAAAAGTTTCCCGGCATCAAGAGCGGCAATGAGAACGAGGGAAAGCCTTTCTACACGAACTCGTCGCAGCTTCCCGTGCAGTACTCGGACGACCTCTTCGAAGTGCTCGACCTCCAGGACGAGCTGCAGACCAAATACACCGGAGGCACGGTTGTCCACCTCTTCGTCGGTGAAGAGATCACCGATCCGAAGAACGTGCGCCAGCTCGTGAAGCTCATCTGCGAACGCTACCATCTGCCCTATTTCACCGTGACACCGACATTCAGCGTGTGCCCGACGCACGGGTATCTCTCCGGCAAGCAGGAAACCTGCCCCACGTGCGGCTCTGCTGCAGAGGTGTACTCACGGGTCGTGGGCTACCTGCGCCCGGTGAACCAGTGGAACGAGGGCAAGGTGGAGGAGTTCAAGGCGCGAAAGACCTTCAAGCTGTCATGAGCCGGGCCAGCAGTTCTCACTATGGACCTTCCGGGGTTTTCAGTGTCCCCCTCTGTCACGAATTTGCCCATTTTCAAGGGGACATAGTGAGAACTGCTTCATAACGGTGCCAAACTTGGAATTGCTGGAGCCGGGCCGTGGCCTGAGGAGCCACCGGTGATCATTGGCGGTCTGCAGAAGGTGTCCCTTTCGGATTTTCCCGGGAAGATTGCAGCCATAGTCTTCACACGCGGCTGCAACTTCCGTTGCCCGTATTGCCATAATCCCGAGCTTGTCGATCCCGAGAAGTACGCACCTCCGCTGGAAGAAAAGGCCGTGCTCGCCTTTCTGCGGTCACGGATCGGGATGATCCAGGGTGTTGTCGTTTCAGGCGGTGAGCCCACGCTCCACGACGACCTTCCGCCGTTCCTCGCAAACCTGAAGACCATGGGGTTTCACGTGAAACTCGATACGAACGGCAGCAGGCCCGGGATGCTCGAAACGGTCCTCTCCCAGGGGTGCGTCGACTACGTAGCCCTGGACATCAAAGGACCGCTTTCTGCGTACGGACGGATCACGCGCACATCAGTGGATCTCGCAGTCATAAGGCAGAGCACCAGGCTCGTCATCGACTCCGGCCTCCCCCACGAGATGCGAACGACCTACCTCGCGTCCCTCCTGTCGGAATCGGAGATGACAGAGGTCGCGGAAATGATCCGAGGGTGCCACGCCTTCTTCCTCCAGGCTTTCCACGCAACAAAGCTGCTCGACCCTGCTCTTGGCCGGGAACCCGCGCCTGACAGAGCGGCGCTCGAACGGTTGCTGAAAGCTTTCCGTGACAGGGGAATCCCGGCTCAGGTCCGATAACACAACCGATGGGACAGCGCGCTGCCCGCTGTCCCATCACCTACCCCAGCACCACCTGCTCTGCAGTGCAGATCACATTGTGCAGCTCCGCTGCGGTCGAAGCGTCCTCCAGCCTCTCTTCGAGAAAATCGCTCTCGAAGATCCCCGCTATATGGGAAAGAAGGATCTGGTGAATGCGGGGCGTATCCGAGGGCGTCAGAAGGATGAAGAGGAGATTGATATCCTCGCCCGGCACGGGTGCCGGTATCGGCGTCTTCATCCGTGCGACGATCACCATGGGGGTGGCCAGACGCGCAAGTCGGGCGTGCGGTATGGCTAGCCGCCTCCCCACGTAGCTGCTCCCCAGCCGTTCACGATCGGTCACCGACAGCATGATGGCATCCCGGGAGACCGGCAGGTCCACGCCCTGGATACGCTGCAGGGCGTTTCTCGCCGCGGAGAGAACGGTGCTGCCTTCCACGTCGAGGAGGGTATGCTCGACGGTGAGCAGGTCTGCCAGACGAACCGTCGGCTCCGTCGGGAACTCCTCTTCGATCGTACCGATGACCTCCTCAATCGCGTCCTCCAGGGTGAGGATTCCGGTCCATTTTCCATCTTCGGCGAACACGAGCGCCATGTGCGCGGCTTTCCGCTGCATCTCCGAAAGCCTCTGCTCCAGAGGATCCTGCTCCTTGAAGGAGGGACACGGTCGGATGTACGGGACGAGATCCTCGATCTGCTTCCCTGCCCTGTCGGCGAGGAACAGATCCTTGACGTGCACGTAGCCCAAGGGTCGATTCTCGTCCGCCCCGATGACGGGGTAACGCGAGTAGCGGTGCTCCGCAATCACCGCATCGTTCTCCCCTTTCACCGCTTTGACGCCGAGGGACCGCACGAGCCTGCGGGGGCGCATCGCGTTGCGCACCGAAAGCGATCCCATGTCCAGGACGTTCTCCATGTGGAGGAGTCTCCGGAAAGAGATCGCCCCCCCTGACTGCGATTGGTCGAGGATGATCCGTATCTCCTCCTCGGAGTGCGCCGCCCTGTCCGTCACGGGAGGGATGCGCAGGAGCTTGAGGATACCGTTCACCGTGCTGTTGAGGAGCCAGATCGGCGGGAGAAAGAGGTAGCGGAAGACGACCATGGGGTATGCCGTAAAGAGCGCCGCCTTCTCCGTGATGCGGATGGCGATCGACTTGGGAACGAGCTCGCCGAGCACGATGTGGAGGAAGGAGACGAGAAGGTAGGCAATGGCAATCGCAATGCCATGGGCGGTGAGGTTTGCAGCCAATCCGCCGATGCCGATCCAACGCACCACGGGGAGGAGGAGCTCGGCGAAGGCGGGCTCTCCGACGAATCCGAGCCCGATGCTGGCCAGGGTGATGCCGACCTGACAGACGGACAAATACTCGTCGAGATGGGCCTGGATCGTTTCCATGATCCGGGCACGCTTGTCGCCCGCCGCGGCGAGAGCTTCGACCTGGGTCGGCCTGACCTTCACCGACGCGAACTCGGCAAGCACGAAAAAGGCGTTCAGAAGGATCAGGACGAGCGCGACGAAGAGGTAGATCCAGAGAATCATTGCAAACCTCGCAGCGAGTATGCGGTCATGGCAAGGGATAGTTAATTACATTTTCAGCAGAAACGAAAGGTCGGCAGGAGAAATCGTTTTTCCAAACGCCCACAATGTTTCACGTGAAACATTGTGGGCTCGGCTATGTTACACCTCGAGGGTCTGTTCCGGCTGATCTTCCTTGACGACCCGGGCAACGCCGACCACGACGTCGGGCTTCGTGATGTTGACTATCCTTACGCCCATGGCGGTCTTGCCGAGGGAGGCGATTTCAGCGAGCCTGAGCTTCAGCGCGTTGCCCTGCGAGGTGATGCAGACGAGGTCGTCGGTGTCATTGACGGAAAGCGCCTTGACCACCTCACCCGTCTTCTCGGAGGTCTTGTAGCAGATCTGGCCCCGGGTACCCCGTCCATGCGGAGAAAAATTGTCGTATTCCGTACGCTTGCCGAAGCCGAACTCGCTGATCAGGAGCATTTGCTCCCCTTCACGCACCATGGCAACACCGGCAAGCTCATCCTTGTCGGACAATCGTATGCCCTGTACTCCGTGAGAGGATCGGCCCATTGCCCTGACAGCGTCTTCGTTGAATCGCAAAGCGTTGCCTTTGCGAGTGACGAGCACCACCTCGTCCTTGCCGGACGTGAGGAGCGCCGTAACGAGGCTGTCGCCCTGATCGAGCTTGATCGCCACGATCCCCCGGGTCTTTGCATTGATGAACTCGGAGATGCCGACCTTTTTGACGACACCCTGACGCGTGGCCATGAATACGAAGAGCTCGTCGGTGAAGTTCTTCATCCGCACGATCGCGGTGATCTCCTCTTCACTCCCCAGGGAGAGGAGCACCTTGATGCTCTGCCCCTTGGCCTGCCTGCTGCTCTCGGGGATCTCATGGACCTTCACCCAGTAGGACTTGCCCTGGTTCGTGATGAACAGAACATAGTCGTGCGTGGAGGCAATGAAGAACTGCTCGATGAAGTCATCCTCTTTCAGCACCGCCGAGGAGGAGCCCTTGCCGCCCCTGCCCTGTCTGCGATACGCCGTCACGGGGATGCGCTTGATATAGCCGCGGTTGGAGATGAGGACCGCCATGTCCTCTTCCGTAATGAGGTCTTCGACGTTGATCTCCTCGGCCTCTTCCTCGATGATCTCCGTGCGACGGTCGTCGCCGAACTTCTGCGAGATCTCTTCGGTTTCCTCTTTCACGACACCGAGGATCTTCGCTTCGCTGGAGAGCAGGTCCTTCAGGTGCTCGATCAGGGCGAGCACCTCGTTCAGCTCGTCGATGATCTTCTGCACCTCGAGGCTCGTGAGGCGCTGCAGCCTCATGTCGAGGATCGCCTGCGCCTGCTTCTCGGAGAAGGAGAAGCGCTCCATGAGGTTGAGCCGTGCGGCCTCGGTGTTCGCCGATTTCTTGATGATCGCGATGACTTCGTCGATGTTCTCCAGCGCGATCTTCAAACCCTGCAGGATGTGGGCGCGATCCTCGGCCTTGGCTAGCTCGAACCTCGTGCGCCGCGTGACCACTTCCTTGCGGTGCTCGATGAAGTAGTGAAGCATCTCCTTCAGGGAGAGCGTTTTCGGCAGCCCTTTCACGAGGGCGAGATTGTTGACGCCGAATGCGGCCTGCAGCTGCGTGTGGGCGAAGAGCTGGTTGAGGATGACCTTGGGGGATACGCCCCGTCTCAAGTCGATGACGATCCGCATCCCGTGCCTGTCCGATTCGTCGTTCAGGTCCACGATGCCGTCAATCTTCTTCTCTTTCACGAGATCGGCGATCCGGATGATAAGCGCCGACTTGTTCACCTGATAGGGGATCTCGGNNCCGCGCTTGAGGCCGATGACGATGCGCATGCCGTCGCGGTCGGACTCGTCGCGGAATTCGTCGCGGGCGATGTCGGTGATGATGCCGTCGTTGACGAGTTCGGCGATGCGCTCGATGAGCTTGGCCTTGTTGACCTGGTAGGGGATCTCGGTGACGATGATCGAGTCCTTGCCCGTGCTGGAGCTCTCCACGGTCACCTTGGCCCTGACGATGACCTTGCCACGGCCCGTGAGATACGCATCCCTGATCCCCTTGCGGCCGAGGATGAGGCCACCCGTGGGGAAGTCGGGGCCACGCACGATCTTCATGATCTGCTCGGGGCTCGCCTCGGGTGTATCGATGAGGAGGGAGATCGCCGCGCAGATTTCGCGCAGGTTCTGCGGCGGGATGTTCGTGGCCATGCCGACCGCGATTCCGCTGGATCCGTTTGCCAGAAGCATCGGAAAGGCGGCGGGAAGCACGAGGGGCTCCTCCTGGGAGCCGTCGTAGTTCGGACCGAAGTCGACCGTGTCCTTGTTGATGTCGCGGAGCATCGCCTCCGCGATCCAGTTCATCCGCGCCTCGGTATACCTCACCGCCGCGGGGGGATCGCCGTCGACGGAGCCGAAGTTGCCCTGCCCGTCGATGACGGGATAGCGCATGCTGAAGTCCTGCGCCAGACGGACGAGGGAGTCGTAGATGGCCATGTCGCCGTGGGGATGGTATTTGCCGAGGACGTCTCCCGTGATGCGGGCGCACTTCTTGTAAGCCTTGTCCGCATGCAGGCCCATCTCGTTCATGCTGAAGAGGATCCTGCGATGCACGGGTTTCAGCCCGTCGCGCACATCCGGAAGGGCACGGGAAACGATGACCGACATCGCGTAGTTCAGGTACGATGTCTTCACCTCCTCCTCGATGGGGATGGAGAAGGTATGGGATTTCACGTCAGCCACGGTAGTGTCTCCCTTGCGGCGGGGTCGAACAGACCAGCGTCACGGTGCGTCTCCGAATCAGGGGCTATACGTCGAGGTTCGTCACCGAGAGCGCGTTGTCCTCAATGAACTTTTTTCTCGGCTCGACGTTCTCGCCCATGAGGGTCGTGAAAATTTCTTCAGCCTCGACGCCGTCTTCCAGCTTCACGGCCATCATGCTGCGATTCTCAGGGTTCATGGTCGTTTCCCAGAGCTGCTCGGGATTCATCTCTCCGAGGCCCTTGTAGCGCTGGATGGTCACCTGGTCTTCGCTCTTGCCCAGCTTCTTGAGGATCACGTCCTTCTCAGCGTCGTCATACGCGTACTGGACCTGCTTGCTCACCTCGATCTTGTACAGCGGGGGCATGGCGATGTAGACGTGACCGCGCTCCAGCAGCTCCCTCATGTAGCGGAAGAAGAACGTGAGGAGGAGCGTGCGGATGTGCGAGCCGTCGACGTCGGCATCGGCCATGATGATGACCTTGCCGTAGCGGAGCTTCGAAATATCGAACTTGTCCCCCGCGCCGGTGCCGAGAGACGCAATGATCGGGAAGAGCTTGTCGTTGGTGAGGACCTTGTCGATGCGGGTCTTCTCCACGTTCATCATCTTGCCCCACATGGAGAGGATGGCCTGGAACTGGCGGTCGCGGCCCTGCTTGGCGCTGCCTCCCGCCGAGTCTCCCTCCACGATGTACAGCTCGCACTTTGCCGGGTCGTCTTCCGAGCAATCGGCGAGCTTGCCGGGGAGCCCCGAGTTCTCCAGGAGCCCCTTCTTGCGCGTCAGGTCGCGCGCCTTGCGTGCGGCCTCCCGCGCTTTGGCGGCCATGATCGACTTGTCGAGGATCTTTTTGACGACGTCGGGGTTTTCGTCGAAGAAGAGGCTCAGCCGGTCGTAGGTGAGGCTCTCCACGATGCCCTTCACCTCGGAGTTGCCGAGCTTCGCCTTGGTCTGCCCTTCGAACTGCGGTTCGGGAATCTTCACCGAGATGACCGCGGTGAGCCCTTCCCGCACGTCCTCGCCGCTCAAGTTCTCCTCCAGCTTCTTGGAGAGGTTGAGCTTCTTGAGGTAGTCGTTGAGGCAGCGGGTCAGCGCGCTCTTGAACCCGATGAGGTGGGTGCCGCCCTCCCGCGTGTTGATGTTGTTGGCAAAGGTGAAGATCGTTTCAGCGAACCCGTCATTGTACTGGAGCCCGACCTCGACCCGGCTGAAGTCGCGCTCGCTGTCGAAGTACACCGGCTCCTGGTGGACGAGGTCCTTGTTCTTGTTGAGGTACTCGATGAACGATTTGACGCCGCCGTCGAAGTGGAAGATGTGGCTCTTCTTCGGAAGGGCGCGCTCGTCGGCAACGGCGATGTGGATTCCCTTCGTGAGGAACGCGAGCTCCCGCAGCCGGTTGGACAGCACGTCGAAGCTGAACTCGATGTCCTCGAAGATCTGTTTGTCCGGCTTGAAACGCGTGACCGTCCCATGTTTTGACGTTTCGCCGATGACCGACACCGGTTTATCGGGAACGCCCCGAACGTAACGCTGGAAGTGGACTTTCCCTTCCCGATGGACTTCCACCTCGCACCACTCGGACAGCGCGTTGACGACCGAGGCTCCGACGCCGTGTAGACCGCCGGACACCTTGTACGTGTTCTTGTCGAACTTGCCGCCGGCGTTCAGCTTGGTCATGACGACTTCGAGGGCGCTCACCTTCTCCGTGGGATGGATGTCGACGGGGATGCCGCGGCCGTCATCCTCCACGGTCACCACGCTCCCCTTGCCCAGGAGGACGGAGATGGAGGTGCACGCGCCGACGAGCGCCTCGTCGATCGAGTTGTCGACGATTTCGAAGACGAGCTGATGCAGCCCGTCGAGGCTCGTCGAGCCGATGTACATGCTCGGCCGCTTGCGGACGTGCTCCAGACCCTTGAGAACTTGGATGTTATGTGCGCTATAAGTTTCGTGCATGCAAATGGTTGTGCGGTTCCTCTTGACTGTACGAAGAAACGTGGAAAAATTCAACACACTCCCGGGGTGCTGCGCCGATCCAACCCGCTGTGTATCGTTTCGCTCCACAGCGATTTCCCTTGTCGGATCGATGCCGATGGGCTACACTGAACGGGTCGAAAGACGGTGTGAATAAGCTGTGGATAGACGATGGGATTTTCGGTGGTGCAGTCAGGGGAAGCGTCTAACGCTCGCATTGATACAATATGTTATATGATTTGCAAGATGCGAACTGCAATTGCTTTCCGGAAAAAGAATTATTTCTACCATCTTCCGGTTCGTGATCACCGTCACGGCTTTCCCGAGCGAATTCCGGTTCCCCGCAGCAACCAGGCGGAAGGTCGGAATGTGAACAACCTGTGCATAAACTGGCGATAAGAAGGGGACAATCTCATGGAGCCGGGCAAAAGAAGCTACGAGCCCTTCTGGAAACAGGCGCTGAAAGACCTCGCTGAAGACATCTCCGAGCAGGAGTTTTCGACCTGGTTTCGCGGCATCGAATTTGCGGGCAGCGGAGACTCTCAGATCACCCTCTCGGTCCCTTCATCCTTCGTCAAAGACCAGATATCGCAGAGATATCTTCCTAAGATTGAAGAGAAACTCGCCGAGCTTGCCGGGCACGACGTCTCGGTAAAGTTCTCGGTACAAAAAAAGGCATCGGCAAAGTCAGGACACGAGGAGCCGTCGAAATCTCCAAAAGTGGAAGAGCCCGGCACGCGCAAGCGTCAGCATCCGCAGCTCAACAAGGAATACACCTTCGAGCGATTCATCATCGGGGAATCCAACTCCTTTGCAGCGAACGCCGCACTCGCCATCTCCAAGAACCCCGGTACCGGCTACAACCCCTGCCTCGTGTACGGAGGCGTCGGTCTGGGAAAGACCCACCTCATCCAGGCCATCGGGAACTCCGTCTACAGGGAGTTCCCCGATCTCAAGGTCGCCTACGTCACCGTGGAGACCTTCGCAAACGAGTTCATCCTTTCCATACAGAAGAAGACCGGCCATCAGTTCAAGAACAAGTACCGGCTCGTCGACGTGCTGCTCATCGACGACATCCAGTTCCTCGAGGGTCACGAAGGAACTCAGGAGGAGCTCTTCCACACCTTCAATGCGCTGTACGATGCGAACAAGCAGATGGTCTTCACCTCGGACCGTCCCGTCTCCGAGATCCGCAGCCTCTCCGACCGGTTGCGCAGCAGGTTCGAGCGCGGACTGAACGTGGACCTCCAGCCGCCCAACTACGAGACGCGCATGGCCATTCTCAGCCGCAAGGTGGAGGAGAAAAAGATCAACATCCCCGACGAGGTCGTGGAGCTGATCTGCCGCAACATCAACACGAACGTGCGGGATCTGGAAAAGGCCCTCACGAAGCTCATCGCCTATGCCGAGCTCGTGAACAAGCACATCACCCTGGACATCGCACGTCAGCAGTTGCGCGACTTCTTCGCGCAGCCCAGCCAGAAGAACATCACCATCGAGATGATCCAGAAGATAGTCTCCGACTACTTCGGGCTCTCCTACAAGGACCTGAGGGGCAAGAGGCGGACCAAGGCGGTCGCTTTCCCCCGGCAGGTCGCGATGTACCTGTCCCGGGAGCTCACCGAGTACTCCACCACCGAGGTCGGTGCGGAGTTCGGGGGACGGGATCATACGACGGTCATGCACGCGTGCCAGAAGATCGAGGATCGCCTGAAGCTCGATCCGAATCTCGCCCCCACGCTCCAGGCCCTGGTGAAGAGGATCAAAGAGAATAATGTATAGCCCCTGGGGACAGCTGGTGCACAACTCGGGAGCCTGCCCCGTTTTTCTGTGCGATTCTCTGTTGACAGAATGGCTCAGTTTGTGCGAAATCCCCGTAAGGGTCACGAAGAATGGGAGCATGTGGGCAACCGGGGGGGAAAGGGATGAAGTTATTCGACACGCCATCTCCCTCTGTGGAAACGAATTGCCAGGCTTGTCCACATGTCACCGGTGCCCATCATCATCACCATCATTGTCCGTTTCTTGAAAAGAATAAGATAAGAAGGAGGAGAAGATGAAATTCACCTGCTCGCGTGACGACATTCTCAGGGAGATCTCCACGGCCCAGGAGGTCATCTCTTCGAAGAACTCCCTCTCCGTGCTGTCCAACGTTCTCCTCACCGCAGCCAAGGGAGAGCTCAAGCTTCAGGCGACCGATCTGAAAGTCGGCTTCGAGACGAGCCTCCCCGTCGACATTACGCAGGAAGGGACGACAACCGCTTTCTGCGACAAGCTCCTCAACATCCTTCGCTCCCTCCCGGAAGGGGATGTGGAGCTCGAGCAGTCGGATGCAACGATGCTCCGTATTCGGCCGCTCTCGAAGAAGGTGGATTTCCAGCTCCGCTGCATCCCCTCGGACAAGTACCCCGAGCTCGCCCGTGCGCCCGACAACGCGTACTTCGACTTCCCCCAGAAGGACTTCATCGAGATGGTGTCGCGCACCCTCTTTGCCGTTTCCGACGACGAGACCCGTTACTTCATGAACGGTATCTTTCTGGAGAAGAAGGACGACAGCCTCATCATGGTGGCAACCGACGGCCGGCGTCTGGCCTTCATCTCCCGCAAGATCCCCCTGCGGATGGAGAACCTCAAGGGCGTGATCCTGCCGCCCAAGATCCTCACGATCGTGCGCAAGCTCTCCTCAGGGGAAGGCGCGCTGTCGCTGGCCCTGACGGACAAGAACGTGTTCCTCCGCATCGGGGCTACGAACCTCTCCTCGAACCTCATCGACGGCCAGTTCCCCGACTACCGCCGGGTCATCCCCGACACGCAGAAGTACACGGCGCTCATCGAAAAGAAATCGCTGGAAGACGCGCTTCGCCGCGTGTCGCTCCTCGTCGAGCAGAAGTCGCGCAAGGTCGTCTTCTCCTTCGAGAACGGCGCGCTCACCATCGTTTCCAAGGAGAGCGAGCTCGGCATCGCCACGGAGGAGCTGCCGTGCGACTACCAGGGCCCCGAGATGTCCCTCGCCGTGAACTGCCTCTACATGAGCGAGCCCCTGCGGGAGATCGCCAGTGAAAAGGTGAGCATCGAGTTCAGCGACGTGAACAAGGCCGTCACCTTGCGGCCCGTTCCCGAGGACGGTTATACGAACATCATCATGCCCATGCAATTGGATTGATGGGCTTTGAGAGCCTCAGGGTATTCAACTTCCGCAACCTGAAAGACCGCGAGCTCGACCTGGGAGCTCGCGCCGTCTTTCTCGTGGGTGAGAACGGCCAGGGAAAGACGAACCTCCTGGAGGCCGTCCACCTCGTCTCCCTCGGTTCCTCCTTTCGTGAGAATCGTGAAAGCGCCTTCGTGCGCGACCCCGCCATTGCGATGGGCCTCGTCGGACGTCACGCAACCCCGGACGCCGGGGACACCACGTTGAGCCTCCAGATAGCCCCCGGACGGCGCAAGGAGATCCGGGTCAACGACAAGGTCCTCACCGAGCGGCGCGAGCTTCTCTCCGAGGTCCTCTGCATCTGCTTCGTCCAGCAGGACATGAGCTTCGTCATCGGCTCACCCGAGGAGCGGCGGAGATTCTTCGACCAGACCCTTNNCGTCGATTCGCTGCGCGGCTACCGTCAGGTGGTGAGATCGCGCAATCTCAGCCTCAAGGACGGGCGCGACGACCTCCTCGACGTCTACGATGCGCAGCTTGCAGCGCTCGGGCTCGCCCTGCAGGCGCGCCGCGCCGAGCTCGTGCGGCAGTTCGACGCGGTGTTCGACCCGCTCTTCCGTGAGATTACAGGCAGCGACGAGCCGGTCCAGATCCGCTACCGCCCGTCCTGGAACGGTCTTTCATCCACCGATGAGGTGATGGCCCATCTGGCGGCACAGAGGGGACGCGACCGCTCGCTCGGTTCCACCACCTCGGGTCCGCATCGGGATGCCTGCTCGTACGTCTGTGCGGGAAGGGACTACTCCCACTTCGCTTCCACCGGTCAGCTCAGGCTGTGCGCCCTGGCGCTTCGCGTCGCGCAGGCGCGCTTCCTCTCCGAGCGGACCGGCCGCAGTCCGGTGCTGCTCCTGGACGACGTTCTCCTCGAGCTCGACCCGGCACGCAAGCGGGCGATCGTCGAGCGGTTCCCCCCGTATGAGCAGGCCTTCTTTACCTTCCTCCCCGATGAGGGGTGGCTCTCGTATCGAACCTCGGATACCCTTGTCCTCACGGTGCAGGGGGGAGATTTTCTCAGGTGAAAAAGGCGGGGGACGTGCTCCGCGAGTTCCTGCGGGAACGGGGATGGCTCGAGGGCAATCCCTACGATCCGCTGTTCAAGGGCTGGAAGGCCATCGCCGGAGAGGCCCTCTCCGAGCATGCCCGTCTGGTCGACGTGCAGAACGGCGTCCTTCTCGTCGAGGTGGATCATCCGGGCTGGCTGCAGATGCTGCAGCTCCGCACCACACCCCTCCTCGAAGCTGCCCGGAAAACCGTTCCGCTCGCCTCGGTGACAGGCCTGCGGGTGCGCGTTGGCCCGGGACGGCCCGGCACCGGGCACTGAGCTCACCATCGGCAAGGGTGGCGCCGCCCGCTTTGGCCGCCGGCCCAGACCAAGGGGACGCATCGCCTTCCGATGCCCGGCGGCCGCGCCGGGAGCCCTGAGCATTGACACGAGTGGGTATCCATCCTATATTCTTCAGGACAAACCCGTGACAAGAACACCTGCTCGTCAGGATAACCAAGGAGCATTTTCCGATGAAACGGACCTATCAGCCCAGCAAGACCAAAAGGACACGAAAGTTCGGTTTCCGTGCGAGGATGGCCACCAAGGGCGGGCGGCTCGTTCTGAAGCGCAGGCGCGCAAAAGGACGAATCAAGCTCACGGCCTCGGATGAGAAGAAGCCTTACTAGACGGGAACGACTGCGCAAAAGCAGTGACATCCGGGAGCTGTTCACCACGGCGCGCAGGGTTGAGTCGCGGGGATTGAAGCTTCTCTTCAGGAACAACCAGAGCACGGCAACGAGGTTCGCCGTTGTCGTCGCGCGTGGAAGCGGCGGGTCTGTCAGAAGAAACCGGGAAAAGAGGATCACTCGGGAGGCGTATCGCTCCCTGAAAGACGGTGTGCCCGCGGGGCATGACCTCGTGTTCCTCGTCGTACGTTTCGGATCGGAGTATGCAGAGAGGCGCGCAACCATGGCGCAGCTGCTGAACCGCTCGGGCCTGTGCGGCGGGTCGGGTTGAGGCATCGATGAGGACGATCCTCGCATTCCTCATCACGCTCTATCAGAAGATCGTCTCCCCGGCTTTTCCCCCTTCATGCCGTTTCGTTCCCACCTGCTCGCAGTACGCAAAGGAAGCGATCCTGAAGCATGGTGCCCTCAAGGGATCGTACCTTGCCGTGCGGAGGCTTCTCAGATGCCACCCCTTCCACGCGGGCGGTTACGACCCGGTTCCCTGACGAAAAGAAGGAATTATGGACAAGAAAACGCTCCTAGCTGTCGTGCTCTCGGTCGTGATCATCGTCGGAGGAATGCTCCTTCAATCGGTGCTCTTCCCCGCGAAGCCCCAGCCGGCGCAGCCGACCACGCAGAGCGCTGCTCCCGCGGCGCAGCAGTCTGCCGCTTCTCAGGCCCAGGGGTCCTCCTCCGCTCCTGCCTCCACGGCGCAGGTGGCAAACCCCACAGCCACCACCACGGCTCTCTCGGCAATCGCCACCGGCACCGTGCTTGCCACCCCCGAATCGGCCCCTCCCGCTTCGCAGCCTGAGACCATCACGCGTGATACGAACCTTTACACCGTGGGCTTTTCGAGCTCGGGGGCGACGCTCAACTCCGTGAAGCTGAAGAAGTACAAGAATCTCGACGGCTCGCCGGTGGAGATGCTCCTGCTCCCGAAGACGCAGACGAGCGGCGAGCTCCCCTTCGCGCTGTCTTTCGGGGACTACAAAGCGGAACAGATCACGGTCCCCTTCACGCTGAAGGAATCGAGCAGTGGAGACCAGTCGATCTACGACTTCACCCGCACGTTCATGTCGCCCGTGGGGGTCCCCTTCACTCTGCACAAGACCTACGTGTTCGACAAGAACGAATACCTGTTCGAGCTGCGCGTGACGATCGTGAACTCCGTGAACGATTTTCCCGGCCTCAATTTCGGCGGTACCGCGTACACCCTCACCATGGGACCGCAGATCGGGCCCCACTACGTGAAGCTGGACGGGAGGAACGACTACCGCAATTACGCCTTCTACGCGGACAAGAAGCGCCAGGACCCGAAGGTGGGAATGGGCCAGCTGAAGGAGATCGAACGGCGCGTGACCTGGACGGGCATCGTCGGAAAGTACTTCACGGCAATCGCCGTTCCCGACGCCACGCAGTACAAGCTCGTCTACGACTCGCGCAAGCTCGTCGATGGTTACGACAGGTCGTCCGTCTCCTTCGAGAGGCCCGTGCTCGGGAGCGCGACGAACACCGACGTGTTCCGCTTCTACATGGGCCCGATGAAGAAGGACATCCTCGGCCGCTACAATGACTCCACGAAGAACGCCTTCAAGATCGCCGATCTCCACGCTGACGAGGTGGTGACCTCCTCCATCCTCATAGGATGGCTGGCGACCCTGCTGCAGTACGGCCTGCAGTTCTTCTTCCTGCTGATCCCCAATTACGGGGTGGCGATCATCCTGCTCACGCTCCTCACGAAGGTCGTGTTCCTCCCGTTGACGTTCCGCAGCTCCGAGTCCATGGCGAAGATGGCCGAGCTGAACCCGAAGATGGCGGAGATCCGCACCCGGCTGAAGGACAAGCCGGAGAAGATGAACCAGGAGATCGCAGAGCTGTACAAGAAGGAGAAGATCAATCCGCTTTCGGGATGCCTCCCCCTTCTCCTGCAGATCCCCGTGTTCTTCGCGCTGTACAACCTGCTGAACAGCTGGTTCGATCTGCGCGGGGCCATGTTCATCTCCGGCTGGGTCATGGACCTTTCGGCGCCCGATACCGTGCTGACCCTCCCCTTCGCGGTCCCGCTCCTGGGCTGGACCGCCCTGCGCGCCCTCCCGATCCTCATGGTTCTGAGCCAGATCTTCTCCAGCAAGATCACGCAGCCCTCCAGTGCCCAGCAGCAGCAAGGGGCGGCGCAGGCCAAGCTGATGATGTACGCCCTGCCCGTCGTGTTCTTCTTCATGCTGTACGACATGCCCTCAGGGCTCGTCCTCTACTGGACCGCGCAGAACATCTTCTCCATGGCCCAGCAGCTGTACATCAACTGGTACAAGAAGCGCAAAGACGCGGAGAAGCCGCAGGCCCCTGTCCTGGTGAAGTCGGGGAACAGGTCGGGCAACAAGATCGCGCACAGGCCCGGGAAATGAGCATTCCAAGCCCAAGGAGACTGATATGATAGTGAAAGAATTCGAAGGGAAAAACGAGAAGGAGGCCATCGACCGGGCGATCGAAGAGCTGGGCCTCGACAGGAACGAGATCGATTTCGAGATCGTGGAGGCGAAGAAGCCCGGTATTCTCTTCCGCGGCGGCAAGGTGAAGAT
>PLNO01000294.1 GCA_003141795.1 Spirochaetaceae bacterium | reverse complement strand
GCAGCGGCGTAAATGCCGTCGAGCGTCGGGTGCTCGAATACGAGGGCGATGAGGAGGCTCGCAAGGCTGCAGACGGCGAACTGGACGCTGGACAGACGGATCGGATCGGTGCGCCGCGACAGCCATCCGACGACCTGCACGTGGCCGGCCCAGAAGAAGGCGCCGATCAGGACGAGGAGGTCTCCCCTCTGGATGGCGAACGTGTCGGTGACGCTGAGGAGAAAGAGGCCCGCCACCGAAAGCCCCGCGCCCACCCACGCGCTCCATCCGGCGCGCTGGCGCACGGCCAGTCCGAACAGCGGCACGAGCACCACGTACAGCCCGGTGATGAAGCCGGCCTTGCCCGCCGTCGTCGTGAGGAGGCCGACCTGCTGGAGGGACGCGCCGAAGAAGAGCACGCCTCCGGCGATCAGGCCGGCGACGATCGCGCTCATGCGCGCCGCGGGCTCAGCCGGGGCCGCCGGTGGCGTGTCTGCCGCCTCCGCGGGCCGGGCGCTGCGGCTGCGGAAAGCGATCAGGGGAAGCAGTGTCACGGAACCGATCCCGAAACGAACCGCATTGTAGGTGAAGGGACCCACGTGCTCCATGCCCATGCGTTGTGCGACGAAGGCCATCCCCCAGATGATCGCGGTGAGCAGGAGAAGCGAATCATTGAGGACGACGGACGCGGTGCGTTTCATGTGCGGCTACCGTAGCGAGCGGGAGGGCTCCCTGCAAGGCCCCGCGACGCCCATGCGCGCCCGGCGTCTCTCTGCTCTTGCCGCTCCGCGCCCTTCTCACTATGATTGGCAGCCATATGAACACAGGAAAGCTCGTTCGTCTCAACCGGATATTCGCCCATGCTTCAGGGAGGCTGTGCTCCGTTGCGGTGGATCATTTCATGGCCTACCAGGACTCCCTCCCCACGGGGCTTCGCGATGTCCCCGCAGCGATCAAAGCGATCGTCAAAGGAAGGCCCGATGCGATCACGATGCAGATCGGCATGGCCCGCACGGCGTGGCAGCCCTACGCCGGCTCCGTGCCCCTCATCGTCCAGGCCTCCATGTTGAGGGTCGACGACTCCGCAATGGCGCAGGCGGCGACGCCCGAAGACGCCGTGCGTCTGGGCGCCGATGCGTTCGCCATCGCCTGCTTCGTGCGCGGCCCCACCGAAGCGCAGTACATGCAGGCCGTCGCGAACGCCGTGCGCGAGGCGGAGCGCTTCGAGATGCCGGTGATCTGCCACATCTATCCCCGCAGCTACGCGGGGGGAAAGGTGCAGATTTCCTTCACGCCGGATGACATCGCGTGGGCCACGCGCTGCGCCGCGGAGCTCGGGGTCGACGTCATCAAGGTCCCCTACTGCGGGGAGATTGCCGCCTACGCGGAGATCGTCGCATCGGCCCCCGTGCGCGTCGTGGCCGCGGGAGGGCCGCGCGCCTCCGACCTTCGCAGCGCGCTCACGATGATCTCTGAAGTGGTCAAGAGCGGCGCCAGCGGTGCCACCATCGGCCGCAACATCTGGGGCTTCGACAACGTGACGGCGAACGTGAAAGCCTTCAAGGCAGTGATCCATGAGGGCATGGGCGCCGAGGATGCCCTCAGAAAAGCCGGGCTCTAAAGAGCAACTCACCACCCCATTCAGGTTCCCCCATCCCGGCACGGCTGACGAGGACGGCCTCGTCGCTGTCGGGGGGGACCTGAAGCCGGGCACCCTTCTCGTCGCGTACGGCAACGGGCTCTTCCCGTGGACGATACGGCCGATCACCTGGTGGTCCCCCGACCCGCGCGCGATCATCCCCATCGGGGGCCTGCACGTCTCCCGCAGCCTCAGAAAAGCGATCAGGGCGACCGAGCTCAAGCTGAGCTTCGACCGCGCATTCCGCCAGGTCATGCAGGGCTGCGCTGCGCCGCGGCCGGGGCGCGAAAAAACATGGATCAGCGCCGGGTTCATCGCCGCGTACACCCGGCTTCACGAGCTGGGCTACGCGCACTCCGTGGAGATATGGAGGGGGGACGCGCTGGTCGGCGGGCTGTACGGGGTCGCGATCGGCGCTTTCTTCGCGGGCGAATCGATGTTCTCCGCGGAGGAGAACGCGTCGAAAATGGCGCTCGTGGCGATCGAGGAGAAGCTCAGATCGTGCGGGTTCCTCCTGTTCGACGTCCAGATGATGACCGATCACCTTCGTTCGATGGGCGCCGTTGAAATCCCCCGCGACGAGTACCTGCGGCAGCTGCACGAAGCGTGCGTGAAGGAGGGTCGATTCTCCGCCGAACCGATCAGTTCTTTTCGTCCAGCGTGATCCTGGACATCCCCTCGACGACGTCAGCTCACGACGGAGAGAACTACGGAGTCGTTCTCCACGTCAGCGATGGCCTTCCCCCCGTCGGCAAGTCGGCCGAAGAGGATCTCCTCCACGAAGAAATCCTTCAGGTGGGCGGAAACGAGGCGGGCGATCTCCCGAGCCCCGAACTCCCGGGAATACCCCTTCACGGCGAGCCATTCGCGGCAGCGGTCCGTGACCTCCAACGTCACCTTCTTGGCGGCAAGCTCGTCCTGGAACTCGCGGACGGCCTTGCCCACGACCTGCAGCACGACGTCGTGCTCGAGGCTGTTGAACGTGACCACGGCATCCAGGCGGTTCCTGAACTCAGGGGAGAAGATCCGCTCCACGGCGCCGCTCACGGCGTCTTCCCCCACGGTGCGCTCCCCGAACCCCACGAGAGGCCTGCCCAGCTCACGGGCGCCGGCGTTGGAGGTCATGATGAGGATCACGTTGCGGAAGTCCGCCTTCTTGCCGTTGTTGTCGGTGAGCGTGGCGTAATCCATGATCTGAAGGAGCATGTTGTAGATGTCCTGATGCGCCTTCTCGATCTCGTCGAGGAGCAGGACTGCGTTCGGCGTCTTGCGCACGGCATCGGTGAGCATCCCGCCGTCATCGTACCCGACATAGCCGGGGGGAGCGCCGATGAGACGGGACACCGTGTGCTTCTCCTGGTATTCGCTCATGTCGAAGCGCAGCAGGCCGATGCCCAGCGTCTGGCTGAGCTGCCGTGCGAGCTCGGTCTTTCCTACGCCGGTGGGCCCGGCGAAGAGGAGCGACGCGACGGGCTTGTCGCGCTCCGCGAACCCTGCGCGGGATTTGCGGATGGCCTTCACCACACGGTCCACCGCCTGGTCCTGGCCGAAGATCTTTTTCTTGAGGTCGGACTCCAGTGAGCGCAGGCGTTCCCTCTCGTCCGAAGAGACACTCGCCTCGGGGATCTTCGCCATGCGGGCAACCACGCGCTCCACGGTCCGAAGGTCCACGGGACGGGGCCCCTCCGACTCGTCCTCCCCCCCGTAGACCCACACCCACGCCCCCGCCTCGTCCAGCACGTCGATGGCCTTGTCGGGGAGATGACGGTCGTTGATGTACTTCGCCGAGAGGTCCGCAGCCGCCGCGAGCGCCTCGTCGGTGAACTTCACGTTGTGGTAGCTCTCGTACTTTTCCCGCAGGCCCTGGAGGATCTGGCGGGTCTCCTCCACCGTGGGCTCGGGGACCTCGATCCTCTGGAATCTGCGCGACAGCGCCCTGTCCTTGTCGAAGAACTTGCGGTAGTCCTCGTAGGTGGTGGATCCGATGCAGCGTATGGTGCCGGCGGTGAGGATGGGCTTGAGGATGTTGGAGGCGTCCATCGAGCCGCCGGACACCGATCCGGCGCCGACGACGGTATGGATCTCGTCGATGAAGAGGATCGCCTTCTCCTGCTTCTCCAGCTCCTTGATCACCTTTTTCAGCCGCTCCTCGAAGTCGCCGCGGAACTTGGTGCCGGCCAGCAGCGCCCCCATGTCCAGAGCGTAGATGCGGTAGTCCCGCAGCGCCTTGGGCACCTTGCCGTCGACGATCATCTGCGCGAGGCCCTCGGTGATCGCGGTCTTCCCCACACCGGGCTCACCGACGTGGAGGGGGTTGTTCTTCAGCCTGCGGCAGAGCACCTGGATCGTGCGCTGAAGGATCTCCTCCCTGCCGATCAGGGGATCGATGCGCCCGGCTTTCGCTTTCTCGATGAGGTCCACCGCATAGGCGGCCAGAGGCCGGGCAGGGCGGGTGCGCTCCCGCGGCCCTACCGGCTCTTCGGCAGGCTCCTGGTCGTCCCCCGCCTGATCCTCCTCGCCGGCTTCGGGAAATACGGTGACCCCGTGGGAGATGAAGGAGAGCAGGGCGAGGCGGTCGATGCCCTGACGCGTGAGGTAGTGCGCGGCGAAGGACTCCTTCTCCTCCATGATGGAGACGAAGATGTCGTCGATCTCCACCGACTCCTTCTCCGCGGAGGCGGTGTGGAGGATCGCGTTCTCCATGACGGACTGGAAACCCGCTGACTGGATGGGCTTGCCGTCGTCGACGAGGGGCACGTGACGCGCGAAGAACTCCTCGAGGTCCCGGGTGAGGCCTTCGAGGTTCCCCCCGCACGCGGTGACGATCTCCTTGCCGCGGTCGAAGAAGAGGGACGCGTACAGGACGTGCTCGGGGGTGAGGTACTCGTGATTGCGGGATTCCGCCTCGTGGTACGCCGCCACGATGATATCGTTCAGATCGGAAGAAATGTCCACTTAAGCCTCTTCGACGCTTGCGCGCAGGGGGAACTCGCTCTGGCGGGCCATCTCGTGCACCTGGGATACTTTGGTGGAGGCGATGTCGAAGGTATACACGCCCACGACGCCCATGCCCTTCTTGTGCACGTCCAGCATGATCTTCGTCGCTTCCGCCGCCGGCTTGTGGAAGACGGTGACAATGACGCTCACGACAAAATCGGTGGTGGTATAGTTGTCGTTGTGCAGAATCACCCGGTAAAGGGTCGGCTCCCTGAGACGGGTCTTCTGCTGGACACCGGATTCCTCCTGGGAGGACCCGGCGGGGTCGAATGGCATGATCGGCGTGCTCCTTCTTCTATAATAACGCGCCGGAGAGCGAGCATCAACGCTTCAGAAGAGCCGATCAACTCATCGATATCTGCTTGAAATCGTACAGCCTGCCCGTCCTGGGCTCCCGCACGAGGATGGCGAAGCCGAAGAGGGCGATCGTCGCGATCGTGGCGCCGATGAAAAAGACCGCGAGGTAGCTTCCCGTGGTGTCGATGACCGACCCTGCCAGGGGGGAAATGACCGCCACGAAGGGCAGGAGGAAGGTCCCGCCCAGGGCGGTGAGATCGCTCGCACCCAGGGACGGGCAGAGCTCGACGCTCATGTTCACGAGCATGAAGGATCCCGAGAAGTTCACTATGGAGTAGAGCGTCCAGGCGATGCAGACCGCGATGAAGCTGCGCGACGACATGGCGAGCATGAAGAAGACGATGAGGAGGAACGACTGGACGGCGCCAACGCTCCTGTAGCCTGCGCGGTCCGCCAGGCGCCCCATGAGCAGGCCGAAGACGACGCTCGAAGCGAGGTAGATCATGCTGAGCCACGCGATTTGCTCGTCGGGCACGTGCAGCTTTTCAGCTGCGAAGGGGATGATGAACGAACAGATCGTCAGGGCGACCGAGTTCAGCATGTGGAAAAACAAAAAGATGCGGTAGTTGGGATTGGCGAAGAGGATGCCCATCTTGGACGTCAGCGAACGGAAAAACCCCGACGCTTTCGCGCGCAGCACCCGCGCAGGCCTGTCGCGGATGAGAAAAAGGGTGAGCGAGGAAAGGGTCCAGAACGTGTCGCAGATGAGGAAGCTTATCCGGTAGTTCAGCGGATTCGGCCAGTGGTGGAGCACCCAGGAGGCGGCAAATCCCATGAGAACGCCGCCCAGGCCGCTGAAGAGCGTACGAAGGCCGAACACCCCTCCCCTCCTCTTCTGCGGGACATTGTCGGTGAGCACGCCCATGTAGAGGGACTGGCCCAAAAGGAGAAGCCCGACGTAGACGACGTTGGCGACGACGAAGAAGCCGGTGATGCCGCCGGTCGTCCACATGCCGGGGATCAGGACGACAAGAAGGTCATAGGTGAGGCGCGCGCCGGTTGCCAGCATGTACAGCATGATCACCGACTTCATCCGTGTCTTCGGAGCGAAGAAGTGACCGCCCAGGAGCTGGAGCGGGATCAGGATGGTCCAGAACGACTGCATGAACCCCATGAGGGACTTGCTCGCGCCGAGCACGGTGAGGTAGGAAGGCACCATGGTCGCGTACAGCCCGAAGGGGAGCCCGAAACCCCAGGTGAGCTCGAAGAGGAGCATGCCGGTCACGTTACGCGGCAGGTTTTTCCAGAGAACGGCCTCGGGGTCCCGGAGCCGCGGAGACGGACGTGGTTCGTGCATGCGGATTTCCGTAACCTTAGGGGGAGGCAGGAAAAAAGTCAATGGCACAGGTGCAATAGCGCGGCCTCTCGATTATACTTGAGGTGAGACAACCGACATGGCGCTGCTTGCCCGCTACCTCTCGCCGACCCGGATCGTGGCTCTGCGAAGCCGCTCGAAAGAGGGCGCCATCCGCGAGCTCACCGCCGCCCTGCACCTGGACGACCCACACCTTGACGCCGCCACGATCGCCGCGGCGGTGCAGGAGCGCGAAAAGATCGTCAGCTCCTGGATCGGGCCCGGCATCGCCATACCCCACGCCCACATGCACGGACTCGACGAGCTGCAGGTCGTCGTCGGCCGCAGCAAGCGGGGCGTCGCGTGGGATTCGAGCGACGGCAATCCCGTGCACGTGCTCTTCCTCATCCTGAGCGGGGAGAAGGACCCCGACCAGCACGTGCATCTCCTGGCTGAAATCGCGCGCGCGATGCGCGACAGGGCCTTCGTTCAGCTCGTGCTCACCGCGCGCTCCGCGGCGGAGACCTGGCGACTGCTGACCACGCGGGGATACGGGGAACCCGAGGGCAGGCCCGCGGCCCCCGCCAAAGTGCGGCTGTCCCGGCTGCTCTTCGCCCACGCCCTTTCGGTGGCGGAAGAAGTCAAGGCCAAGGCCGTGATACTCCACGGCGACGCCGTGGGAAACCTGGCGTTCATCGAGGACATGCCCTCGGAGATGCAGATCATCCTCGTCACGTCGGCGAAGACCGAGCTGCCCGGGCTCGCCTCCGTCTCCCACGTCCTGCAGGTGCCGTTCCCCACGGTGAACAGGTCGGACCAGGTCGCCCTCGCGCTTCTGTTCGCCGTATCCCAGGGGCTTCTCGTGCGCGGGGACAGGGCGGTGAGCGTTTCCGGCGTCCCCTCCTCGGGCTTTCTCGACACGCTGCTCATCATCGACGTGGGGCGGGAGTTCCCGACCGTGTTCACGAAGCCCGCGGCCGCCCCGCTGGGCGACGTGGAGCCCCAGGTGCTGGAGAAGGTCCTGCAGCTCGCCACGGACATCGCACGCGAGGGCCGCGAGGGAAGGCCCGTCGGCACGACGTTCGTGATCGGCGACTACGAGCGTGTCCTCCATTCCTGCCGGCAGATGGTCATCAACCCGTTCCGCGGGTATCGGGACGAGGAGAAGAGCATCCTCGACCCGAGCCTGGAGGAGACGGTGAAGGAGTTCTCCACGATCGACGGCGCGTTCATCGTGCGGGGCGACGGCGTCATCATGTCAGCCGGTACCTTCCTGCGGCCCGAGAAGGCCCCGCAGAACCTGCCGTCGGGCCTCGGCGCGCGGCACTCCGCGGCAGCTGCGCTGTCGCAGAGCACGTCGAGCCTCGCCGTCGTGGTGTCGCAGTCCACCGGTCGCGTGTCGGTCTTCAAGGGCGGCGGCCTCGTGATGAGCCTGGAGAGGCCCGGCTCCGTAAAATAGCCCGGCGCAAGATCGAGGGACGGATCCCGGTGCTCTGCACGCCGCGGGTCGAGAACCTCACGTAGGGAGTGCGTATGCTCGTCATTTTCAGGGGCCTACCGGGGACCGGAAAATCCTACCTCGTGAAGCAGCTTGTGACGGCCCGACCGGGGCTCCTCGTGCTGAGCAGGGACGCACTGCGCTCGAGCCTCATCCCGCATCCGAGCTTCTCCGCCGAAGAGAAATCGCTCGTGGACGATCTCATCGTTTCCATGACCGGGTTCCTCCTGGACAGGGGACACGACATCGTGATCGACGGCATGGCCCTGTCCTCCGCCGGGCGTGTCGAGCAGCTCGCCGGCTGCGCTGATGCGCGCCGTCTGCCGGTGGCGGTGATTGAATGCGCCTGCTCGGAGGCCACGGCGCTTGCCCGCATCGAAGGGGACGCGGGCCATCCGGCCGGGGACCGCGGGGAGGCGCTCTATCGGGAGGTGAAGCGCAGATTCCAACCCCTTGCCCGGCCCTCGTTCACGATCGACACGGAACCGAAAACGACGGGGAATCTGGAGAAGCTCCTCGTCCACCTGTACGGGTTGACTACGGCCTGAGCCGATCCCGGGGGATGAACCGATCGATGAGCCCGGCTGTCTGCCCGGGTTTTTCCAGCATCGGCATGTGCCCTGCGTCTTCCACTGTTTCAAGGACCACGTTCGGCAGGAGAGACACGAAGGTGTGCGCCCATCGCAGAGGCAGCACCTGGTCCCTGTTCCCCCAGATCACCAGAGTGGGTTGAGCGATGTCGGGGAGCACCCCTTCCACCTGATCGTGACCGATGACGTTGCGCGTGACCCGGGAGATCGCGCGCACGCCGTCGGGGCCCAGGATGCTGCGGGCGGTCGAATCAGCAAGTGCACTGACGAGCTCCTGGGGGGGCTTGTAGAGCACCCTGCCGTCGATCCCCCATTCGATGAAGAGCCTGTTGTTCAGGGAGAACACGAAGTCCACGAATCCGCCGCTGTCGGCAAGCCCGGCCCACCCGTCCCCCTCCTCCCCCTTCAGGCCGTAGGGATCGATGAGTATGAGCCTCTCCACGAGATCCCCGCATGTCGCGGCAAAGTGCGCGGCGAGCTGGCCCCCCATGGAGTGTCCGACGAGCACGATCTTCGTGAGCCCCAGCGTGGCGCAGAAACGCCCGATGAAGCGCTGGAAATAGGCGGGGTCGTACGCTGCGTCCGGCTTCCCGGAGCGGCCGCATCCCGGCAGGTCCACCGCGATCAAGCGCAGATCCTCCGGGAGGGCCGGGAGGAGGCGGATGAAGTCGTCGGCCGCCCCGCACCAGCCGTGGATCATGAGGAGCACCGGGTCTCCCGCCTGACCCCGCCCCTGCTCGTAGAAGTGGATCACCGTACCGTCCACGTCCACCCACCGGGAGAGGGGGGCATCCGCCGCAAAGGCGGGGGACACGGCCAGCGTCAGGGCGACCATGAACAAAGAGCGGAGCATGCCGGGCATCATGGAGCGCACCATAGAAGTATACCACCAGCGGCATGCTATAGTCGGGGTGTGGACACGGGGTTCATTCTCCACGCCGTCGATCGCGCGCACGCGGGGCACACCGAGCTGCACCTCATCGGGCGTCTCACCGGTGGGGAAACGTTCGCGATCGTCGAACGCCGCTGGACACCCTTCTTTTCCATACGGGAGTCCGACGCCCCTCTTTCGGGGCCGATTATCGAGAGGGAGAGAGGCGCGCGCATCCTGCCGTCCGATCGCAAAACCATGGATGGAAAGGCCGTGCTGCTCGTGGAGGTCCCCGGAAACCGGGGACAGAAGCTGCGCGACGCACTGCATCAGGCGGGGATCCGCACGTACGAGGCGGACGTGAAGCTTTCAACGCAGTACCTCATGCAGCACCGCGTGCACGGGGCGGTCGGCATCGAGGGCGAATGGCGCGCGGGAAGGCGCGTCGCCCGCATCTACGAGAATCCCGCGATCTCCCCGGCCGATGTCAGGCCGGCTCTCTCCGTGCTCTCCCTGGACATCGAGACCGACCCGCGCGCCGACACGGTGTACGCGGTTGCACTCGCCCTGCACGATCCCGGAGCGGGGACGACTTCCGGCGAGGTGCTCCTGAACGGCGCCGGCGCCACGTCGGCGCGCTGCTTTTCCTCGGAGCAGGCCATGCTCACGGCGCTCCGCGCGCGGATCATCGAGATGGACCCCGACATCATCACGGGCTGGAACGTCATCGACTTCGATTTCCGCGTTCTGGCGCGCCGGTTCGCCGCGCTCGGCGTCCCGTTCGACATCGGCAGATCGGACCTGCAGGCGAGCTTCCTCGACAGGGCGGACAGCGACGGGGTCACGCGATGGCGGCGGAGCAAGTTCATCGTGCCCGGCCGGCAGGTGCTCGACGCGATGTGGCTCGTCCGCATGGCCGGCATGGGCCTGGAGGACTACCGGTTGGAGACCGTGGCGCAGAGCGTGCTCGGCAGGGGCAAGAGGATCGACGAGCTCCCCGGAGAGAGCCGGACCGCCGCCGTGGTGCGCCTCTACACGACGGACACGGAGAGCCTCTGCGTCTATTGCCTGGAGGACACGCGCCTGGCCCTGGAGATTCTGCTGAAGGAGGGGCTGTTGGAGATCGCGCTGCATAAATCACTCCTCATCGGCACAACGCTTGAGCAGACCTCGACGAGCGTCGCCTCCTTCGAGTTCCTCTACACGGAGGGGCTCCATCGGCGCGGGATCGTTGCGCCCACCCTCGGTGTCGACCAGGACGTCGTCGACAGGTCTCCCGGCGGGGGGATCATCACGCCCCGGGCGGGGCTCTTCCGCAACGTGCTCGCCTTCGACTTCAAAGGCCTGTACCCGTCCATCATGAGGACGTTCAACATCGATCCCCTGGCCCGCGTGCAGGCTGCCTCCGGCGCCACGGGCGGGGAGTTGCCCATCGTCGCGCCCAACGGCGCGCGGTTCAGCAGGCAGCCCGGCATCCTCCCAGAAATCCTCGAAAGGATCTTCGAGAGACGGGAGGAAGCCCGACTCCGGGGCGACAAGCGGGCCTCCTACGCCTACAAGATCGTGCAGAACTCTTTCTACGGGGTGCTGGGCACCTCGGGGTGCAGGTTCGCGGCCTCCGAGCTTGCGGGGGCCATCACGACGTTCGGCCAGCACATCCTGTTCTGGGCGCGCGACCAGGTCCAGGCGAAGGGATACGACGTGATTTACGGGGACACCGACTCCCTCTTCGTGCTCTCCGGCAGAACGGACGATCCGCCGATAACCGCGCTCCGCGACCTGGGGGACGAGCTGGCGCGTTACGTGAACGATCGGCTCACCGAGTACGCCCGCACCAGTTTCAGCGCGCAATCCCGCATGGAGCTTGAGTTCGAGGCGGTGTATCGGCGCTTCTTCCTCCCGCCCATGCGAGCCGACGACCACGACGACGAGACGGAGAGCCGCGGACGCGCCAAGGGGTACGCCGGCCTGCTTGCATCCGACGGCGCATCCGGTGCCGTGGAGCAGCTTGAGATCAAGGGCATGGAGGCTGTGCGCCATGACTGGACGCCGCTTGCGCAGGAGCTGCAGCGGGAGATGCTTCTGCTGGCCTTCCACGACGCCCCCGGGGCGGCGATAGGTGACCTGGTCCGCGAGCGGCTGCGCGAGCTGCGCGCGGGACGGCGGGACTCCTCCCTCGTGTACCGCAAGTCGCTGCGGCGGCCCGTGGAGGAGTACACCCGCTCCTCACCGCCGCACGCGCGCGCCGCGGCTCTCCTGCCCGCGGAGGAGCGCACGGGCCTCATCCGCTACGTCTGGACGCTGGAGGGTCCGCAGCCGGAGAGCAGGCGCGCGGCGGGGTTCGACTACGAGCACTACGTCCAGAAGCAGGTGCGGCCCGTCGTTGAATCCCTGGCGCCGTACGTAGGACTCTCGACGGAGAGCATTTTCGCCCCGGGGGGGCAGCTCGGGTTGTTCTGAGCCCTGCTCAGTATCCCTTGTCGTCGGCGGAAGGGCCGTAGATGGAGGGGACGGGGAGAATCCACAATGCAAGGGCGATGAGCCGTCTCTTGTCATGTGCATTGCCAGCCGTTGCATATGGTAGTATAGTGCATAGGGCATCTATGCTAAACACAATAAGCCTGCTCATCATATTCATTTCCGCGCCGGCGGTATTCTCCGTGTTGTTCTTTTTTACCGCGCCCTACGGGCGGCATTTCCGGGCCGGCTGGGGACCTTCCGTCACCGCCCGGATGGGGTGGTTCATCATGGAATCGCCGGCCTTCCTGGTGATCGGGATCATGGTCTTCACAAGCGGCCGCCCGATATCGCCCCTGACCCTGCTGCTCCTGGGGCTGTGGGAGATACACTACCTGTACCGAAGCTGCGTGTTCCCCTTCCTCATCCACGGAACAGGGAAACGCTTTCCCGTCGTTCTCATCCTCTTCGCCTTCATCTTCAACAGCCTCAACGGGTACGCCAACGGCTACTACCTCTCCCTGACCCCGTCCCTCACGGACGGGAGCTTCATCCAGGGTCTGCGGGTATGCGTCGGGATCGCTCTGTTCATCGGCGGCTTCGTCACGCACATCTGGTCGGACAGGGCGCTGCGCCGTCTGCGGAAACCGGGGGAGGTCAGCTACAAGATCCCCACCGGCGGCTTGTTCGACTACGTGGCGAATCCCAACTACTTCGGCGAGATCACCGAATGGTGCGGGTGGGCGATAGCGACATGGTCCCTGCCGGGCCTCGGCTTCGCGCTGTTCACGATCGCCAATCTCGTGCCCCGCGCATGGTCCAACAGGAAGTGGTACATCGCCACGTTCCCCGACTATCCGCGCGGACGCAAGAGCGTCATTCCCTTCGTCTTCTGAAGGAGCCTCGCATGCGTGAGATCCTCTGCTTCGGCGACTCGAACACGTGGGGATACGACCCGTCAACAGGAGACCGCTTTCCCCGTGAGACGCGGTGGACAGGAGTGCTTCAGGACTCACTCGGCGCCGGCTATCGCGTCATCGAGGAAGGGTTGAACGGGCGGACCACGGTCTGGGAAGACCCCATCGAGGGTGACAAGCTGGGACGCAGGCATCTCCTGCCCTGCCTGCTGAGCCAGGCCCCTCTGGACCTCGTGATCCTCATGCTCGGCACGAACGACCTGAAGAAGCGCTACTCCGCGGCGTCGACCGACATTGCGGCAGGGATAGGCTGCCTGCTCGACGTTATTGCCGGCAGCGATACCGGCAGGACACACGCCGCTCCACCTGTGCTCCTCGTCTGCCCGCCGCCGCTTGCAAAACTTTCAGCCTGGGCGGAGATGTTCGAGGGTGGCGCGGAGAAGTCGCGGAAGCTTGCCGCGCTCTACGCTGAAATTGCCGGGGCCCGCGGGTGCGCGTTCCTCGACGCGGGCAGTGTCGTCCGCACGAGTGACCTCGACGGCATCCACATGGAGGCGTCGGCGCATCGCGTGCTGGGCCAATCCATGGCGAAGGAAGTGAAGAAGATCCTCGGCTGAACCTCACCAGTCCCCCTACCAGTCGCCCGGCTCGTACGTGACGAAGGGGGAAGCGGGGCATCGGCTTGATCCAATTATCTCATGTTCCAAACCGTGACGGGGATGTCGGTGGCGACTGTCGTCAGGAACGGCACGAGAGCGCTCTTCATCGATACCCCACTTCCAGGTGGCATCCCGCGAACCCGAGCGTCGTCGACATGTCTCCCTCGAATCCCGGGGCCGTCGTGCTGAAGACGACGAGCATGCGGCTCTCCCAGGGGCTGAGCATGTAGCCGTCGACCCCGTAGGTCGACGCCATTACCCCTTTCAGGGTCGTTACAGTCTTGCTCCCCCTGCCCGAACGCCTGGCCACGAGCTGCAGATCGAGCTTCGGGGCGCCCCGCGTTGCATCCTCCTGCTCCGTCTCCGTGAGCGCTGCAGCACTCGGTTTCGCGACGATGGTCACGTCGACCTTCGACCCTTTATAGACGAGGGGAAACTGCCCCGTCGTCAACGTCGTGTCAGGCTGGATCCCGCTGGATCGGCACGTGCTGGCGAAAGCCGTACCCGTGTCTCCCGCGCCGAGCGCCTGGGCGATATCCCCCGGATCTTCGGACGCTGCTCCCGCTTCATCCGCCCAGACCTGCTTATCGAACAGCTCGGCGTCTTCCACGGTGTCGATCAGGAGGAATCGCACGGCGTAGCCGCCCCGCATCCCGCCGTCCGGCGGGCGCAGGGGCGGCAACACCGCACATGTGTCCCGAAAGGCGTGGGGATCGTTCATGTTTATGGGGGAGACTGACCGAAGTTAGCATCATGGGTGACCATGAGTTCTTCCGTCACCTCCACCGGATGAGCCGACTGACTCGGGCCCTGAACGCTCCACTTGAGGCATGGGAAGAGGATATCCTGCGTCGGGCGCGGGAAAAGGACGGGGAAGAGACCGCACGCACCATGCAACGCCTCCTCCATGAAGCCTTCATCGAGCTCGTCACTACGCTGGACAGCGGCATTCGAAACTGAAGAACGAACCCCCGTTCAATTCACGCGAACGCGCCTTCGTGCTCGTAGACCGCCACCTGCCACAGGCCCCGCGTGCGGTGATAGACCGGCCGCAGGCCGAATCCACGTATGATCGAATCAACCGTCTCGCTCCGATGGGTGAAGATCCGAAAGGGGTTCCCCCGGATCCGAAGGGTCGCATTGACGATGCTGACGCCCATGCGTGCCCACCAGGAACTGCGGGGAAAGACGAGCCCGTAGAGGGTTCGCGCTTTTGCCGCCGAGGCCGATACGAGGGCGTCCATATCGTCGTAGCAGCAGATCACCCGGTCGAGGGTCACGATGTCGGCGGGAGGGACCTCGTCGGCACAATCGACGAAATTGCCGTGGCGGTAGAAAACCTTCTTCTCGTAACCGAGTCGTGCCGCCTCGGCGCGTGCTGCTTCGACATACGCCGATGACGCATCGACGCCCGTGACGGCGGCGACCTCCGACGCGAGCAGGAGGTGCTGAATCGCCCCAACGCCCCCGCCGATGTCCAGAAGCGTTTTGCCGGCGACGCCGCGCGCCCGCAGGGCCTCGACGAGCAGAAGGGTCGTCTTCTGCGGACCCCGCGTGCGCAGCCTCTTCAGCTGCGTTTCGGCTACGCTCCTGTCGAACACCGTCTCGATCCCCTGGCACTGGCATTGGCTCACGCTCTGTACCCTCTCCTACAAGGTACTTTGCAGAATGGCCGCGGAACAGCGGCGCACAACGGGGGTTGGGGCACTTGCACACACTCTGGCGCCTCGCGGATTCAAGCTACGGCCAAACCGGGGCAGATCCTCGTGTCGGAGGAGCTCGCCTGCGAGACGGGTATCGCCGACCTCTTCGAATTCCATGGCACGGGGGCGATCAATGCAAAAGGAAAATCGCGGCCTGTGAAAGTGAGGGGACTGCGGGGGCTGAAGAAGAGCGACTGAACTGATAGATTAATCGGCAGTTCGCTCTATCGGCACGGGGCACAATTTATCGATTGGTGAAATCTGCGACTTCTCCGACGCAGAGGATGGAACGCTATTGCTTAAGGGAGACTTCCACCGCCTTGCCGGTTGATTCGTCGAGGAGGCTGAGCACATCGGAATTGCCGATCTGTTCACTTGCATTGAGAAGTTCAATTCCGAAAACGCGGCCATCGGGTGCAACGTCGATAATCAGCTCATCACTGATCCGCATGGACCGCACTTCTTCGGTTTTTTCTCGCAGTCGGATGTAAGCGATGTTGTAGCGGGGATCGATCGTTACCTTCATCTAGTGCTTCTTCATCTCAATAGTACTTCGCCAGTGCCGTTATGACAACATAGGCGTCGCCTTCGCGTACGGCATACACCTCCACTTGCTTCATCGCATATTGTCTTCCCTGCCAGGAGCCTTCAAAGGGGAAGCTCATACGAAATCCTTCGCGTTCGTATTTTGCGGCGAATCTCTCACCATTTTCAATCGTCTCTAAGATTTCACCAACCTTGATCCCCCGTTCCTTCATGCGCGCTTCGGCATGGGGATTGATTTGAACATTCATTTTCCGCCAATCCTCGGAACAAGTTCGTTGTTCTTGGCAGGTGCCGCAGCAACCATCTTGTGCGTCAGCCAGTACTGCATAATCAGGACTCTCTGCGGCGCTATTGATCATGCCGCGGTTGGGACTCGGATTCAGTACTGCCAGTCTTCGTGCGCCAACGGCGCCCGGTTCAGCTCTTCCCGATGCAGACGCCACTGAGGCACCAGCGCGTCCATTCCGCCGCGCAGCTCGTCGCAGCTTTGCCACAAAGAACTGTAAAGTTGAGATTTCTTCAGAGCCACTGATCGTCCTCTAAAGCACTTCGATTGGTTCGCGTCAAGCTTACCTGTGCGGAGCAATGTATACTGATCGGGAGCGATGGCGCGATGGGCACTGGCGGCTTCCTCGCGCCGCTCTCTGGACTGATCCCTGCCGCTGTGTCAGCATGCCGCGCATGGGTCAATCGATCATCCTCTTCCATTCGGCGTACGGCCTGCGGCCCGCCGTGCTGCGTTTTGCGGAAACGCTCCGTGCGGAAGGACACGCCGTGACCACTCCCGACCTCTACGACGGTGAGGTCTTTTCGCGCCTGGAGGACGGGCTTCGCAAGCGCGACGCCCTGGGCATCGCTGAGATCATGCGCCGGGCGGCCGCAGCGGCGGATGCCCTTCCCTCGACAACCGTGTTCGCCGGGTTCTCCCTCGGCGCAGCGGCCGCGTTCGCAGTTGGCGCGCGCAGACCGGCTACGCGGGCCCTCCTCCTCATGCACGGGGCGATGGCGCCGGAGTCGGTCGGGATCAAGCGGTGGCCGGCCGGCCTCGCCGTGAACGTGCACTGCGCGAAGGCCGATCCCTGGGTGGACGAAAAGGCGGTGACCGCGCTGGAACGTGCGGCTCGTGCCACCTCGGCGCCGTTCGCCTCCTTCACGTACGAGTGCACGGGTCATCTATTCGCCGACGAGGACCTTGCCGACTTCGATGCGCCGAGCGCGGCGCTCATGATGGAACGAACGCTCCAATTCCTGGCCGCGCTGGAGTAGGAGCCCCGCCCGCGCTGACCGCGCCGGGGCTGTCGGTGCGCGCGGCGATCCTCAGCGGTCCTGGTCGTCCCTCATCTTCACGAGCTCACGCGTGGACAAAAGACCGCAGGCAGCCTCGATGTCCTGACCCCGGGATTTGCGGATGGTCGTGATGATGCCGTGGCTGCGCAGCTGCGCCTCGAAGCGCTCCATTGACTGCCGCGGGCTGGGAGCCAGTGGCGTGCCGGGGATCGCGTGAAACGGGATCAGGTTGACGCGGCATCGGATGCCCGACAGGATACGGGCGAGCTCCGCCGAGTGGCGCTCCGTGTCATTCACCCCGTCGAAGAGGATGTACTCGAAGGAAACGCGGCGCTGGCCGCCGATCATGCTGGCGCGAAGCTCGTCCAGGACCTCCGACAACGGGTAGGCGTTCTCGATGGGCATGAGACGGCGGCGCTCTTCGGCAAAAGGCGTGTGGAGGCTCACGGCGAGATGGCAGCGGGTGCGCTGGAGGAACTCGCGCATGGCAGGGACCAGCCCGATGGTGGAAACGGTGATGCGGGTCGGGCTGAGCCTGTAGCCCCAGTCGGCGCAGAGCACCTCGAGGCTCGCAAGGACGTTCTCCAGGTTGTCCAGCGGCTCGCCCATGCCCATGTAGACGATGTTCGTCACCCGCTCGTACTCCGGCAGGCTGCGGTACTGGTTCAAGATCTCCGCGACGGAGAGGTGGCCCTGGAAGCCCTGCTTCCCGGTCATGCAGAAGAGGCAGCCCATCTTGCACCCGACCTGCACGGAGAGGCAGAGCGTGCTGCGCCTCTCCTCGGGTATCCACGCCGCTTCCACGAACCTCCCGGTACCCGCGGTGAACAGGTACTTGCGCGTGCCGTCGGAGGATTCGCTCACCTTCGCCGGCGGCAGGAGCTCCACGAAATAGCGCTCTGCAAGAGCAGCCCGGGCAGGGAGCGCGATGTTGGTCATTGCATCGAAGCTCGTGACCCCTGCGTGGTAGATCCATTCGGCGATCTGGCGCGCGGCGAAGTGCGGAAGATGGACCTCTTCCGCCACAGCCTTGAGCTGCTCCAATGTCTTGCCGAAAAGGTTCTCCTTCATAATAAACCTCAGAAATAGATTTCAGCGATCACGTCCGTGAACGGGACGCCCCTTCCGATGAGGATATCACGGGCGTCGACGACCATTCGGCTGTTCCCGCAGAGGAGGAAGCGTTCCACTCCCCCGATGGGCTGCCC
>PLNO01000254.1 GCA_003141795.1 Spirochaetaceae bacterium | reverse complement strand
TCCATGTTCGGCTCACAGGCGCGACGCACGCGCATCACGTAGCGGCCGCCGGGGATGCTCACCTCGGGCGGGTGCCGACGGGCAACGTCGGTGGTATGGCCCGCCGGCCGTGGCAGATACGCGGCAAGAGTCACGGGCCGATGGCGCCTCTCATCGCCGGCATCCGACGGAAAGCTGATCGGAGCCGCGGCCGGACCGGCGAGCACGCACCCGACCTCTCCCGGACCAAGCTCGTGTCGGAAACTCTTCCCGTCGCCGCCGGTCATTGCGCGCCCCTGCCACAGATCGGTGAGCGCACCACGGCTCGCCTCGGGAATATCTATCGTTGCGGCACCGCTGCTGGAGCCCGCATTGTACAGGGTGAACAGCGTGGCATCCCCGTGGTGCCATTCCATGGCGTGAACGTCGGGACTGCCGGTGGGGACGTACGGCTCCCAATCCGGGTCAGCGAAGAACTGCTCATACGCGCGCTGGAGCGCAACGACGCGTTTGAGGAAGAGCCGATCCTCGATGCTNNTCTCCCATACGACGTGGCCGTTTCCGTGGAGGAAAGAGACGGCCACCCCTTCGCGGTGGGATTTCGCGTAGCGATCGATGTACCGCAGGCAGAAGCGGGGGTCGAGCCAGCGGTGCGCAAGCACGAGCGGAGGCGACGGATGGGCGAACTGCTGCCAGCTCCCCGAGACGGTGCGCAGGTCAGGGAGGGGGGGGATGAGCTCGGGACAAACGGCGATGTCGGAGCGCACTGCGTGCAGGGTGGAGAGGAGCACCTGCTCAGTGGCCTCGATCGTGTCGAGAAAAACGCCGTCTGCGCCCGTGGAGCGCAGGAAATCTGCAAGCGTGTCCGGATCAGGCTTCTGCTCGCGGCGGGTTCCGACGTCCCAGGGGTTGTAGTTGAGAAATGCCCGAACCCCTCCGTCGTGCAACCCTTCGACCATGCGCCGCAGCTCGTCCATGCCCCCGGGGAGGTCGCGGTAGTAATCGTACTGGTTGCGGTTGTCCAGGCCCAGTCGGGGATAGCTCTGCCAGAGGCATGTTGCATCGACTGGCCCGAAATCCGCGCGCGTATCTTCGAGGTACTTCTCCACGCGGAAGCGCGCCCGGGACCGGTCGTAATAGTCCTTCTCCAGAAGTATCCAGTAGTGCTCGACGTGGATGCGCCGATCCCACGCCATCGTTGCCTCCGCGACATCGAGCCCGAGCTCTGCGCGCAGCTCCCTGCGAAGCTCCCGCAACTTTCTCCGCACGCCGCCCGTCGGGTCACTGACAGCCGGCTCCCAGGTCAGCAGGTACTGCTCCCAGCGCGTGCCGTACCGCGGGAGACATTCGGGCAGCGTATTGCGAATCCTGTCGAGGATCGGGTCAGACATGCCACGCACTCCGGTCTGCACTTGTTCCCCCCATGGGGAAAGCGAGGTGTGTCAGCTGTCGCCCGCGATAAACCACGCCATCGAATACGCCCAGAATACCCTCCAGGAATGGAGAATAGTGACAAATCGAGCGTCCGTTAACGTTAACGACGCGCTATGGGATTAGGATACCCACTCTCTGGGCGACAATCAAGAGCTTCTCTATCGGGACGGAACGGCCCTTCCGCGCGGGTCCTGCTTGTAGTATTCACGAAGCTGTTGGTAAACGTCGGGGTACTCGGAGAAGAGGACCCCGGGCTGCTCGAAGAAGTATTCGCTGGTGACGGCGAAAAACTCGGCGTCGTCTTCCATGGCATAGGGATCGATCCTCAGCTTGCGTTTCCCGCGATGCGCGCGGCGTTTCAGGTCCGCGAACGCACCGGAGAAAACACTCGACCACTTCGCCGCATCCATCGTCGTATGCAGCGCGGGCCGCCCGTTCACCTCGCCGTCGAGGAGGTCAAGACGATGGGCAGCCTCGTGGATGATGACGTTATAGCCGTCCCCCCAGCCCGACGCCTCCACGTCCTTCCAGGAGAGAACCACCGGCCCCTCGTCCCACGATTCACCGCTCTTGTCCTCGTCCCACTCGTGGACCACTCCGGCCTGATCGAAGGCGGTGTGCTCCTCGATGAACACGTCGGGAACGACCACGACGCTCTGCCAGTTCTTGTAGAGCTCGATCCCCAGTGAGAGGATGGGAAGGCAGGCCTGCACGGCGATGACCTCCCGCATCGGGTCGCTCAGATCCAGCCCGTCAGCGCCCTCGAAGCTCTTCTCGTGGAGGAACAGCGTGGAGAGCTCCCGCAGCCGCGCGAGCTCGTCCGGCGTCAAGCCGGCGAGGATCGGATGATCCTCCACGAGCCACTTCCACGTATCCGCCGGCAGAAGGCTTTCCTTGAGAATGTGGTTACGACGTATGCTGCGAAATATGCCCATGGCCATGATTCGAAGATAAGGTACCTGTTTTCGGCGGGGAGTGTCGAGCGTAAGCGCCCGATGGGAGTCGAACCCACGTCATGGGCTTGGAGGGCCCAGGTAATACCGTTATACGACGGGCGCGTATGCGGGTACTCTATCAATGGCGGGCGGGAACGTCAACCGTGGCCATCAGTCGCCGTCGCCGGGACAGGGTCCGTTGCGTGCCCGCCATGCGCGCTGTATAGTGCATCGTCGTCGGAATCGATCGAGGAGGAGGGTGGGAATGGGGACGAGGGGTGAGGTCTTTTCCTCGAAGGCGAATACGGCCAAACGGACATATTTCTTCAATGTAAAAGAAAACCGCACGGGGGACCTTTTTCTCAACATCGTGGAGAGCAAGAAGAACGGCGAGGATCAGTTCGAGCGCAGGCAGGTCATCGTGTTCAAGGAGGACCTCTCCTCGTTTCTCGAGGCGTTCGATTCCGCGGTCAAATACCTCAAGGGGCGCTGACGCGGAAGCTTTTCCGATGAATGGCGGAGGGACCGAGCTGCAGAACGAGGCGCCTGTGCTCCGCGGTGGGATACCCCTTGTGCTTGTCGAAAAGATAGGCGGGCTCCTTCAGAGCGTAGGCCTCCATCCACGCGTCGCGGGCGGTCTTGGCCAGGATGGAAGCTGCCATGATCTCGGGCACCGTTGCGTCGCCCTTGACGATGGCGGTACCGGGGATTCCGCAGGCGGGGCAGAACAGCCCGTCGACCAGCAGGCGATCTGGCCGCACCGTCATGGCCTCCACCGCGCGCGTCATTGCCAGGAGGGTCGCGCGGTGGATGTTGATGGCGTCGATCTCCTCGTGAGATGCCCAGCCGATGCCCCACGCAACTGCTTTTTCCTTGATGACGGTCTCTGCCTTTCTTCTCCGGGCGGGAGACAGCGCCTTGGAATCGCGGAGGATCCCCACGGGGAAATCCTCGGGGAGGATCACCGCTGCCGCGGTCACCGGCCCGGCGAGGGGGCCCCGTCCCGCCTCATCGATCCCGCACGTACGCTGTCCGGACACCCCGGCCTCCTTGACCACCCATGGCATTGGGTGTTAACTACGGTGGCGATTGTAGCCAGATTCGACTGGGAGCGGAAGTGTTCTTAAAGACCCTTGAAATCTTCGGATTCAAATCATTTGCCGACAAGGTACAGATCGAGTTCACCGACGGGGTCGCCGCACTCCTCGGGCCGAATGGCTGCGGGAAAAGCAATGTCGTCGACGCCATGAAGTGGGTCCTGGGGGAGCAGTCCTCCCATTCCCTCCGCGCGGAGAGCATGGTGGACGTGATCTTCGCGGGAAGCGAAACGCGCAAGCCGCTCAATGTCGCCGAGGTGACGCTTCTGGTCTCCAACCAGGACGAGGTGCTGCCGCTCGATCTGCCCGAGGTCGCCATCAAGCGGCGCCTGTACCGCTCGGGGGAGAGCGAATACTCCATCAATGGCAACCCGGTGAAGCTCCGCGACGTTCGGGAGCTCTTCTTCGACACCGGCATCGGAAAATCCGCGTACTCGATCATGGAGCAGGGAAAGATCGACCAGCTCCTCTCCACGAAGCCCGNNGCATCACGCGCTTCCGCGTGCGCGGCCAGGAGGCCGAGCGCAAGCTGGAGAAAACCGAAGAGAACATGCGCCACGTCGAGGGGATCCTCGAAGAGGTGCGCCGCAGCTATACCTCGCTGAAGGCCCAGGCGGAGAAGGCGGAAGCCTACCGGAAGCTTCGGGAAGAGATTTTCGAAGCGGAGCTGGAGATCCAGCTCCTCCGCTTGAAGGGGCTCCTCGAGGACAAGAAGAAGCGGGAAGGGCGCCTGGAAGAGAAGAGCAGGA
>PLNO01000269.1 GCA_003141795.1 Spirochaetaceae bacterium | reverse complement strand
GTGAAGACGTGCAGCGCGCTCCTCGCCCCCGAGATGCCGGCCGATCGCGCGGAAAGGATCGCGCGGCGCGCCTTCACCTTTTCCCCCGTCCTCCGACGGCTCGACGATCGCCGTCTCCTCCTCGAGCTCTTCCACGGCCCCACCTGCGCGTTCAAGGATTTCGGTGCGCGTTTCCTCGCCTCTTCCATGGAGGACTTCGTCGGGGAGGACAACCGGCGCATCCAGATCCTCGTCGCCACCTCCGGCGATACGGGGAGCGCCGTTGCCCACGCCTTCCATCAGCGCGCGAACATCGACGTGGTGATCCTCTACCCATCGGGCAGGGTGAGCGAGCTGCAGGAGAAGCAGCTCACCACGCTCGGCGGCAATGTCCACGCGCTGGAGGTGAAGGGAAGCTTCGACGACTGTCAGCGGCTCGTGAAGGAGGCCTTCCAGGACGGCGCGCTCAAGGCGCACCTGCATCTCACCTCCGCGAACTCCATCAACATCGGGCGGCTTCTACCGCAATGCCTGTACTACGTCTTTGCCGGCACCCGCAGGGCGGAGCTCCACGGTGCGCCGCCCACGATCTGCGTGCCCAGCGGCAACTTCGGCAACCTCACCGCCGGGGTGTACGCATGGCGATGGGGACTGCCGGCGGCGGGCTTCATCGCCGCAACCAATGCGAACGACGTGGTGCCGGCGTACCTGAAGAGCGGGAGGTTCAGCCCGCGCCCGTCCGCGCACACCCTGTCCAACGCGATGGACGTGGGGAACCCCAGCAATTTCGAGAGGCTCGAAGGGATCTTCAGCGGCGATTGGGAGGACATGGCATCCCGGATCGAGGGCAGGGTCGTGAGCGACGAGCGCACCCTCGAGACGATGGCGTCGACCTATGCGAATCACCGGCAGCTGGTGGACCCGCACACCGCCGTGGGCTGTGCGGCAGCCCTCGACCACTGCCGTGAGGCGGGCACGACGGAGCAGGTGATCGTGCTCTCCACCGCGCACCCGGCCAAGTTCTCCGACGTGGTGAAGAAGGCCACAGGCGTCGAGCCTGACATGCCGGAGAGGCTCGCCCGCTGTCTGGCGCTGCCGAAGAAGGCGCTTCAGATCGGCACGACACTCGACGAGCTGTCACGCTTCCTGCTGGAATCGTTCGCCTGAGCGGGGATGCCGCACGCACCGCGTAAGGCGCACCGCGTAAGGCGCACCGCGAAAGCCTGCCTGCCCATCCATCACACACATACAAGTTTTGGAATGATCATTCCAAATGCGAGGCTTCTCGTGGGAAAAGCCGAGGACGCTACGCCTCGCGGTGCGCCCGGCGTCTAGTGCCGGGCCCGGGCGCGCTGGCGGCGCTGCTTTTCCAGGATGAACGGGTTGCCCCTGTCCTTCTGCCACTCCTTGTAGATCCTGCACGCCTCGTAGTACCCCTCCTCGTCGGCATAGGCCGAGGCGGCATCCGCCCGGTAGAGCTCGAGCAGCAGGGGAAAGAGCGGCGAGGCGAGGATACGGTCGGTCCGAAACGGCGGCAACACCTTGAGAGCCGGGGGCATCATGTGGTAGCGCACGAGAAACTCCACGTTCCCGATGAGCTCCGCGGAAAACTCCAGCCTGCGGAGGAAGCGCACGGCGATGTGCGCCCCGATCTCCGCGTGTCCGTCGAACATCTTCTCCCCCGAGCGCTCCGCGTGGGGCTTGCCGCTGTCGTGGAGGAGGAGGGCGAGGGAAAGCGTGACGTCGGGCTTCTTTCGATACGTGAGGGCGGCCAGTGTGTGCTCCCAGACGTTCCCTTCGGGGTGGTAATCCTTCCCATGGGGCACGGCCTCCATGTCGGCAAGCTCGGGCCACGCCTCAGCGACGAACCCGGCGGCGTGAAGGAGCGCAAGCCCTTTTTCGGGGTTGCGCGAGCTGAAAAGGCTCACCAGGAGGTCCCTCTGGTACGAAACGGGCGGGAGCTCGTTGCCCCTGCTCCAGCCCAGCGCCGAACCCTCGGCGGTGTAATGGTAGCGCGAGACGAGCCGGGCAGCCTCGCAGAGAGCGAGCCATCGGGGCGAATCGTCAGGGGAGTGCATCAGTGCGGGCGCGCGCAGATCGGGGTACATGTCGAGCTTGTCGATGAACACGTTGCGACCGGGATCGTAGAGGAGACGAAGCACGGTGAACGGCGCCGATGGCGGTTGGGACAGGGTATCGACGCAACGGAAAACGAGCCTGTGGGCCGCGTCCTGGACCGCCGCGTCCTCGAGGGGAAGCCCGGGGAACTGGAGGTCGTCGAACGCCTTGGCGAGTGACACGATCGACGAGTCTGTCGCAAGAAAGAGCGGACCTGCATCGCGGACCCGGAAGTACCTGTCCAGGGAGGAATACCCGCAGAGGAGATAGGGAATGTTCTCCTCTTTCAGCCGCTCCAGCGCATCGACCATATCACTCCCCTTTTGATGGTACACAGAACGGCGCCCATTCGTCCACCGAGCCGTCGACGGAGGCACAGTCCCTCCCCTCGACAACAGGGGATTTTTTATCTACAATGACAGCAACGACACGGCAAGGAGAGAGAACATGACAGCGATCGTGTGTGATATCTGCAAGAAGGCCGTCCCCGGTGCCCGCAGGGACGTCAATTACACCGTGGTCCTCGACAGGGATATCTGCATCCCCTGCACCGACGACCTGATGGACGCGACAAAGAAGCAGATGCAGGCCCGCCGTCCGTATCTCTTCAAGGACTACTACGATCTCCTGACCCGCAACCTCGTCCAGATGTGCGGACGGTAGCAAAAGGGCGGCCGGTCGGAATCCGGTTCAGACGGCCGCCTTCGCCCTTATCTCGCCGAACCCGGTGTACGCGGCAAGCTTTGCCGGCAGCCGGATGGTGCCATCCTCCTGCTGGAAGTTCTCCAGGAGCGCGATGAGCGTGCGTGAAACCGCGAGCGCGGTGCCGTTCAGTGTGTGCACGAACGGGTTCTTCCCGGTCGGCTCCTTGTACCTGATGCCCAGCCGCCTGGCCTGGTAATCGGTGCAATTCGAAGCGCTCGTAATCTCCCCGTATTCGCCCTTCTCCCCGCGCCCGGGCATCCACGCTTCGATGTCGAACTTCCTGTACGCGGGCCCGCCAAGATCACCCGTGCACGTGTCGACGATCCTGTAGGGGATCTCGAGGCCCTGGAAGATCGTTTCCTCGATGCCGATGAGCCGGTCGAGCATCGCGTCGGAATCCGCGGGCAGACTGAACGCGAACATCTCCACCTTCGTGAACTGATGAACCCGGTAGAGCCCCTTTGAGAACTGGCCTGCCGCGCCCGCTTCCCGCCGGAAGCAATGGGAAACGCCCGTGAGCAATACGGGGAGCTGCTCGAAGGGCAGCACCTTGCCGGCATTGTAGCCGCCCAGGGTGAACTCCGCCGTGGCGATGAGGCAGAGATCCGTTCCCTCGATGGTATAGATGTTGCTTTCAGGGCCGCGCGGGTTGAAACCGTGCCCGGCCACGATGTCTTCCCGGGCCACGTCCGGGGTCATCATGGGAGTGAACCCGTTCGCCATCAGGGTATCCAGGGCGTAGCGGACGAGGGACAGCTCGAGGATGACGGCCTGGTTTTTCAGGTAGTAGAACTTCTGACCGGCGACCTTCGCCCCCGTCTCGAAATCGATGAGGTCGAGGGTCTGGCCGAGCTGGACGTGGTCCTTCGGCGCGAAAGAAAACGAGGTGGGCTTCCCCCACGTGCGCAACGGCAGGTTCCCGCCCTCCCCTTCGGCGATGGGTGCCGACGGGTGCGCCATGTTGGGGATCTTCAGGGCCTCTTCCGTGAGCTTCTTCTCCGCCTCCTCGTGGCGGCCTTCAAGCTCGGCGATGCCCTCCTTCAGCTTCTTACCCTCTTCGATGAGCGGCGTGCGCTGCTCGGGTGTGAGCTTCCCCTTCATCTTGTCCGCGTTCGCGTTGCGCGCGGCGCGCAACCCCTCCAGCTCCTTCATGAGCTGAGTGCGCTCGTCGTAGAGCTTCACGACGAGGTCGGGATCAGCTGTGACGTGCCGGTTCTTCACGTTCTCCCGCACCGCTTCGAGGTTGTCACGGATGTATTTGAGGTCGAGCATGGACCGATCATAGCGGAGAGCGGCGGACATGGCAATGTCGGAACGGGAGGGGCCCGCGGCGCGCGCAGCGCCGGCGGGCCCCCGAATCATCGTCTCTACAATGTCCGCAACGTCCCCTCGTAGGCGTCGAGGTAGAGCTGCTTGATCTCCTCGATCAGCGGGAACCGGGGGTTGGCGCCCGTGCACTGGTCGTCGAACGCCATCACGGCAAGCTCATCGACCTTCGCCTTGAACGCCGCTTCGGGGATCCCGTACGCCTTGATGGAGGACGGGATGCCGAGTGCCGCTTTGAGCTCCTCGATCTTTGCAATGAGCAGGTTCACCTTCTCTTCGGGGGTCCTCCCGCCCAACCCGAGGTAGTCGGCGACCCGCGAGTAGCGCGCCTTGGCGTCGGGGTGCGTGTACTGGCTGAACGCCGCCTGCTTCACCGGCACGTCGGTGGCGTTGTACAGCACGACGTTGCTCAGGAGCAGAGCGTTGGCGATGCCGTGCGGGATCTTGAACTCAGCGCCGAGCTTGTGCGCCATGGAGTGGCACACGCCGAGGAACGCGTTCGCGAAAGCCATGCCGGCCATGGACGCCGCGTTGTGCACCTTCGCACGGGCCTTGGGGTCCTGCTCCCCTTTCGCATACGCGTCGGGGAGGTACTTGAAGAGTAGCCGCAGCGACTCCAGCGCCATCGCGTTGGTGTATTCCGTGGAAAGCACGCTCACCATAGCCTCCAGGCCGTGCGACACCGCATCGATTCCGCCCGCCGCCGTGAGGCCCCGGGGCATCCTGAGGGTGAGCTCCGAGTCGACAATGGCGACGTTCGGGGTGAGCGCGTAGTCGGCGATGGGGTACTTCGTTCCCGTCGTCTCGTCGGTGACCACCGCGAAGGGAGTCACCTCGGAACCGGTCCCCGAGGTCGTGGGGATCGCGACGAGGATCGCCTTCTGCCCCATGGTCGGGAACTGGTAGATGCGCTTGCGGATGTCCATGAAGCGCATCGCGAGGTCCTCGAAGCGCACTTCGGGGTGCTCGTACATGACCCAGAGGATCTTTGCCGCATCCATGGGCGACCCTCCGCCCAGCGCAATGATCGTGTCGGGCTGGAATCGGGCCGCGCGTGCAGCGCCCGCGCGCACCGTGGCCATGGTCGGATCGGGCTCCACGTCGGAGAAGATCTCCCACGCCACCCCCACCTCGTCGAGAACGGAGGTGACCCGCGCCACGTAGCCCAGGTCCAGAAGCGGCTTGTCGGTGACGATGAGCGCACGCTTGCGTCCGGCAAGCTCGCGCAGCGCAATGGGGAGGCAGCCGAACTTGTGGTAGACCTTTGACGGGACCCGGAACCAGAGCATGTTCTCACGGCGCTCCGCCACCGTCTTGACGTTCAAGAGGTGCTTCACCCCCACGTTCTCGCTCACCGAGTTTCCGCCCCATGAACCGCAGCCCAGCGTGAGGGACGGCTCGAGCCGGAAGTTGTAGATGTCGCCGATGGCGCCCTGGGACGAGGGCATGTTGACGAGCACCCGGCCTGTCTTCATCGCGTCCCCGAAGGACCTGATCCGGTCCTGGTTGAGCGGGTCGGTGTAGAGCACCGCTGTGTGCCCGAGCCCTCCGAACTCGACGAGCTCGCACGCTTTGGCCACGGCGGCGTCGAAATCCGCCACCCGGTACAGCCCCAGCACGGGGGAGAGCTTCTCGTAGGCGAAGGCCTCGGCCGCATTCACCTGCTGGGCCTCACCGACGAGGACTTTCACGGGGGGCATGCCCTTTGCCCGGGGCACTGCGATGCCCGCCATCTCCGCGATGCGTGCGGCGCTCTGGCCGACGATCTCGGAATTGAGCTTTCCGCCCTTCAGCATCAGCGCGGCAAGCTTTGCCCGGTCCTTGCCCGTGACGATGAAAGCCCCGCGCGCGGCAAGCTCGGCTTTCACCTCCTCGTAGCGGCTCTCAACGACGACGACGGACTGCTCGCTCGCGCAGATCACCCCGTTGTCGAACGTCTTGGAGAGGATGATCGAGCTGACCGCCATCACGACGTCCGCCGTCTCGTCGATCACCGCCGGAGTGTTGCCCGCCCCGACGCCGATGGCGGGATTGCCCGATGCGTAGGCCGCCTTCACCATTCCCGGACCGCCCGTTGCGAGGATGAGGCCGATGTCGCGGTCGCGGATGAGCGCCGTGGTCAGCTCGACGGTCGGCTCGGAGATCCAACCGATGATGTCGGCAGGGGCGCCCGCAGCCACCGCGGCGTCCCGCACGATCTTCGCGGCCTGGCACGTCGAAGCCTTGGCACGGGGATGCGGGGCGAAGATCACCGCGTTCCTCGTCTTCAGGGCCAGCAGGGCCTTGAAGATGGCGGTCGAGGTCGGGTTCGTCGTGGGGACGACCGCCGCGATGACGCCCACGGGGGCTGCGATCTTCGTGATCCCCTGGACAGGGTCAGACTCGATGACTCCGCAGGTCTTCGTGTCCCTGTACTTGTTGTAGATGAACTCTGCGGCGAAGTGGTTCTTCACCACCTTGTCCTCGACGATGCCCATGCGGGTCTCAGCGACCGCCATACGGGCAAGGGGGATTCGTGCCGCGTTCGCGGCAAGCGCTGCTGCCCGGAAGATCGCGTCCACCTTTTCCTGGGAGAATGTGGAATATGTGATTTGGGCCTCTTTCACCCTCTTCACGAGATTTGCAAGATCAGCGGGGCTCTTTGCGCCTTCCGCGACAGCCGTTGACGGCGTGGCGACGGCAGCAAGGGACGCCGTTGCTCCATCGGGAATGAGGCTGATCAGGGTGGCACTCGCGCTTTTCATATCTCCTCCTATCTGAGATATCAGTATCTATTTCTCGAATAGAATATGATGAAAAGTGCGCAACGTGTCAATATGTCGTGAATAAATTCACGATGAAAATTATAATATTTGCTATTTTTTTCTCAATAGCGGCTCCTCTATGCTTCGAATTCCGTTGCTTTTCGCGCCGCAGCCTCGACAGCCTCCATGACGGTTGCAGTGAAGCCGGCGCGCTCAAGGGCACGAATCCCCTGGATGGTCGTTCCAGCGGGCGATGTGACCCTGCTCACGAGCTCGATGGGGTGAGTCCCGTCCTTGAGCAGGCTCACGGCACCTTCCAGGGTGGCAATGGCGGCCGCGAGGGCTGTCTTGTAGTCGAGTCCCGCGGCGACGCCTCCCTGAGCGAGCGCATGCGCAAACTGGAACACGTAGGCGATGCCAGACCCCGAGACCCCGGTGATCGCCGACATGAGCCGCTCCGGAATCTCCATGCCTGTGCCCAGTGCCGACGCGACGCTGAGCGCATCCTCGTGGAGCCGGGGGGACGCCTGCGGATGGAAGGAGACGCCGATGAACGATGCCCCTTTCGTGGCGGCGATGTTCGGCATGAAGCGCGCGACCTGGTCGGTTGCAAGCGCTTCCGAGAGCGCCTGGATCCCTTTCCCCGCGAGGATGGAGACGACCGGCTTTCCCCGGGAGCTTTCCCGCACGCTGTCGGCGAACGCCGCAAAATCCTGCGGTTTTACGCAGATGATCGTGAGGTCGGCTGCGGAGAACACATCGGCAGGGGTCCGAGCCACGGTGATCCCCTGGGTGTGGGCGGCAATGGTGAGCCGCTCGGGCTTCTGGTCGAAGGCGACGAGCCGCAGCTCGGGGTGCTTTCTCACGAGGCCGGTGGCGAATGCCTCACCCATGGTGCCGAATCCGATGATCCCGATCTTCTTCATGTCGGAGAGTCTATCAGCGCGTGATGCGCTCTGTAAAGAAAGAACAGCAGTGCCCAGCGGACACGGGAATGGGTATACTATCGGCGGAGGGACGGAATGAAAATCGGCGTGCTCTCGGATACCCACGACAATCTGCCGAACATCCGCAAGGCGGTGGAAATCTTTTCGAAAAACGGCGTGGAGGCCCTGATCCATGGGGGGGATTTCTGCTCCCCCTTCACCCTTGCCGAGTTCAAGCCTCTGGCCGACAAAGGCCTTAAAATGCAGGCGGTTTTCGGCAACAATGACGGTGACAGGGTCATGCTCGTCCGTCGCGGTGGCGATTTCTGCTCTTTCTCCGATGGCAGCCGCATCGTGACGCTCGGAGAAAAAAGAATCGTTATCATCCATTACCCCGATGTCGCCGATGATCTCTTTAAGGCAGGCGCTTTCGATCTGGTCATCTACGGCCACAACCACACGGTTCGTGTCGAGGGAAACCAGAAGAAGCTCCTCAACCCCGGCACGTGCTCCGGCTACCTCGCCGAAGCGGCGACCGTTGCCATTGTCGACACGGTGGGAATTCAGGTGGAGATCGTACGATTATGAGCGAACGCGACGAAAACGCTGGCTTGACGGATTCCCTCCCGGTCCTTATAAAGAAGGAAAAGGGCTCAAGTTGGGTTTGCCGCATGTCGATATGGGTAGATGAAAGGATGGTCCTATGACCGTTGAGAGGATAGGCCCGCTCGATCCCGCATCGAACGTCAAAAAAACCGAGAAACTCGCGAAACCGAAGGCCAAGAGCGACGTCGATTCGATCAACGTCTCCCAGGAGGCACGCTCCAAAGCGGAGGTTCTCAATGCGCTTTCCGCCGCCAAGTCCTCGCCCGACGTCCGGCTGGACAGGGTGGAAGAGGTGAAGAGGAAGCTGCAGGACCCCAACTATCCGTCGGATGAGATGATCGAGAAGACCGCTGACGGGATCCTCAAGTCCTTCGGCATATAGATCCCTGGCTCCTGTGGTACAGGCGGAGGTATCCTTCGGGGATCTCCGCTTTTTTTTTCGACCTGATGGGGGAATGAGCGATGCCTGATGTCCTTTTCCATATCCCGACGCGGGTGATCTTCGGGCTGGACACGATCAACCGCATCGGTCAGCTCGTCGCCGAGTACGGCGAGCGCGCCTTCCTCGTCACGGAGGCGATCCTCTACGAGGGCAAGGTCATCAACAAGGTCCAGGAGATCCTCGACAAGAAGGGCGTCCAGCACATCATCTTCGACGAGGTCGTTCCCAACGCCACGAGCAGGACGGTGGACGACGGCGTGACGCTTGCCCGGGGGTCCCACGCGGACGTGGTGATAGGCCTGGGCGGCGTACGAACGCTTTCGATCGCGAAATGCATCGCCATGACCGCCCCGTCGGAGAACGACATCGACGATTTCCTCTCCGGCGTGCAGCCCCGCGTCAAGCCGCTCGCCTACATCGAGGTGCCGACCACCTGCCGCAACCCGTTCATGTTCGGCGACGAATACCTCATGGTGGACGGCCGCGACAGGACGGGGCGCATCGGGCGCACGCAGAAGGGGATCACCTCCGCGGTGCTCATCGATCCGAAGCTGAGCCTCACGCTCCCCGCCAAGTATACGGCCACCACGATCATGGACACCCTGATGGGCTGCATCGAGGGGTATCTCTCCGCGAAGGCGAACTTCCTCTCCGACACCTATTTCGTTCGCGCCATCGAAATGCTCGGCACGATCATCAAGGAGGGGCTGCAGAACGTCGACGACATCCGCATGAGGATGAACGCGAGCATCGTGGGCATGCTCATGGGGCTGGGACTGTCCACGAGCAGGCTCGGCATCGGTTCGGCGCTCTCCTACGCGATCAACGCACGCTACATGGCGCCCAAGTCCTGGGTGTCGACGATCCTTTTGCCCTACGTGATGGAGTTCTCCATGAACGTACGCGGAGACCGTATCGCCCACGTGGCGAAGCTGCTGGGGGAGGACGTGAGCGACGCTTCCTCGGTGGAAGCCCCTGCACGCGCCGTCGACACCGTGCGGCGGGTGATCGCCTCCCTGGGGCTGCCCACGCGCCTGCGCGAGTTCGACCTGTCCCTCGACGAGATGATCGAGGTGGCGGGGGTGGCGCGCAGCTTCGACATGATGAACTACCTCCCCCGCGTGGTGTCCACGGAAGACCTCTACGAGCTGATCAAGTCCGCGTTCTGACGCCCATGTTCACGCTTTCCAAGCTCCGCGAGCTGTCCCCGAAGACACGGATGCGCAAGGTCGCGCGCATCCTCCAGGCAATCGAGGTGGAGGCGGCGGCCGGCCACGAGCCAGATCCCGTCTACCTTCAAAGCCTTGTGCAGCTCCTCATCCAGGCCCCGCCCCCGGGCGCCGGGGACATCCTCCGGGATCTCGGGGGAGCCCTGTCCCGGGGTGGCACCCCGGAGGCCGTGCTTCGAGGGACGAACTCCCTGCGTCATGCGATCTTGAGCGCGCTGAATGCAGAGCCCGCCGAGTGGGATCTCGTGAGCAGCAGCACGGGGCTCCTGGACAGGTCCGGACTGCGGCTGTACCCCTTCACCATCTACCTCGAGGACATCCGTTCCCCGTTCAACGTGGGCTCGATCTTTCGGACCGCGGAAGCGTTCGGCGCGGAGAGGATCATCCTCTCTCCCCGAACGCCGGCCCCGACTCATCCACGGGCGGAAAAAACAGCCCTGGGGACCACGCACGCGCTGCCCTGGAGCGTTGCTCCGCTCGACTCGTTGGAGGGCTCTGAGCAGGTCTTTGCGCTCGAGCTCGGAGGCGTGCCGCTTTCGGAGTTCATCTTCCCCCGAAAGGGTACGGTGCTGGTTGGATCCGAAGAGCTCGGGTTGAGCCCTGAAGCGCTTTCGCTTGCTGACCGCGGGCTGGGAAGGGTGAGCATCCCGCTGGCGGGCGCCAAGCGATCCCTCAATGTCTCCGTTGCCTTCGGGATCCTGATGCAGGCGTGGCTGTCTTCCGCGTCACGAGGCGTGGGGCTCTGACTCCTCCCCGAGAGGGGTTTCCACGAAGCGGACACCCCGCCACCCGAGGAAGCTGAAAAATCTCCTGTCCTTGAACTCCCATACCCGCACGCGGCGCCCTTCCGTCATGCGCGCGAGGATCGAGCTGACCGTTTCCAGGAGCTCCACGGGCGCCCTGGTAACCGAGCCGAGCAGCACGGAGCGAGGCAGGATTGCGGAAACCTCCCTGTCAGGCATGTGCGCCTCCACGGTCTCCCCGTTGTCAGCCTTCACCGTTGCGACGACCGAGAGCCGTTCCGAACGCAGCTCGGGCCTGATGGCCACGACGGTTCCCCTGAATCCCCTGTTCATGGCATTCCTCCATACAGAAGAGAACGGAGGAAAACGAGCCCCCGCTTGCGCAGGACCTTACTTCCGCAGGGCTTTTTCGATCTCGGGCTTGTTGAAGCCGACGATGATCTTCCCGTTCACGTCGATCACGGGCACGCCCATCTGTCCGGACTTCCTCACCATTTCATCGGCCCTGCGCTGGTCCGAAGCCACGTTGTACTCCGTGAAGGAGACATGTTCGGTGCGGAAGAACTCCTTCGCCACTTTGCAGTAGCCGCAGGTCGGGGTCGTGTAGATTGTCACTGCCATTTCATTGCTCCAAGAGTGAATCGATGTATAATGAATTTAATATATAGATGCGAACGGGGCAAGGAGGAGCGGATGGACGCAGGAATTCTCAGTATGCGTCACCTTATGCGCACTTCTCATTTTGTCCCCTGTTTTCGGTCCCGTTTGGCAGTTATTCACTCATCCCCAAAGCCCTTATGGTCCAAAATGAGAAGTGCTGGGATGGACGCCGACGGGGCACACGCATGCAGCCGCGGCGGGCAGGGCCCGCCCAAGCGGCACCCGCGCGTCCCCCGTCCCCACCCCTACTGGAACTTCTGGCGCTGGTCGTCGAAGATCTTGGCGAGCTTTTCCTGGATCTTGGTGAGCTGCGCTTCCGTCTCGATCCCGAAATCCTTGAGCACCAGGGGCTGGATCTGCTCGAAGCTCACCTTCTCCCGCTCTATGTCGCAGATCGCATTGGCGAGGTACACGCAGTACACGATGTCCCGCCCGCCCGCGGGGGCAAGCAGCGGCTCATGGTGGAAGCGGATGGCGGTCACGAGCTGCTCGGGGAAGTTCCACTTCTTGGCGATGAGGGCGCCCACCTCGGCATGGTTCAAGCCCACGGAGAAGTTCTCCAGCATCCGCGACGAGATGCCCTTCGTCTTGCAAACCTTCGTGATCCGCTCGAGGAGGTCGGGGTGCATGGAGGCGATCACGATCTGGCCGAGGTCGTGGAGGATTCCGCCGACGTACACGTCGTCCAGCAGCTCCTTCTTCTTCTTGAAGCTCTTGGCGATGTAGTAGGCGTAGAACGCGCAGCGGTACGAGTGCTGCCAGAGGCCCCTCATCTCGCTGTACTTCTCCCCCATGACCTTCTGCGTTCCGTAGGAGTACAGGAGGTTGCGCACGCCCTTGGTGCCGACGAGCTTCACCGCCTCCACGATGTTGTCCACGCGCTTGGGGAGCATGAACTGAGCGGAGTTGACGAGCTTCAGGAGGTCCGCGGTCATGGAGGGATCCACGCTGATCTCCCGCGCGATGTCGGTGATCTCCGCGTTCGGGTCGGCAATGAGCCTCTGGAGGTTGACGATGTTGTCGGGGAACTGCGGGAGGGTTTCCACTTCCCGCACGAGCAGCTGCGTGAGGGCGTCCAACTGCTCCATGTGCACCTCGGAGAACGGTATGGTGATGCTCGCCACCGTCTCCCCGTCCTCCGTGTCGATGGAGAAGCACTCCTCCGTCAGCCCGATCTTCTTCATCATGAGGACGAGGATCACGATCCCGAGGCCGGCGCCCTCCGTGCTGTCGAGCACCGTGGAGAACGCCTCCTCCAGGGAGGTGAAGGCGCGCGATCGCGCCAGGCGGTCGAAAACGCGCATCTGCTCCTTGCGCGTGATCTCCACGTTGTTGCGCACCATGATCGCGAGCGAGCTGCCCTTGGTCTGGAAGACCACCTTGATGTACATCCCCAGCTCTTTCTGCTTCTGCAGATAGTACTGGATGTTGTCGAAGGTCTCCTGCTTGAAGTTCTTCATCCCCGACTCGTACTCTTTGTCGTTGTTGAGATCGAGCCCTTTTTCGATGAAGTAGACCCTTTTGGTGTTCGCCTTCTTGGCGTTGACTGCGAGCTCCCGCAGGCAGTAGGAAAGCGGTTCCTTCAGCTTCTCCTGACCAAGCTCGATGAGGAAGTTCTCCAGCACTTTGTCCAGGAATATCTCTGTCTCATGGGGGAGGGTGAACGTCTTGATGGTGAGCGGGATCGCGTTATGGGCCGCTCTCTTTATCTGGGCGAGGTCTATTTCCGTGGACATGTGGCCCCCGTCTCCATTTTGTTGTACTGGAAAGCGTAATTGAACGCCCTATCGGTGTCAAGACAAGCAGCGGGCGGCGGCGGCGGGAACAGCGAGTATCGTCATTTCCCGAGCAATTTCCTTAATATGTCGACGTGCTCCTTCTCCATATTCGCCAGCACCTCGAAAGCCTTCTTCACGACGGGGATCTTGCTCATGCGGCGGAGGTTCCCATAGAAGATCCAAGTCTTTTCCTCCCGCTCCAGCGCACCTTCGATGTCCGCCCCCCACAGCTCGAGAAGCTTTCCGTCGAGGGGCAGGAGGGCATCGAAGCCCTCGTACCGATGCTCGCCGAGAGCCCGTTCCAGATCGGAGGACTGGAGACTTCCGGCCGCGACGTCGGAGAGGATCGCTTTGTGCAACTCCTCTTCCTCCAGGAGGTGGCAGATGCTCGCCTCCAGCTCCTCCGTGCAGCTGCGGCTCTTCACCATCCGATCGCGGATGTCGCGATAGGCGTCGATGGCCTCCGTCTCGAACGAGAGCCCGCTCGAGACGACACGGGCGAGTATCCAGCGCGCAACCGGGCCGGGCGTGGCTACCCCCGTATCGCCTGGACGAGCGTCCAGGCCCCGAAGCCGAGGAAAACCGCGGCAGCGACGAACTTCATGATCCTCTCCGGCACGAACCGCCCCACCGCCCCGCCCAGCACGACACCGATCAGGCTCGTGGACACGAGGGCGAGCGACGCGCCGAGGAAGACGGACAGCGGAGACTTCGCCTCCGATGCGAAGGCGAAGGTCGAGATCTGCGTCTTGTCGCCGAGCTCGGCGAGGAAGATCATAAGGAAGGCCGACCCGAAAACCTGCAGGCTGAATCCCATTCTGCGCGGATCATACCAGCGCGGCCGCGGCAAGGCAACGGGCCCGCACAACCGCCCCCGCGGCCCTTTGACCAAAAGGCAGGCAGGCGTGTATCGTGCCGTCATGCCGGTCGTCGATTTCCACGCCCACGCCTTTCCCGACGCCCTTGCCGGACGCGCCATCACGCGCATCCAGGGGCTCTCCGGCGTGCGCTCCGTCCTCGACGGCACGCTCTCCTCGCTCCTCGCGTCGATGGATGCGGCGGGCATCGAGACGAGCCTCATCCTCTCCATCGCGACGAAGCCGGCGCAGTTCGCCTCCATCATGAAGTGGTCGCGCACCATCGCTTCCGGCAGGATCATCCCGCTCCTCTCCGTGCATCCCGACGACCCCCAGGCAGCCGACCGGGTCCGCATTGCCGCGGAAGAAGGCTTCATCGGGCTCAAGCTCCATCCGTACTACCAGGACTTCGACCTCGATTCCCCCGCGATGGATCCCGTATACGGCGCCATGGAGGAACGCGGGTTGCTCTGCGTCTCCCACACGGGCTTCGATCACGCGTTTCCCTTCGATCGCAGGGCGGATCCGCTGCGCATCCTGCGGGTGCTCGCCCGGTTTCCGCGGCTGGATTTCGTCGCGACCCACCTCGGTGCGTGGAGGGACTGGGATCAGGCCATCGAACACCTCCGCGGCGCGCGCCTCTGGATCGACACGGCTTACACGATGGAGTTCATGCCCGCGGAGCAGGCGCGGCGGCTCATCCTCTCCTTCCCCGCCGACAGGCTGCTCTTCGGAAGCGACACCCCGTGGTCCGACCAGTCCGCATCGGTGGGCCTGCTCCGCGGGCTCGGTCTCGAACGGGAATTGGAGCAGGCGATCCTCTCGAAGAATGCGCGGGAGCTGACCTCTCGTCATCGGGGCTGACGTCCCTGCAGTTCACAATATGGACCTTCCGGGGTTTTCAATGTCCCCTTTTGTTACAAATCCGGCCATTTTTCAGGGGACATATTGAGAACTGCTTCATAACGGTGCCAAACTTAGAATTGCTGCTGACGTCCGACGAGGCTTTGTGGAAGCCGAGCGATGGCATATACTCTCAGTGCAGGGAAAGTTAGGGAACATGACATGTGAAAAAGTCTCGAGCGGGATCTTCTGGCTGTCGATCCCCGAAGCCGATCTGCGCGTTCTCTGCGGCTGTCCGGCCGACAGCGTGAAGCACCTGATCAAACGCGGGTTCATCGCCCCGACGTCGAAGGCGGGGGTGAGCTATGAGACCGGTCCGAACGCAATCCTGCTCTCCGACACGCCGATCCAGAAGGGGAGCTTCGCGAACCTCGCCGAGTTCCCGCTCCTCCAGATGTTCTACCGCCAGGGGATGATCATCCCGGGACATCCGGGCAACACGGGACGCAAGCCTCTGCTCATCGGCCTGGGCGATCAGGTGAGGGCACAGTCCGAGTACGTCCTGCGGGGGAACTACGGCCTCCTGTCCGCGGAAGAGATCGCCTCCTGCGGCGTGCCGCCGGACACGGCGGCCGAGATGATGGAGGTGAAGAAGCGCTTTGCGTTCGGGAGGATCCAGGCGACAGCGGAGCTCGTGACGACGCACGCGGTCGACACGCAGGCCATCGAGATCGTCCCCGGGGTCGTCATTCACCGCAAGGGATTCAACCGCTACGAGTTTCTCGCGGGAGGCGCGTCGCTGGAGGTCGATCTGAACCTCGGCCCGAGCGAGGAGTTCCAGCCGACCTACACGCTGCCGATCCGCGGCATCAGTCGGGAGGGGTTCTCCGTCATCCACACGGGGGAAGGCGACGGCTGGGACTTCGATCGGCCCTGCATCGGGAGCGTCGTGTGCGGCGGAGGGGAGCTGTACGTCGTCGACGCGGGCCCCTTCGTCACGCATTCCCTGGATGCGCTGGGGCTCAGCATTCCGGACGTCGCGGGCATCTTTCATACGCACGCCCACGACGATCATTTCGCCGGGCTCACGTCGCTCGTCAGATCCGAGCGCAGGCTCGGCTACTACGCGGTTCCCATGGTGCGGGCCACGGTGCAGAAGAAGCTCTCCGCACTCATGCACATCGACGAGGAGAAGTTCTCCCGCTATTTCGACGTTCACGACCTCCTGCCGGGGGAATGGAACCGGGTGGGCGCCATGGAGGTGAAGCCGGTCTATTCGCCTCATCCCGTGGAAAACACCCTGTTTCTCTTCCGCTCGGGGGAAGGCCAGGCACGACGCACCTATGCGCATCTTGCCGACATTTCCCCCTTCAGCGTCCTCCAGCAGATGGCGGATGCAGGAAAAGACGGTCCCGCGCTTTCCCGTCGCAGCCTCGATTCCCTCCTCCAGATCATGCGCGAGCCGGCTGACGTGAAGAAGGTCGATGCCGGGGGCGGAATCATCCACGGGAATCCGCTCGACTTCGCCTCCGACACGTCCCCGCGGTTGCTGCTGAGCCATGGGATCACGGCGATCCCCCCCGCTATGGTCGGACGCGCGTCCATCGCCGGTTTCGCCGAGGTCGACCTCCTGATTCCCGGCGGGGCGGAGGCCCATCTCCGGCAGGTCGCCCGCAAGTCACTTGCCGCGTGGTTTCCCGGCATCCTGGAATCGCGGATCGATGAGCTTGCCCGCTGCCCGATCGTCGACGTGCCGTCCGGGGCCGTGATGCACTCTTCAGGCGATGATGACGTGCAGCTCATCCTCTCGGGCATCGCGGAAGCAACCGATTCCGTGGACGGAAACGTCCGCCGCCTCACTGCGGGAAGCTTCACCGCGGCGGATCCCGAAAAGGGCGCGGCGGAGACATGCACGGCCGTAGGGAATGTCAGCCTTCTGTCCGTGCCCCGCGGGCTGCTCCGCCGCTTGATGTCCCGGGAGTCCGCCCAGCAGCACATGGAACGGACGCGCACACTCCAGGACTTCCTCGCGCGCTGCCCGCTCTTTTCCGGCGTGCATTCCCAGTACATGCTCAACGCCGTCGCGGCGACGATGCAGGAGCGGCGGTTCGATCAGGGCCGGCGAATCGCGCCCTCACAAACGCCCGAGCTCCTCCTCCTGGCCGACGGGCAGGTGGATCTGGTGGTCGGGCCCCGACTCGTGGAATCGGTGACCTCGGGAGGGTACTGGGGCGAGGAGAGGATCGTGAGCGCGGCAACGGCGTTCTGCGAGGCACGCGCCGTCACCGACTGCGTCTACCATGTCGTGCCCGCGGAGACGCTCGCCGACATCCCGATAGTGCAATGGGAGCTCCTGGAGACGTTCCACCGGAGGCTTCGCAGCTTCCGGACCGGATATCGCTTCGAGTGGTTCCCCTTCTTCAGCGTGGGGGTCGGCAGCATCGACGCCGAGCACAAGACACTCTTCGCCATCATGGACGAGCTTGCCGAGGCGATGGAGGATTCGGGAAGGATTTCCGGGAATGACGGGGTGAAACAGAAGCTCCTCGAGTTCACCCGGAGCCATTTCCAGAACGAGGAAGCGCTCATGGAGAAGTACAGCTACGCACGGCTCCCCGTCCAGAAGCGGGAACACACGGTGCTGCTGTCGAAGCTGGAGAGGATCGTCACGGCAACGGAGCGACGCTCACGGCCGCGGCCGGGCACGGCGGTCGACTTCCTGAAGGACTGGCTGCTCACCCATATCCTCGTCGAGGACCTTCAGTACCGCGACCTCTTCACGAGCATGGGGCTCGCGTAGGGCGCGCTACTGCGCGCATTCTTTTGTCTCCGAGAACTTTCTGATGGCCTCGACGAACACCGTACCGTAGGCGGCAAGCTTCGCGTCTCCGACCCCCGGGCAGCGGAGGAGCGCAGTCAGATCCTGGGGCCGGGCGCGCGCCATTGCCCGCAGCGTCTTGTCGCTGAACACGACGTAGGGCGGGAGCTTCTTCGCCTGCGCGATCCCCTTGCGCACCTGCCTGAGGCACTGGAAGAGCTCCGATTGAGCGCCTTCATCGAGGGGCTCCGGCTCGGCTGCAGCGTCGGAGCGCGGGGTGGCCCCTGATCGGCCCGGGCTTTCCACGGTGCGCGCACCGAGGAACGTCTCCCGGCCGGCAAGGACCATCCTCCCCTTTCCCGACAGGCTGAACCCCGCTGTCCGTCCTTCTCCGCGTACGAGACATCCCGCGGCGGCGAGCTCCCGTACCACGGCGAGCCACCAGTCGCGGTCGTGGTCGCGGCCGATCCCGAACGTGGGGAGGTTGTCGTGGCCCCGCTCCAGTACCTTGTCCGTGGCAGTGCCGGTGAGGATGTCCACGAGGTGATGGGCACCGAACCGCTCGCCCGTGCGCACCGCCGCGGAGAGCACCTTGCGGGCTGCCTCGGTGAGGTCCTCCAGGGCGACCTCCCCCGCGCACACGTCGCATTTTCCGCAGTGACCGGGGTGGCTTTCCCCGAAATGGGCGAGAAGCTGCGTGCGACGGCAGATCGCCGATTCGGCGAAACGAAGGATGTCGTGGAGCCGCACCGAGGCCCGCTCCTTTTCCTCCGGGCTCTCCATGTTGTTGATGTGCCACCGCACGGATGCCATGTCCGAAGGACCGTAGAGGAGCAGCGTGTCCGCGTCATCGCCGTCGCGCGCCGCCCTGCCCGTCTCCTGGTAGTACCCCTCGAGGCTGCGGGGGAGGTCGCCGTGGACGACCCAGCGCACGTTCGACTTGTCGATGCCCATGCCGAAGGCGATCGTGGCCACCACGACGGCAGCCTCGTCACGGACGAAGGCCTCCTGGCGCGTCCGCCGTACCTCGTCGTCCAGCCCGGCGTGGTAGGCGACGGCGTCGATGCCGCGCTCGGCAAGGTAGGCGGCCGTGCGCTCCACCGCCTTGCGCGTCCCGCGGTAGACGATACCGGGCTGGCCTAAGTGTTTGCGGATGAAGTCGAGGATCTGCGCGTCGCCGTCGCCTTCACGGCCACGCACTCTATAGAAGATCTCGGGTCTGTCGAAGCTCGCCCGCACGATGAAAGGCGAGCGCAGGGACAGGAGGCGCACGATATCCGACTGCACCTGCTCGGTGGCGGTTGCCGTGAATGCGGCGATCGGCACCTGCGGCAGCTCCGCGCGGAGGAGGCCGAGGGTCCCGTAGTCAGGACGGAACTCGTGCCCCCATTCGGAGATACAGTGAGCCTCGTCGACTGCAATGAGGGAAAGGCCGAAACGGCCCAGCGACTCGCGGAAACCGGGCACCGCGAGCCGTTCGGGAGAGGCGTAGAGGAGACGGATGCGGCCTGCGGCGAGGTCCCGCCACGTGGCACGCGCCTCCTCGGCGTCGAGGGTGCTGTTGAGGTAGGAGGCGGGAATGCCGTCCTCGCGGGCGCCGTCCACCTGGTCTTTCATCAGCGCGATGAGCGGGCTCACCACGAGCGTGAAGCCCTCCTGGAGGATCGCGGGAAGCTGGTAACAGAGCGACTTCCCGCCTCCCGTCGGAAGGGAGACGAAGACGTCCCTCCCGGAGAGGACGGCCTGGAGTATCTCCTCCTGGTGGGGCCGGAACGAGGTGAAACCGAAGTGACGCTTCAGCTCACTGCGGAGCCCGGCGGCATCGGGGGGTGCTTTCCGCGGCACCGCTCAGGCCTCGGCCTTTCCGGCGAGCTCTTCCCATCGCCTCATGCGCGCTTCGAGCGATGAAAGGACCTCCCTGTAGCGGCGATTGTTCCCCTCCAGAACAGAGGGATCGAGTGAGGCCTGCTGGAACGAGGCCTCCAGTGACTTCTGCTCGTTCTCCAGCTCCTCGATCTGCTTCAGGAGCTGCTCGAGCTCCTTGCGCTCTTTGAACGTCAGGCCCGCCTTCTCCGAGTGCGCGGGCTTGCGCTGTTCGCGCGGTGCCGCCCGGCTGGTCTGGGCGGCCTTCTCCTCCGCGGCGGCATCGCGATAATCCTCGTAGGTGCCGGTGAAGCCGCGGATCCCCCCTTCGCCGTCGAACACGAAGAGGTAGTCGGTGAGCCTGTCCAGCAGCGCCCTGTCGTGGGAGACGAGGAGGATGCATCCTGTGAAGTCCCCGAGGTAATCCTCCAACTGGCGGATCGTGTCGAGATCGAGGTCGTTCGTGGGCTCGTCCAGGAGGAGGAAGTTCGGCGCGGTAGCCAGCAGGCGCACGAGGGTGAGCCTGCGCAGCTCTCCGCCGGACAGCCGATCCAGCGTGATGCCGTGCATGCTGCGGGGGAAGAGAAACCTCTCCAGGAACTGCTCTGCGCTGAGAGAACCGTCCTTCTCCTGGGGGACCCTTTCTGCAAGCTCTTTCATGTAGTCAATGACAGTAACGCCCGGCCGGGCCGCAGCGCTTGTCTGGGCGAAATGGGCGAAGACCGTGGTCTCCCCTTTCACGGCGCTGCCGGCGTCCGGGGCGAGCTCCCCCGCGACCAGACGGAGGAACGTCGTCTTCCCAGAGCCGTTGGGACCGATGACGCCGATTCTCTCCCCCCTGCGGAAGCTGTACGTGAAGGGACTGATCACCGGGCGTCCATCGAAACCCCGGGCAACCCCCTGCAGCTCGAGCACCTTCTTTCCCAGCCGTCGATGCGTGGAGGAAAACTCCTGCATTCCCGCCACCGACTGCATCCGCGCGTCAAGGAGGGTATGGATCCTGTCCTTGCGGCTTTTATCCTTTCCGGCACGCGCGCGGGGACCGCGCTTCAGCCATTCCAGCTCTCCCCGGAGGATGGAGACCCTTCGCTGCTCCGCCCTGTCCTTGATCTCCTCCCGCTCCGCCCTGCGGTCCAGGTATTCCGAGTAGTTGCCCGGATATTTGTGGATTCTCCTGCCGTCGATCTCCATGATCGATGTGCAGACCTCGTCGAGGAAGTAGCGATCATGGGTGACGAGGATGTAGCCGGAGCTACCGGAGCGCAGCCGCGCCTCCAGCCATTCGATGGTGTCGAGGTCCAGGTGGTTGGTCGGCTCGTCGAGGAGGAGGAGCCCCGCATCACGGGCGAGGCACTGGGCGATCGATGCCTTGCGGAGCATGCCGCCGGAGAACGAATCGAGGCGCGCGGAGGGGTCGTCGAGGCCGAGCTCCCGGCAGTAGGAGAGGAAGGCCGCGGCGATGGAAGGATCGGGGCAGACCTGCTCGAGGGTGGCGCCCGCGGGGAAGCTCGGCCGCTGCGCCAGGGTGCTGATGGTGAGCTCCTTGTTGCGGGATACGCTTCCCGTATCGGGGACGAGCTCTCCGGTGAGGACTTTAAGGAAGGTCGACTTGCCGGCTCCGTTCTTGCCGATGAAGCCGATCCTCTCCCCAGCGTCAATGCCGAGGGTGACGTGCTCGAAAAGGGGGGCATCGACGAGCGTCGTGGCAACGTCGTCGAGGTAGAGGATGTTCATGGGGTGCAACTCTATCCGGATCGAGGCGGAAAGACAACGCGAGGGGCCGACTCGGCGCGAAAGCCGCCCACCGACTTGAC
>PLNO01000070.1 GCA_003141795.1 Spirochaetaceae bacterium | reverse complement strand
CCACCGCGTTGGGCAGGATCCCGAAAATCGCGTTGGGAAGCGCTGCAATCACGACGATGCCCCACGCGTAGACGAGGCTCTTGACGGGAAGCACCCCCATGAGGGCGAACAACGCGAAGAGGAGCGTCATGAGGATGAACCCGGCGATCAGGACCTTCTTCTTCTCGAACCTCCCCGCCGCCCACGTCACGAGGGGGTAGAAGGCGAAGGAGAGCACGAACATCACGTCCACCAGCGGCGTGGTCAGCTCCTTCTCGAGCTTCAGGAGCGTTACGATGTAGTACACGATGCCGGTCTGGATCACGGTCTGGCAGACGAAGTACAGGAGCTCCGAGCAGAGGAAGATCACGAAGTTCCTGTTGCGCAATGACGAGCGCAGCGCGGACATCGTGCCCTCTGACGAGGCGGAATACGCCGCATAGCGCTTCTCATTGATGAAGGCGACCGGCAGGAGCATCAGCACGAGGGCGACCCCCGCGAAGATGATCTGCACCCTCTGGAATGCGGCCACGGGGCTCACCCCCGAGCGCTCGAACATCCCCTGGAACTCGTAGACGAAATTGCCCACCGCGAATCCCAGCGCCCACGTCACGGAGATCACCGTGCTGATCCTGAGCCGTTCCTTGGGGTTGTGTCCCAGCTCGCTGATGAGGGCGTTGTACGGCGCGGTGTACATGACGAACGCGAAGTAGAACACGAGGATGGCGACCGAGAGCCAGATGATGTTCGGCAGGCTCGCCGCGATGCCCGGTTCCGTCTTGAAGTGCTGGAGCGGGAAGAAGACAAGGGCGGAGAACAACGCAAAGGGGACGGCGCTCACCATCATGAAGAACCGGCGACGACCGAGCCGCGACTTCGATCTGTCCGACCAGGAGGCGATCAGCGGATTTGTGACCGCGTCGAAGAACCGGGACCCGAAGGCGATGATGCCGATGACGGTGAGCCCCATGAAGGCGCCCTGGAAAAGAAACGGTGGAAACACGACGGACGTCGTCGTTTCCGGGGGCATGTAGAAGTAGGTGATGAGGTTGCCGACGCCGAACGACGCGAGCGACCATCCCAGCTGACCGAGCGCAAACAGGATGAGCTTTCCGAAAGGAAGCTTTTCCGGACCTTGCGGCATGGAAGTCTCCTCAGGGGGCCGATTTCCTTCAATTATGCGAGCGATCGCTCGCCCTGTCAAATCAGTCGAATATTTTATAGAAGAATTCATAGAAAGTGGATACGCCATATTTGGATATAGTGATATAGTGAGGTCGTTACAATCCTATTAGTTGGGAGCGTCGTTTGGGAACCCTGGTCGAGGAGCGCCCACAGGCGGTGGCCTGCGCAGAAAGCCTGAAGGCACTTGCGCATCCCGTGCGCCTGCGCGTCATCGCCGCCCTGTGTGAGCGGGAGGAGAGCGTCATAGGTCTGTCGCACCGCCTCGAGGTGCCGCAGGCCATCCTTTCGCAGCAATTGCGCATACTGAGAATGGCGGATCTGGTCACCGTCAAGCGCGAGAACGGTTTCGCGCTCTACGCACTGGCCCGCCCGCAGCTGCGCAATCTGATAGCGTGCATCGAAAAATGCCACGGCGAAGCCGCCGCTGGCGGAGGAGGAAGAAGATGAGTCTTGACGTGGACAAAACCATCGCGGAGCTGAAGGAGAAGGTGGAGGGCATGCCCGGTGCCGAGAACAAGCTCACCATGATCGTGTTCTCGGGGGATCTGGACAAGCAGATAGCGGCCATGATCATCGCCACCGGTGCGGCCGCAATGGGGATGAAGGTCGTCCTCTTCTTCACGTTCTGGGGCACCGCAGCGCTGCGGGCCCAGCAAAAGAAGGTGGGCGGAAAGAACTTCATGGGGAAGATGTTCGGCATGATGCTGCCCAAGGGGCGCAACAAGCTCAAGCTCTCCCAGATGCACATGGCGGGAATGGGGACCGCGATGCTCAAAGGCCTCATGCAGAGGAAGAACGTCGCCAGCATGGACCAGCTCTACGACGTGGCAGCCCAGCTCGCCGTGAAGATCTACGTCTGCGAGATGTCCATGGACCTCATGGGCTTCAAGAAGGAAGAACTGATCGACTACCCCGAGCTCGAAGTATGCGGCGTCGCCACCATGTTGGGGCATGCCAAAGAATCGGCGATCCAGTTCTTCATATAGGAAGGGAGAAAATCATGGCGGACTATACGGTCGCGAAAACACTGGACTACAAGGGGCTTGCCTGCCCGATGCCCATCGTGAAGATCAGCCAGGTGATCGGCACGGTCGCCGTCGGAGACGTGATCGAGGTGCATACCACGGATCCCGGCTCCCTCTCCGATTTCCCCGCGTGGGCGAAGACCACCGGCCAGGCCATCCTCGAGACGAAGCAGGAGCCAGGGCTCATCAGGATCTTCGTGAAGCGCCAGAAATAGCCCGACGGGGAATGTCATGGCAGCAAACACTGTGACGGACGCGGTTGCCGCGGCTTCGGCTGCCGCAACCGCAACGAGCGGCGGAGCGGACGCGGTGGCCTCGGCATCGGTCGTTCCCCACACGGGTTTTGCGCTCGTTGTGGACAAGATCGACTGGGCCGTCATGGTCCCTCTCGTCTACCTTTCGGTCCTCTTCCTCCTGGCGGGAATCATCTGGCGGATCGTCGTGATCGCCCGCTCGCCGGCCCCTCCCTACTCTCCACGCATCTTTCCCGCATCACGCCGGCCGGGGCTCGCGGCACTGAACGATGCTTTTGCGATGCCGCAGGTCCGCCGTCATGCGCCGATCTTCTGGGTCTTCCTGATGGTCTACCATGTCGCGTTCCTGCTGCTCATCCTCGGGCATCTGGACATCCTCCCCGGCATCGCCATCATGCCGAAAAGCTCACGCCACATACTGGGAGCAGGCGCTGTGGGAGTCCTCGTGACCGTGCCGATGCTGTACTTCATCGTGCGCCGGTTCAGGAGCCCGAACAGGGAGGTCAGCGTCCCCGCGGACTACCTTCTCCTCCTCCTCTTGCTGTTCCTGTTCCTCTTCGGAGACCTCATGAGCTGGGGCAACTCGTGGAGCCCGAGCGGTTTCGTCATGACGAAGCAGGATTTCGCGCGATACTTCGACGGGCTCGCGCGGTTCACGTTCGCCGACCCGCGTACGGTGCTGCACGGATCCCACTATCACTTCGTCGTCGCGCATGTCCTCCTGGCCGAGGCGTTCTTCGTCGTCCTGCCATTTTCCAAGATCATGCACACCTTCTTTTCGGTTCCCATCAATCTTCTGCGCAGGAGGTAGGGCAATGGACGCGGCCACCACGGAAACCCTTAAAGACCTTTTCAAGACCCGGCTCAACGCCGCGATGCGGCTGTACCTGGAGACGTGCACCCGATGCGGCGTGTGCGCCACCGCCTGCCACGTCTATGCCTCCGATGCACAGATCCGACATACGGCGGTGGGCAGGGCGGAGATCATCCGCAAGGTGTTCAAGCGCTACTTCCAACTGGAAGGCCGCATCGCCCCCTGGCTGGGTGAGGTGATCTCCCTGGACGACGTGTCCCTGGAGCTCATCAACGACGCTGCATGGTCCTGCACGGGATGCCGCCGCTGCATGACCTACTGTCCCTTCGGGATCGACACGCAGATGATCATGTCCATCGCGAAGCTCCTCCTCATCGGCGCCGACAAGGAGCCGAAGCTCCTCACCATGCTCGCCGACATGTCCATCGCGAAGTCGGAGGCCACGGAGGAAACGAGACCCGCTTTCACGCAGGCCGTCACCGCGCTGGAGCCCGAGATCAAGGCGCTCTGGCCCTCGGAAGGCCCGGCGGTGACCGTGGAGCGCGAAGGCGCCGAGGTGCTGTACGTCGCCCTTGCAGGCAAGCACTCCATCATCCCTGCCGCTGCCATCATGAACGCCGCCGGAGAAAACTGGACCCTCAGCCTCTTCGAGGCGGGGAACTTCGGCGCCTTCCTCGGAGACCCGAAGAAGTCAGGCCAGATCGCCCGACGCATCCATGACGAGGCGGTGCGGCTCAAGGTGAAGGAAGTGGCGATCGTCGAATGCGGCACGGCCTTCCGCGTGATGAAGTATATGAGCGGTGCGCACCCCTTCAAGGTCGTCGCTTTCGTCGAGCTCATCGCCCGCTACGCAAAGGAGGGGCGCATCCGTCTGGACGGGACGAAGCTTCAGGGGAAGCTCACCTATCACGATCCCTGCCAGATCGCACGCAACGGAGGCGTGATCGAGGAGCCGCGCTACGTCATCCGACAGCTCACCGACAGGTTCGTCGAGCTGCGTCCGAATCGTGAGGACAACTGGTGCTGCGGAGGGGGTGGAGGTCTGGTTGCACTGGGAGAGAAGGATTTCCGAATGAAGTCCTCCCGGGTGAAAGCCGAGCAGATGAAGGCATCCGGCGCAGATACAATAACGACAGCATGCGAGAACTGCCATTCACAGCTCACGGACCTCAACGAGCACTATGGCCTCGGCATGAAGGTGGAGTTCCTCTCGAAGCTGGTCGCCGACGCGCTCGTGAAGTAGGCAGGGGGGTCTGCCAGCGGCGGACCCCCCTGCCCGCGCTTCACCACTGGCGCCTTCAGGAGCTACCGCAGGCCGTTCACGGCATCGCCGAGGGTTTCCAGCGCGTCGATCTTCAGCAATGAAATGTCACTCAGCGATCGTGTGAGCCCGCGCACGAGCAGCCTGTCGGCGAGCGTCAGGGACGTGTACCGCAGCTCCCCGCCGGGAAGGCTCCGCGCGAAGGCGTGCGCCAGCAACCACTCGGGAAACGCGCTCTGCAGCTGCGCGAGCGCCCGTTCCCCGTGGGACAGGCAGCAGAGGAAAAGCCCGACGTGGCACAG
>PLNO01000233.1 GCA_003141795.1 Spirochaetaceae bacterium | reverse complement strand
GGCGGTCCATCCACGTCATGGCGAAGTCCAGCGGATCCCCGTTGGCGTCGACGGGGAGGAGGGTCGGGCCATTGGAGCTGACCACGACCGCCCGGATCCGCCCCTTGTCCCGCAGCCCCAGCTGCGCCGTGACGAGGGACATGCCCGACAACCACGTGTTCGAATCGCATTCGTGCCGATCCGGGGTGCCCCCCTCCGCCATGCGCACGGGCACCTGGGCCCGGGAGAGAATCTTCCCGTCGATGCTCACCACCGCGGCCTTCAGGAACGTCGTGCCGATGTCATAGGCCAGGATCATACCGTGGCAGGATAGCATGAGAGGCGCCGAGCTTCCACCGCCTCACGCTGATGTTTGGTTGTGACCTGCGGGGGGGCGCCGCCCCCCGGGATCACCTGTGGGCTAGAACTGGCGGACGGCGCGGACAGGATAAATGCTGTAGTTAGGATAGATATCTAAATAGTTCGTGCTGAAATACTGGCAATAGACATTACACCAGGACTGTGGTGTGCTGAGCGTGGACGACCAGTAGGGGGAGCCCGCTGTACTGAAGTTCCCTAGCCCATTCAGCTTCAAGCTCGTATACATTTGAGTGAGTTCTGCAAGGCTTGGAAGGAACCAGTCAGTCTCGCCGTGTACCGTATAGCTCGTACAGGCGTACGCGGCGGGAGCAAGCGGTTGGGCCGCAATGATCGCAGCGGTGTTGGTTTTCCCTGTTCCGATGGCAGACGCTGTCGTCGGGGTGATGAGGCTGTTCGCCCAATTTGTTCCGCTGCTCTGATCGCTCGTCGCAGCCTCCATGTAACGCCACAACGGCGCGCCGGAATAGCTGCCCTTGTCGTAGAAGACAAGACCGACCTGGCCACTGGCCACTCCTATCTTGATCACGTTGATCGTGAAGGAAGCGGAGTGCCCCGCGTTGTCCTGACTGGTTGCGGTGATTATCGCGGTTCCGACAGCGACGGCAGTGATAGTCCCGGTGGAGTTCACAGTGGCGACTGCCGCGTTCGAGCTGGACCATGCGGTGCTCGGGATGGTGCCATCGACAGTGGAGGTGATGACCACGGCGTCATTTACGGTGCAATACGCGCTCGTAAGGCTCAGGATTTTCGTTGTGCTCGTCGAGCTCAGCGTGACGTTCGTGGAAGGAACTCCTGAAACGGCTCCCCCAATATGAGTCGGATCAAGCGATTTCAACCCGACCGCGTTCTTCGCTACGACCCCATACTTCCAGGTCGTTCCTGGCACCAGCCCGGTATCGATTACCGTCGTTCCTGTTACCGCAGAGAGGTCTTTCACTTTGACGTCGCTCGTCGAATATCTCGTGACGATATAGCTCGTCGCCCCGGACACGACGTCCCACGAGATCGAAAGCCCCGTATTGTTTGCTATCGCGTCACCGCCCGTCACCGGGCTTACCGCGAGGCCGGTTGGCGTGGGAGGCCGGGGAGTTGAGTATCCCGTTACCGTGAAGGAAAAGCTCTGGCTCGATACCTCGTTCGTCGGTATGACGACGGTGGCCGATTTCGTGCCGGAGCTCGCCGGTGCAAACCTCATGGTGATTGTACCGACCTCGTTTGTCTTCAATGTGAGAGGATTGGAGGGAAGGCCTATCGGGATGAAGCTGTTGGCCTCGGTTCCTGAGGCCATGGTGATCGACAAAGAGGGAAGATCGACGACGAGATCGTTCTGGCCGGAGTTCTTTATCGTAAGCGTGATGTCACTGGTTTCGGCAGGAACGGTGGCGGGGAACGACAGGCTCCCGTTGGCGCTCAGCGTGTTGGAGTTGGAATCCTGGAGCACGAACTTCGGTGAGACGGTCTCCGCCTGCAGCTGTTTCACCTCGTCCACGATGCTCGTCCCGCAGCCGGCAAGGGCACCGGTGACGATACACAGCGCTGCTACCAGTCCCGCCCGACCAGCACCAGTGGTGACGTTCTTCATTCCGCCCTTCCTTTTCAGAACCATATCGGTCCCCCCTCATCCTGGGATGCCGCCCTCGTGTGCGCGGCGTCGCTCGTCGCGCTGAGGCCCGAATACTGATCGGCCGCGGCAGGGTCGAGCTTGCGCACGACGGCCATTGCCGATTGAACGACGTCGGTCTTGCCGAGCGCGGCCGCGGCGCGGGCAACGCTCACGAGGATTTTCGCATTGTCAGGGCTCGCCTTGGCAGCCTGCTGGTAGAATCCCAGGGCGCCGGCCATGTCGTCTTTCAGATAGGCGATATTGCCAAGGTTGACGATCGACGGGAGGTAGCCCTGCTTCGCGGCGATCTTGAACTGTTTCTCCGCATCGATGAGCTTCCCGTACCTGCCATAGAGCACGCCTAGGTCATTCTGTCCCTTCGGCGAAACCACGCCCTTCGGCTGGGTGGCGTACAGGGCTGCGACCCGCGTCCCGAGCTCTGCATCGACCTCTCGGGCGAGCTCGGCGGTGAACCCGCGGACGAGCGTGTCCTGGGACGGTGTGGCCACGGCGGAACCGTCCGCGGGCAGGCCGACGGGAGCGAACAGCTTCCATGCCTCGTGGACCGGGTAGAAAGCGGCCACTCCGTGCGCAGAGGCATCGCGCCACTCGCTTGCCGCTTTCTTCCAGACCTCGAGAAACCCTGCCTCCCGCATCGTCGTTTCAATGGGGAGCCAGACACGGTCTCCCTTCACGATGAGCTCACGGGCGTCCATCGCGCGGGCCTCGAGGTCCGCGGGCTTCAGGCCGAGGTCCACTGCCATGAAGATATGGCCCGGCACGGTGATGAAGGCTGTCTCTATGCCCACCGCCTCGAAGCACGAGGCGTACAGGACGGAGAGGTCGGCGCAGTCGCCGGATCGGTAGCTCAGCGTCTGGCGGGGGAACTTCAGGCTGTCCACCACCTCGGGATCGACGACGGCCTGAGCGAAGGGTCGGTTCGGGCTCAACACGTAACCGAGGCCGTACGCACGCAAGCCCTCATGGAATGCTATGGCTGTCTGCATGTTCCTGGCGAGCTCTGCGTTCCTCGAGCTCTTGACCGCGGCGACGACGTTCCCGCAGAGGTCCATGACCCAGGGATCCTTGCTGGAGACGAAGGCTGCCGCCATGCGGTCGTCAGCCCAGGTCAGGGCGGTACGGTCGTAGACGGTCACGGTCGCCGACTTGCCCTGCGCGCCGTCGTTCGCGTACTCCGTGGAGACCTCGGCGCTCGCCTTGGTCGCCTCCGTGACGGAGAGGATTTTGTCATTGAACAGGCCGAAAAGCTTCACGTCCGCCGCCTGCCCCGGCTCGAGCACGTCGATCACCGCACATTCTTTCGGGGCGTCCATGTACTGACGGATGATGAAGCTGACCTTGATGTTCCGTGCAGGTTCCTTGCCGGTGTTGACGATCCTGGCAGTGCCCAGCGGGTGCTCGTCATAGAAGGAGCGCAGAACCGGGAAGACGCTCTTGATGTCGAGGGAAGAGATCTCGAGGAGACGGGGTCTGGCGGGCGGTTGGTAGGGGGCTTTGGGGGCGGGGAGCATCCAGCCCATGCCGAGGGACGCGTCGAACGCACTATACAGCCCGAGCTTGTAGGTCCACGCCGTCTCGAGACGGGCGATGAAGTCTTCGCTCATCTTCAGGTCGAGCCCGGCGCCGACGCGGGCGACTCCGTAGACGGCGCTCGTTCCCGTGGTGAGGCTCCCATACGCGGCGCCCCCTTCGGCGAATCCGCGAAGAGAGAGCGGAGGTGCGAGCGGAAAGCCGGCCACGGCACCGGCGAGGAGGCTCGCCTCGCTGAGGCTGCCGGTGACGGCCAGTCCACCAGCGGGGAGAATGCCGCCGATCGAGTAACCGGCATCCACCCTGAGCGAAAGGGGAATGCCCGTGGCAAGGCTGTACTCGGCGCCGATCGATCCCCCCCATGCGGACGAGAAGAGCGCATTCGCGGAGAAGTCTCCCGCGGTGAGCGGCAGGGTGAACGAAGGAGATGCAGTGATCGTCCACCGGGAGGCGGCGGCATTGGTTTGTTGACCGGCCGCCGTGACGGAGACGGCCAAACAGAGCACGAGCGTGAGAGAGAGCTTTTTCAACGTTCCTCCGGTGCGTGACCAGTCTGGACACAACTTTTAGAAGGTGATTGTTCATTATAAATCCGGAGGCGGGTCGAAACGTCCGGTTTTGCAAATCAATACCATGAAATCCCTTTCCAGTGAGGGACGGCGCCGCGCTTCCGGCGGCTACATCCCCACGTGCAGTCCGGGTCCAAAGGGATGGGATTACAGGGGATTTTCCGGTACTATCAGGAAAACCCCATGAAAGCAGCCCCCGCGACGCTCCCGCCCCCGCTCCTGACCTCCGATCCCGGCTCCTTCGCCATGAAGACGATCGTCGAGCGCAAGCCGAGGATCGTCGCGCAGGTGCTGGAAACGAACGTGGTGAGCGGCGAGCGGCGCAGGGCGCTTTTGGGCTTCGTCGGGGAGATGCGGAGCGGGGTCGTCACGAGCCCCTTTCCCGGTCACGGGATCCCGCCTGCCGCCCTGTCGGGGGAGGAGCGCGCGACGTGGGAGCGGCAGCTCTCCCTGTTTGCGGGGAGGAGCTGGCTGGACATCCCGTGGTTCTTCGCGGAGGCGTTCTTCTACCTCAAGCTTCTTGACGCTTTCGGCTTCTGGACGGAACCGGGCGCGGGGAGGGACCCCTTCGCCGCCCTCAAGGAGGAGGAGCTCTGCGGAGCCAACGGCGGAGTGGAGCGCGCGCGTGGAATCCTCCGTGCCGTTCAGGGGATGCCGTTGGAGAAGGCCGTGCCGTTCCTCGTGCACTCCTGTCTGTGGGGCAACCGGGTGGATCTCAGCAATTTCGCCGTTGACGACGGCTTGCGCGCGGAGCTCCTGACTCAGGACAGCGCCCTTCTCGTCGTCGACCATACCGCTCAGGCGGTGGAGGCGCTTCTCGGGGCGGCCAGCATCGACGTCCTTCTGGACAACGCGGGGCCCGAGCTCGTGAGCGATCTCCTGCTCGTCGACAGGCTTCTCACCGAGGGCAGGCTCGTACGGGTGACGCTGCACGCGAAACGTCTCCCGTATTTCGTCTCTGATGCCACTCGCTTCGATGTCGAGCATACGGTGGAGGTCATGGCTGGAAGCGCAGACGCCCTCACCGCTGCGTGCGGGGGCCGTCTGCGCCTCTTTCTGGAGGACGGCAGAATCAATATCACTGACCACTGGTTCTGGAACAGCGCCCTGCATTTCACGGCATTTCCGGAAGAATGCGCGCGCTCCCTGGCCGCAGCCGATCTCATCCTCGTGAAGGGGGACGCGAACTACAGACGCATCCTCGAGGATCGTCGATGGGAGTGCTGGCGTTCGATGGATGAGCTCGCCGGCTACTTCCCCGGGCCGTTCCTCTGCCTCCGCACGCTGAAGAGCGACGTCGTGGTGGACGTTCCCGCGGCGGAGGCGGAGAGGCTCGACAGGGAAGATCCCGAGTGGCGCGTGAACGGGAAGCGCGGGATCGTCAGGTTCTGCGAGCCCTGACGCGCCCGGTGGCCAGTCCCGCGGCAGCCAGGAGGCCGCATCCGGCCACGATCTTCAACCCTTCCCCGATTGCAAAGGGAAGGAAACCCAGTGCAATGGCTTTCCCCATCCCCACGTACGCCCCGAGCCAGAGCGTCCCGGGAACGAACAGCGCGAGGTCCCCGACGGCGAGGGTGAGAAACGCACCGGGCCAGCGGAGCGCAAGCCCCTTTTCAGCGAACAGACCGGCCATGCAGGCGGCAGGGATGAAGCCGACGAGGTACCCGCCTGTCGGGCCGAGCAGGTGCCCGATTCCCGCGGTGCCGCCTGAAAACACGGGAAGCCCTGCGAACCCTTCGCCGAGGTAGGCGATCACGGCGAGGCTGCCGCGGACTCCGCCCAGGAGACACCCGGCCAGGAGCACCGCAAGGGTCTGCAGCGTCACGGGAACGGGCGTGAAGGGAAGGGGAATGGCGACCTGTGCACCGAGGGCGATGACGAGGGAAAATCCCGCGACCAGGGCGGCATCGAAGACGATGCCGAGGCTCCGGCGCGCCGGGCGGACGAGATCAGCGTAGACGGGGGAAGCCATGAAGCACCTCCGATTCAAAAAGTGACGGGAGGATAGCGGAAAAGGCGCCCGCAGCGCAAGTGCTGTCTTGACATTCCCCCAAGCCCGATCAATCCTGCATTCTGAACTGGGTGCAGGATGAGACAGAATCACGCCCGCCCGTATCGGCGCAGCTCACGGGGCGCAGGCTTCTTCAAACGCCGGCACGTGCGGCCCGGCGAGCTGGCCCCCATCATGAACAAACACATCCTCACGGGCACCCTCGGGGGCACGTGGGGAAACCTCCTCGCCGGCATCGTCTACATCTACTTCGGGAACTCCATCGGCATGTCCCAGCTCGAGTGGGGCATCCTCAGCGGCGTCGGCGCTTGGGTCGTCATCGTGCAGCCCCTCGGCACGATCATGGGGGAGCGCGCGGGCTCGCGCAGGCAGGTGTGGTTCTGGACGGCGCTCACCGATCGCCTCCTCAGGATGGTGGCCATCGTGGCCGCATTTCTCCTCTGGCGGGCGGGTTACCTCGCGGCGTACCTGGTCTTCATGGCCGGGATCTGCGTGGGGACCCTCATCGGAAACCTCTCCCCGGGGCCGTGGTACGGCTGGTTGGCCACCATCATCCCCAAGGAGATCCAGGGGACCTTCTGGGGCAGGCGTGACAGCTGGATATCACTGGTCATCATCGCCGTGACCCTGCCGTCGGGGCTTCTCATGGACCTCGTTCCCGAGGGCAGCAAGTTCGAGATGTCCGCCATTGTACTCTTCGCCGCCAGCGTCCTCGGCCTCATCGACGTCATGGTCCACGTCACGATCCCCGAACCGCCGCACCCGATGAGCCGCTCGGGACGGACCTTCGCGGGGATGCTCGTACCCCTGAAGGACAAACGGTTCCGTCCCTGGCTCGTGTTCACCGCGGGGTGGAACTTCAGCCAGGGGCTGGGCGGATCGCTGTGCACCCTGTACTTCCTGGAGAACCTCGGTTTCAAGGACAACTTCATCGGCGGCATGGTGGCAGTCACGGAGCTGAGCCTCGTGGGGACGCTCATAGCGGCGCGCAAGGCCGGGCGGATGGTGGACAGGTTCGGCATCAGGCGCGTGCTGATGCTGGGATACGTGTTCTGGTCGATCCTCCCCGTCCTGTGGATCGCGGCCACGCCGCGCACGGCGATCCTCTGGGTGGGTCTCGCGAGCCTCATCGGCGGCGCGTTCTCGGGCGCGGCGAACAATGCGGGAATAAAGCTTGTAACGCGCTTCCCCCCTCCCGGGGAGAGCGGGATGTACATGGCGGTGTCCACGGTGGTGGGAAGCATCACGCAGGGCTTCAGCGCGATCATCGCCGGCGTCAGCTTGAGCGTGCTCGGCTCCTGGTCGGTCGCGGTGTTCGGGCTGGTCCTCAGCGCCTTCCCGCTGCTTTTCATCGTTTCCTTCGTCCTGCGCATGGTTTCGTCGGTCGTCCTGATTCCGAGGATCAAGGTGACGGGTGCCACGCCGGACGACGAGCAACCCTTCCTCCTGCCCCTGTTCTTCGAGGGAGTGCCCGGCATCACGAGGATCATGCGGATCGGACGGGGCCGCAAGCCTTGAATGAGCCCAGCGCGGGCTACTCGGCTTCCTTGTCGTAGGGGATCCCGTCGGCGGTGGGAGCCACGGCCTTGCCCACGAAGGTCACCAGGATGATCAACGTGAGGATGAAGGGGATCATGCTGAGGATCTCCGAGGGGATCGGCATCACCGCCTGGATGTCGGACCTTCCCAGGAAGATCACCAGTCCCTGCGCGGCGCCGAACAGGAGGCAGGCCCACATCGCCCCCTGCGGCCGCCATTTGCCGAAGATCATCGCGGCAAGCGCGATGAACCCCTGGCCCGAGATGAGCGTGGGTCGGAAGTTGGCCACCACGGCCACGCTCATCGCCGCACCACCGAATCCCGCCATCAGGCCGGACATGGCTACGGCCGTGTACTGCACGAGGGCGACATTGATGCCCAGCGTGTCGGCCGCCCGCGGGTGCTCGCCGCAGGCCCGTATGCGCAGTCCGAGCTGTGTGCGGTAGAGGACGAACCAGATGACGAACACGAGGCCGAAGGCGATGAACACCGTCCAGTACTGATTGAACGCGTTGTCCATGAAGGAGTTCTGCGGGAAGACGCCGTTCAGCGGACGCGGGATCTTGTGGTCAAGGGAGAGCGGCGGGGTCTCCGTGGTGCCCTTGAACATCATGCGGCTGAGGAACAGCGCGAGGCCCGGACCGATGAAGTTCATGGCGATGCCCGCCACCGTCTGGTCCGCCTTGAAGGTGATGCAGGCGACGCCGTGCAGGAGGGAAAGGGCGACCCCGGCCATGCCCGCGGCCAGGAAACCGATCCACGCATTGCCCGCCAGGTAGCCGATTGCCGCGCCCATGAAGGCTCCCATGGTCATCATGCCCTCCAGGCCGAGGTTGATGACCCCTGCGTTCTCCGAAAGCGTCCCGCCCAGCGCGGTGAACATCAGGGGGGTCGAGTACATCAGGGTCGTGCCAATGATGAAGGAGATGCTATCGAACATGCCTGTCCTCCCTGCGCAGCCGGGTGATGAGGAGCCTGATGACTTTCGGCATGGCCACGAAGAAGACGATCGCCCCGATGACGATGTTGATGATCTCCGTCGGCGCGCCCAGGCTGCTCTGGATCTTCGAGCCCCCGTAGGAGAGCATTCCGAAGAGCAGGCCTGCGAGGATGCAGCCGAAGGGGTTGCTGGACCCTATCAGCGCGACGGCAAGGCCATTGAATCCCCACCCTTCGGATGCGGCAAGGTCGGCGATATAGCGCGTCCATCCCAGCACGTGGCAGACCCCCGCCATGCCGGCAAGGGCACCGCCGATGGCCATGGAGATGAACATCCCGCGTTTCACATTGATGCCGCCGTACTCCGCGGCGAATCTGTTGTAGCCGACGGCGCGAAGCTGATAGCCGAGGGTGGTCCTCTTGAGGATGTACCAGACAACCACCGCGGCAAGAAGGGCAAGCACGATTCCCAGGTTCAGCGGCGTGCGTAGCACGTCGTCCCAGAAGGGGTGCACGGCGCGCCATGCCTGGCCTGCCGCGCTGTCCTTCCATATGGCGAAGAACTCGATGCGCGCCGAGCTCCTGATGACGGGAGTGGTGGGGTTCGTGAGGTGCAGAGCGTCCTTGATCACGTGCACCACGTAGTTGTTGAGGTACAGCGCGATCCAGTTCAGCATGATCGTGGAGATGACCTCGTGGACGCCGAAGCGCGCCTTGAGGTAGCCGGCAAGCCCGCCCCAGGCCGCCGCGGCTATCATTCCCGCGAGCAGGCAGAGGAGCACGTGGAGGACGGGAGGCAGGTCGACGTAGTAGCCCAGCACCGCGGCGGCCACGGTGCCGATCATGAACTGGCCTTCTGCGCCGATGTTGAAGAGCCCGGTCTTGAAGGCGAACGACACTGAAAGCGCCGTGAGGATGAGCGGCGTGGCGTAGACGATCGTATAGGCGATGTATTTCGGCCGGGAGAATGTCCCCTGGAGGATCACCCAGTACGCGGCAAAGGGATCGTAGCCTGCCAGCGCGAGCACGATCGCCCCGATCACCAGCCCGAAGAGGATGGACAGGAGGGTGAGGGCGAGGGGATTGATGGCGCGTCGGCTGACGCCGACGTCCTGGATGTCCACCGGGTTCTGCGTGGCGTTGCTCATTGCGCTCCCCCCCCCGCCATCATCAGGCCGAGTGACTTCTCGTCGGCACCCTTCGCGGGAATCACCCCCACGATCCTTCCCTCGTAGATCACGGCGATCCTGTCGGAGAGGTCCATGATCTCGTCGAGCTCCAGGGAAATGAGGAGCACGGCCTTGTTGCGATTGCGTTGTTCGACGAGGGACTGGTGCACGTACTCGATCGCACCGACATCGAGCCCGCGCGTGGGCTGCGAGGCGATCAGGAGGTCGGGGTCATTGGAGACCTCCCGCGCTATGATGACCTTCTGCTGGTTTCCCCCCGAGAGGGATCCGGCCTTGTGCTTCTCATCCGGCGGCCGCACGTCGAAGCGCGCGATGAGGTCTTTCGCGTATTTCCTGATGGCCTCCCGGTTGAGGAGGCCCCGCAGGGAAAAAGGCTTTTTCGCGTAGTTCTCCAGGATGAAGTTTTCAGCGACGGAGTAGTCCAGGACGAGCCCCCGCTTCTGGCGGTCCTCGGGGATGTAGGCGATTCCCGCGTCGAGGACCTCCCGCGGCGGGCGGTTGGTCACGTCGATGCCGCCCGCGATGACGCTGCCGGATTCGGCATGGCGCAGTCCGGTGATGGCTTCCACCAGTTCCCTCTGGCCGTTGCCGTCGACCCCTGCGAGACCAAGGATTTCCCCCCGGTTGACGCTGAAGCTGACGCCCTTCACCGCGGTGAGGCCGCGGTTGTCCTTCACGACGAGGTCCTTCACCTGCAGGACGCAGTCACCGCAGACCTGCTCGGGCTTGGTGACGTTGAAGCTCACCTCGCGGCCCACCATCATCGCGGCAAGCTCGTGCTCGGAGACGTCCTTTACGTTCACCGTGCCGACGCGCTTGCCGCGGCGGATGATGGTGCACTTGTCCGCCACCGCTTTGATCTCCTTGAGCTTGTGCGTGATGATGATGACGGTCTTCCCCTCCGTCGTGAGGTTGCGGATGATCCCGACGAGGTCTTCCACCTCCTGGGGGGTGAGGACGGCGGTGGGCTCGTCCAGGATGAGGATTTCCGCGCCGCGGTACAACGCCTTGAGGATCTCCACGCGCTGCTGCATGCCCACGGTGATGTCGCGGATCATCGCCCGGGGAGATACCGTCAGTCCGTATCTCTCGGAGAGCTCGGTCACCATGCGTTCCGCGCGTCCAAGGTCGAGCACGCCGGGGACGCTGCACGTCTCCTGGCCGAGGATGATGTTCTCCGCCACCGTGAAGGGCTGAACGAGCATGAAATGCTGGTGCACCATGCCGATACCGTGGGCAATGGCGACGCTTGAAGCGGTGATGTGCACCCGCTGACCCTTCACGCGGATCTCTCCCGCGGTGGGCTGGTAGAGGCCGTAGAGCTGGTTCATGAGGGTGGTCTTTCCCGCGCCGTTCTCTCCGAGCAGCGCGTGCACTTCACCCTTGCGCACCGTGAGGTCGATCTGGTCGTTGGCGACGAAGGTCCCGAACTTCTTCGTGATGCCGAGCATCTCGACGACGACGTCCCCTGCGTTTGCGTCGCTCAAACGTTTGCCTCCTCAAGCGAAAAAAAAAGGCGGACAGCCCCCGAAGGAGCTGTCCGCGGATCATACACTACGCCCTGAGAAGTGTCACTTCGAGATGTCGACGGGTTTGTAGGCTGTGTAACCGGCTTCGTCGACGGGCACAACGATCTTGCCATCGATGACCGCCTGCTTCAGCTTGGCGACCTCGTCGAGGATGGGCTGGGGAACGAGCTTGTTAGAGGTGGGGGCGATATCGACGCCGCCCTCTGCCAGTCCGTAGCTCACCGTGGTCCCGCCCTTGAGCGTTCCATCCTTCAGCTGCTTGACGACGTTGTACACGCCGTTGTCGACGCGCTTCATGGCGGAGGTGATGACATTGTCAGGAGCCAGGTAGTTCTGGTCCCGGTCCACGCCGATGGCGAACTTGTTCTTCTCTTTGGCCGCTTCGATGACGCCAGCGCCCACGCCGCCCGCGGCGTGATACACGATGTCGGCACCGGACTGGTACATCTGGGTGGCGATTGCCTTGCCCTTTGCGGCGTCGCTGAAGGACTCAGCGTACTGCGCGAGGATCTTCACCTTGGGGTTGGCCTGGCGGACGCCGGCCTCATAGCCGAACTGGAAGGCTGCGATGAGCGGTCCGCTCATTCCGCCGACGAACCCGACCTTGCCGGTCTTGGTCATCTTGCCGGCGATGTAGCCGACGAGGAACGAGCCCTGCTCGGCCTTGAAGGTCACGCCCACGATGTTCGGAGGCGAATCGGGGCCGTACGCCATGTCGATGATCGCGTACATCTGCTTGGGGTTCTTGACAGCGGCTTCCTTCACGGCGTCAGCCATCATATACCCGATACCCCAGATCAGGTTGTTCTTCGCATCGAGCATCGTCTCAAGGTTCGGTGCGTAATCTGCGTTCTGCTTGGATTCCTTGTAGGAAGCCTTGATGCTGAGGTCGGTGCCGGCCTTCTGGAGGCCTTCCCACGCCGACTGGTTGAAAGACTGATCGTTGATCCCACCGACATCGGTCACCATGCCGACGGCGATGTTCGCCGCTACGGGAGCAGCGGCTTTCTTCTGACAGCCAACGACGACGAGGCTGATTGCCAGAAGAGCCACGACAAACAAAACCCATTTAGTTGTTCGCATAGCCTTCTCCTTTACGTGGAAAATAGCATAGGGCACGAAGTTAAACAACACAAGCGGGAAATCTCATTTCCAGCCCAAAAGCGTCAAAAACTCCTCTTCCGTCACGATCGCAGCGCCGACGGCCTGCGCCTTGGCGAGCTTTGTGCCGGGGTTCTCCCCGACCAGGAGATGGGTGGTCTTCGATGTCACCGAGCCGCCTACCTTGCCTCCGCGGAGAGCGACCTCGTCCATGGCCTTCTCCCGCGGCGTGAAGGAGGCGAAGCTCCCGGTCACGCACCAGGTCTGACCGTCGAAGATCCCGTCGTTTTTTTCTCCGGGAGGGGGGACTTTCTCCTGGAACTCGAGCCCTGCTGCGCGCAGCCTCTCGATCCGACGTCTCACCTCGGGTGCGCGAAGCCACTGGAAAAGCGTCTCCGCAGTCCTCTCCCCGATTCCGTGGATTTCCAGAAGCGGGGCAGAATCCCCCGCGTCCGCAACGGCGAGCAGAGAGTCGATATCGGCGTATCCGGCCTCGATGAGGAGCTCCGTC
>PLNO01000080.1:188-18291 GCA_003141795.1 Spirochaetaceae bacterium | reverse complement strand
TCCGGGTGACGATCACCCGCGCACCCGAAAAATCCTCGATCAGCACCTTTCCCTGCCGCACCGGCAGGGGGCACGTCCGGCCGTACAGCTCCCGAAGGAGCCGCGGGATATCCTCCTTCGGCACGGGTGCGTCCGTGCGCACCGGCGCGCAGGGGAAATCGGGGGACCCGGTGGGCACGACGGCGGTCACGATCCGCTTCGGCGCAAGCACCTCTTCCCTTCCGTAGGCGTCCCCGCGCGGGCAGCGGTTGCCGGTCACGGTGATATCGCCCGTCGATGCCTGAGTCACGGTGAGACGGCAGGCCATGGGGCAGGCGATGCAGACGAGCTGGGCGGTCTTCTCCGTGTCGGGGGCGGGCGTGCTCATTGCAGTGCCACCTCCACCACGTGCTTCTCACCGGATGCCGCGGCGGGCAGAGCGCCGGGCTCCAGGCTGAGACGGATCATCTCCGAGGGCTGGATGTGCGGGAGCCTGCGGGACCTCACCACCTGCCCGTCCATGCGCACCGTGAGCTGCGCGTCGTTCTTCACGACGAGGGGCCGGAGGAAAAAAACGTTCTCCCTGCCGGGGGCGCACGAGTTGGGAACGACGTAGCGCACGTTCGCCCCCGGGGTCACCCCGTACATGGGGGTCGCCGGTCCACCGGAAAGATAGGCGGACACCCTGTCCGCGCAGCGGCGCGACTCCTCGGTAACGAAATCCACCAGGTCATGGACGTGCAGGACATTGCCGCAGGCAAAGATGCCCGGAGCGCCGGTCATGAGATTCGCATCCACCCAGGGCCCCGCGGTGCCTTCATTGATGGGGACTCCAGCGGCACGGGAGAGCTCGTTCTCCGGAATGAGCCCGACGGAGAGGAGGACCGTGTCGCAGAGAATGCGGAAACCTTTTTCCGTGTCGGCCCTGCCCTCGGCAAGGGGTGCGACCTGTACGGCCTCCACCCTGTCCCTGCCCTCGATCCTCGTCACCACGTGGCCGAGGTACAGGGGGATCGAATAGTCGCTGAGGCATTGCGCGATATTACGCGCGCTCCCCGACGGATAGGACTGGATCTCCACGACGGCGAGCACCGAGCAGCCCACGAGGGTGAGCCTGCGCGCCATGATGAGCCCGATGTCCCCCGAGCCGATGATGACCACCTTGCGGCCCGGAATGCAGCCCTCAATGTTCACAAGACGCTGGGCAAGCCCCGCGGTGAAGACTCCGGCCGGGCGCGTGCCGGCGATGGCGATGTTCCCCCTGTTGCGCTCGCGGCAGCCCATGGCCAGGACGACGGCGCGCGCGTCCAGCCGCACGACACCCAGGGAACGGGAGAGGGCCGTCACGGCGCGGCCGTGCGGCTCCTCGCCGATCTCCACCACCGTGGCGTCGAGGTAGATCTCGATGCCGGCCTTGAGCGCCGGAGCGACGAATCTCTCCGCGTACTCGGGCCCGGTGAGGTCCTCCTTGAAGGTGTGAAGCCCGAACCCGCTGTGGATGCACTGCAGGAGTATGCCGCCGAGGAACGGGTCGCGCTCGACGATGGCAACCGACGCCCCCGACTCGCGCAATTGAAGCGCTGCGGCAAGACCTGCGCTGCCCCCGCCGACGACCACGGCGTCCACGCTTCGGCGGATCACGATCCACCCCCCACCCGTCCGACGACGAGCTCGGAGCCGGGACCGTGCTTCGTGATGCGCTCCAACGGCAGGCCGGTTTCGCGGGAGATGAGCTGCAGGATCCGGTAGGTGCAGAACCCGCCCTGGCACCGGCCCATGCCGGCGCGTGTATAGTACTTCACCCCGTCCAGGGTCGTATGGCCCTTGCGGATGGCTTCCACCACTTCCGCTTCCGACACCCCTTCGCAGCGGCAGACCATGTGCGCGTACGACGGGTCCCTGGCCACCAGCTGGTCGAGCTCCCAGGGCGCATGGTCACGCGTGCGCTCCATGTGGGGGATCCCCGGACGCCAGTCCGACTTCTCCACGAGCGCGAGCCCCGCATCCCTCAGGAGGTCCTTCACGAGCTCCGCGATGGCGGGGGACGCGGTGAGCCCGGGGGACTGGATGCCGGCAACCTGCACGAGGCAGGGCGCCTTGTGCGAGACTTCGATGAGGAAGTCGTCCCCTGGCAGCGTCGGGCGCAGCCCGGCAAAGGAGGTGATGATGTCGCGCTTGGAGATGCGCGGCACCATGCGGGAGGCGAGCTGGAAGACCCGTTCGAGGTTTTCCGGCGTCGTGGAGGTGTCCTCCTTGTCCTCCCCCTCCTCCGCGGTGGGCCCGATCATCACGGTGCCCTCCACGGTGGGGATGACGAGCACCCCTTTGGAGGTGCGCGCCGGCACGGGAAAAACCACGCGTGTGGGCGGCCCGGCCGCGCCCTTGTCGAGTATGAACTCTTCGCCCTTGCGCGGGGTGATCCTGAACTCTTCACCGCCGAACATCGCGGAGACGGTATCGGCCCGCAGCCCCGCAGCGTTCACGACCCAGCGGGCGCGGATCTCCTCCCCCGCGGCGGAGACGATCCGCCAGGTGTCCCCGTCCCAGCCGGCGGCCGTGGCCTCCCAGGCGGTGAAAAGCGTCACGCCGTTGGCAACCGCCGACTCGACCAGGGCGAAGACGAAGCGATACGGCTCGATGATGCCCCCCGCGGCGGCATAGAGCCCTCCGACAGCGTCCCTGCTCAGCGCGGGCTCCAGCTGGAGGATCCTCTCCCGACCGACGATCTCCAGGCCCGGGGCCCCGCAGTCCAGGCCCTGCTGGTAGAGATGGTCGACGACCCGCATTTCCTCCACGGAGAATGCCGCGACGACGATCCCCGAGCGGCGGAAGGGAAAGCCGAGCTCCGCCTGGAGCTGGTCGAACGCCCGGCTGCCCGCCACCTCCAGACGCGCCTTCAGCGAGGAGGCGGCGTGGTGGAACCCGCCGTGGATGATGCCGGAGTTGGCCTTGGAAACGCCGAAAGAGACGTCGACGGAGCGTTCGACGAGCGCGATGTCCAGGCGATAGGAGGAGAGCCGGCGCGCGATGGCCGCACCCGAGACGCCGGCCCCGATCACGGCGACGTCGTAGGGGCCGCGCGTCACGGCAGCGCCCGCATCCCTATCGCGGAGTCGATGGGCACCGTGAGAGCGATCCCCTTGCCCCGCCCGTTGGCGCAGTCGAGGATGGTGCCGAGGATCTGAAGGGTCTCCGCCGCCTGCTCGTCGCCGATCACGGAGAAGATCATGTTGTTGTGGGGTTTGGAGGAACGGAACATGCTGCGCAGGCCGGCAAAGAGCGGGACGTCTTCCAGGATCCTGCCCATGCCGATGGATTCCACGACCGTGGCGCCCGTCACCCCCGCCTCGACCATGCCCTCGAGCACATCTTCCAGCGATTCCACGGACTTCAGGACGACGAGGAGGAGCTTCATCACATCCTCCCCTCTTCCACCTGGAACGCCTTGACCATGTCGTCCGTGGTGGCGGAAGCGATGATCTTTTCGATGAACGACGTGCTCTTGATGAGCCGCGCGATACGGGCGAGGGCCTTCAGGTGGAGCGTGTGCTCCTGCTTGTTTCCCATGAGGAGGAACACGACCTGAGTGGGCCTTCCGTCGAAGGAATCGAACTCGAGGCCGGCGCGGGACCTGGCCACGGTGATGATGAGATCGGGGATGTCGTCGGTGAAGCAGTGGGGAATGGCGATGCCGTTGCCGACTGCCGTGCTCTGGATGTTCTCCCGCTCCATGAGCTTCGCGAAGACGTCGTTCTCATCCTTGATGAAACCCTTCTCCGCCACCGCGTGCACGATCCTGCGCAGCGCGTCCTCCCGGGTCCTCTCCGGAAGGTCGGGGAGGAAGCACTCCGGCCGAATGTACTGGGTGAGTTTCATGGGCATTTCAGTCTCCCGAAGCGCAGAAGCGTGTTGAACGGTCACCCGCGGGCGCTGGGCCCAGTTAATACTGTCCCCGTTCCGCTGTCAATGGGAACCGGGCGCCCCCCCCCGCTAGCGGGGCGCCCTGTACGCGTTCTGGATGAGAAGGCAGTCGGCGAGCACCAGGGCGACCATGGCCTCGACGACCGGCACCGCGCGCGGAACGATGCACGGGTCGTGCCGTCCGGCGATCTCCACCACCACCTCAGCCCCGGCCGCGTTCACCGTCCTCTGCGGGCGGGAGATGGACGCCGGTGGCCGCAGCGCCGCCCTCACGAGGATCTCCATGCCGTTGGAGATGCCCCCCGCGATCCCGCCGGCATTGTTCGTACGGGTGCGCATCCTGCCGGCATCCATGTAGGGCTCGTCGTTGTACGTCGAGCCGCGCATGCGGGCAGCGTCGAACCCCGCGCCGATCTCCACTCCGCGCACCGCTCCGACAGACATGACCGCGTGAGCCAGGAGCGCCTCCAGCTTGTCGAACACGGGGTCTCCGAGCCCCGGCGGGCAGCCGGTGGCGACCACCTCGACGATCCCTCCGACCGAGTCTCCCTCCGCCTTCGCCTTTTCAATGCGCTCGATCATGAGCGGGGCAGCCTGGGCATCGGGGCACCGGGCAGGGTTTTGCTCGATCTGGGACGGGTCCACGCTCTGGGCGCGCACGCCGTCGATTTCCCGCGTATAGCCGAGGATGGACACGCCGCTCCCACTGAGGATCTTCTTCGCCACCGCCCCGGCGGCCACACGCGCCGCGGTCTCCCGGCCCGATGCGCGGCCGCTGCCGCGCCAGTCCCTCACGCCGTACTTGGCCCCGTAGGTCCAGTCGGCGTGCCCGGGGCGGAAGAGCTCCTTGAGGTTGTCGTAGTCCGCGCTGCGCTTGTCCTCGTTGCGGATGAGGAGCGCGATCGGGGTGCCGGTCGTGACGCCGTCGAACACGCCGGAGAGGATCTCCACCCTGTCCTTCTCGGCCCGGGGCGTCGTAATGGCGCTCTGGCCGGGCCTGCGCCTGTTCAGCTCCTTCTGGATGTCCTCCGTGGACAGCGCCACTCCCGGCGGCGTACCGTCCAGCACCACGCCCACCGCGGGACCGTGGCTCTCTCCGAATGTCGTGACGGTCAGGATCCGTCCAAAAAGGCTTCCCGGCACGCGTCCTCCCTGTTCACTCCGCCCGTGTTATGAGATGAGTCTTGATCGCCGCCACCCACTGCTCGGGGTACAGGAGCTGGATCGCGATCCCCGCCTCCTTGCCCTCAGCGTTGAGGAAGCGCACGACGATGCGGTGGCGATCCCTGCGGTGCGTATCCGGCGCCTCAGAGACGCCGATCCACGAGATGGAAGGCCCAGGGACGAAGACCTCCCTGCCGCCGAACCACGATCGGAAGTACAGCCCGCCGTCCAGGAGAATCAGCATTCCCGACACCGACGGCCGACCCCGCTCCGCGCTGCCGTTGGCGCCCACGCGCGCGCCAGTCGTGAGCAGAGGGGCGTTCTTCCCCAACGCCTCCTCGACGTGGCGCAGGATCCGTCTGCGCGTGACGGCGAACTGCACCACGATCCCCGCCATGACGAAGCCGAGAGCGAGCCCTATCCACTCGAGCAGTCTCCAGAGGTTTCCCATCGGTCCCCGGACAAAGTACAGAAAACGGGGGGTGGCTGCAAGCCGCCAAAGGAGAATGCGCCAGGAGCGCCGGGAAAACGAATGCGCCAGGAGCGCCGGTAAAGATAATGCGCCAGGAGCGCCGGTAAAGATAATGCGCCAGGAGCGCCGGTCACCCCTGCCGATCCGTGTCGTACACGGGCACGAGCTGTCGATAGAGCATGTCGAACATCGCGTGCTTTCTCGCGTACGACGTGCCGCTTCGAGGAGTGAACACTTTCTTCATGGAGACGCACATCGTCGTCGCCTCTTCGTAGCTCTTGATCGACCCGGCTGCAACCGCCCCTATCATCGCCGCGCCAAGACACGCCGCTTCTTCATTCTGCGGGATGGCGATTTCATACCCGGTGACGTCCGCCTTCATCTGGGACCACAGGTCAGAGCGTGCTCCGCCGCCTGTCGACAGTATTCTGTTTGCAGTGATACCCACCTTCTCCATGGAGCTGATGTTCCTCTTCAAGAGGTGGGCAACCCCCTCCATGACTGCCAGGGCAAGGTCCAGCCTGTCATGGTTGAGCCGAAGACCGTAAAAAACTCCGCTGGCGTTGGGATTGAAATCCGGGGCGTTCACTCCCGTCAGATAGGGGAGGAAGATGAGCCCCTCAGGAGCGGCTTTCTCAGCCAGCTTTCGATTGAGAACATCGTAGTTATATTCCGGAATGAAGTTGTCCTTGTACCATTCCAGGCTTATTCCACCGCTCTCGCAGACCGGCAACAATACATAGGTGTCCTTGAATGCCCCATAATGGCAGGGAATGCGGAGCTCGTTGCAGGACGGCGCGCTCCCCATCGTCGCGATCGACAGGACCGTGCCGGTCGATTCACTGATGATTCCCCTGGAAATATTCCCCGTGCCTATCATGCCCGCGAAATGATCCAGTGTTCCCACATTCAATGTTACGCCCGAATCCAGAAACAGACTTTCGGCGACATCCGGAAGCAGGGTGCCGAGGATGGTGCACGGCTCGATCAGCGGAGGCACCTGGTCGCTCTGGACGCCGCAGTAGGAGAGGATGTCCCCCCAGTATCCCTTTTTCGTAATGTCGAAGTAGTGGGAAAAGTTGTAGATCGAATACTCGCCCGCTATCTTCCCCGTCAAACGGTACTGGATGTAGTCCTTCAGGAGGAGATACTTGGAAACCCTGTCGAAGTTTCCTTTCTCGTGCTTTCGTATCCACAGGATCTTCGTTATCGGCCATGTGGGGATGATCGACGGTTGGCCTGTAATCGGGTAACTCACCGCTTCGTCGAAAGCTTCCCGCAGCTCGATGCACTCCCTCCTGGAGCGCATGTCGAGCCACGAGATGCCGTTGCGGACAGGAACGCCCTTGTTGTCGATCAAGACCAGGGACTCCGCCTGGCCCGTGAGAACGATCTGCTTGACCCAGGAAGGGTTTGCATCCGTCTTTTCGCAACAACGACGGATCGCGGCGAGGACGGCGACAAAGTACTCGTCAGCGTCGAACTCCACAAGATCCTTGTCCCGCAGGTAGCTGACGCCCGCGGATTCCATCGCGACTTGTCGCAGACGATCGTCGTACGCTGCTACTTTGATGTTCGTGGTCCCGAGGTCAATCGCGATTATCGCCAACACAGGGCCTCCCCGTCACAAAGCCAGCTCGGCCTTTTCGACAACCTCGTCGATCGCTCGTGCCCGCGGGGCATCGATCTCCCAGAACTCTTTCCGGGAGAGAATGGTGTCGAGCGACTCGCGCGCCCTCGCATACAGATCCTTCGTCCGCGACTCGTCGACGGAGACGAAGCTGGTCCTGTCGAAGATGTTCGGGAGCCAGTTGTCCCTGAAATGCAGGAGGGTGTGATCCTCCGCGACATAGGAGCCCTGCAACCCCACCCCGTCGATCAGATCCACGAGCCCGTCGATGGAGGAGAAATCCCCGAACGGCGCGAAGTGCCCGTGAATATAACGGCAGATTTCGATGTCGACCAGGCACTGCATGTCGCTGAACACGGAGCCCCCATTGAGGAGTCCCACCGGATAGCTCGCCCGGCCCGAGAGATAGGTCAGGAAGAACTTCGCCGCCTTCTCCGCGATCAGCTGCGCGTCGGGATACTTGGCATCGGTGTAGCCGCTTCCGATCAGGTAGTCGAAACCGTAGAGCCGCTGATGCACCTCGGAAATGGCGATGTCCTGCAGGATCGCCTCCGGAGCGCTGAAGGAAACCACGCCGGTCTTCATGTCCAGAAGGCCGGAGATGCTCCCGCCCCCGACGAGCGCCTCGGGGTGGAAAGCCTTGACCGCCGTCATGACGGCGAGGATCTCGGCATTGCCGAGGATCGCATTGCCCAGGCGCGTCGCCGGCGCGCTCATCCCCGTGAGAGGCATGGGAATGACCGTACACGGCAGCCCGCGTCCCGCCAGCGCGATGAGGATGTCCATTGCGTTTTCGTCGATGAAGAGCGGACTGATGGTCTCCTTGGCGGTGAGCAGGCACGGCGCTTCGAGGAACGCCTCACGGCTTCCCCGCGCTATGATTCCGATCTCCATGAGGAGATCGATCTCCCTTTCTTTCCATACCTCCACCGAGCCGAGCTTTCTCGTGTTCTTCGCGATCAGCGCCGCGGTGCGGATCCTCTTCATGTGCTCCTCGATCGGACGGCCCTCCCTGTCGAGGCCGATCATGACCGGGTTGCCCACGAAGCTCACCTCGGGGATCGCCTCGCCCAGACGGATGAAGCTCAGGAGGTGCTCCTCATCCGCTTCGCGAATGCTGCCGGTCTCCCTGTCGAGGTACTTCTCGCATCCACCGCTCACTTTGGCCTGCACCGAAGAGAGATCGGTTCTCCCCGATGTCACGCCGTTCAGCAGGTGGAGGCGCCTTCCGCCGGCGAGGGCTTTTCGGTTGCCGTCGATCGCCTCTTCGACGAGCCGGGGGGAAAAGCGCACCGAACGCTCGCCGCGGTCGACTTTCGCGCCCATTGCTTCGAGCCGATCGAGGACCCTCGCGGAGGCGAAACGCATACCGGTGCGGGAGAGCACCTGCAGGCTCGCCTCGTGTAGCAGGCCGATCTCCCGATCCGAAAGCACCTCCAGGGTTGCCTTCATGTTTGAGCGCCTTCGACGCAGCCGATGGCCGCCTTGCCCGCGATGATCATGCGAAGGATCTCGTCGAGGCTCGTCTCCGCCTTCTTGCGCACACCGACGAGCTCGCCTGTCTTGAGCACGGCGAACGTGTCGGCGACGTCGAACACCTCATTGATGTTGTGCGAGATGATGATGACGGCGATCCCATTGCGGCGCAGCTCGCTGATGACAGAGTAGACCTTGCACGTCTCCTCAACGCCAAGGGCGGCTGTCGGCTCGTCCATGATGATGAGCTTGGCGTTGAAGTAGATGGCCCGGCCGATGGCCACCGCCTGCCGCTGGCCTCCGGAGAGCCTGAAGACCTTCCGCTTGATGTCGGGGACCTGGATGTTCAGCTTCGCGAGCACCCGTACCGTCTCCTCGGCCATCTTCTTCTTGTCGAGGATCTTGAGGACCTTGCCGATCCCGCTCGAAAGGATCTCGCGGCCGATGAAGATGTTCGGCGCAAGGTCGAGATTGTCCATGAGTGCGAGGTCCTGGTAGATGGTCTCGATGTTGAACCGCTTCGCGTCCGCCGGGGTCTCGATGCTGACCTTGCGGCCCTCGATGAGGATGTCCCCCTCGTCGGAGGAGTATGCGCCCGAGATGATCTTGATGAGCGTGCTTTTGCCGGCTCCGTTGTCGCCGACCAAAGCCATGACCTCCCCCGGATAGACGTCCAGGGTGATGTCCTTCAACGCATACACACCGCCGAAATGCTTCGTGATCCCCGAAAGCGAGATGTATGGCTGCCCGCGCGCCGTCGTGTCCATGCTACGCACGCTCCTTTCCACAAACGCCGATTTCCAAGGTGAACCGTCTGGTCTCGTCCTTGCCGAGCACGAGGGCGCGTCCCGCCTTCGTCTCGCTCACCCTCCCCTCCACGCGGCATGTGCCCGGCTCGATGCCCAGCACGTAGTGGCGCGAGAGCAGCTTCTTCCATATCGTCAGGCAGGGAAGCTCCGAAGTCTTATACGAGAGATAGACTCCCAGGCCCCCCGCGTACGGCTCGCGAGAGAGCGACGGGTTGATCAGCTCGACGCGCACGTCCCCTTCCCGGACCGTCGGGTAGATCACCTGCTCCCCGCTGCCGTCACCGGGCAGCCCGATACGCTCGAGGTCGTATACAGCGGCGCCGCTCACGTCCACCGCCCCGTCGTGCGGAATACGCAGGGTGCTGCGCTCGGAGAGCAGGGGAAAACCGAGGTTGCAGTGATAGAGAAGGAAGATCGGTGCGGGCTCGCCCCCCAGGTTCGTCACCGTATCGCGGATGAAGAGGCGGCTTCCGCCCAGCTCCGAAAGGACTCTGCGCTCCAGGAGGATGTGTCCCTCGGTGGCGGAGATCGCATGCACGGCCCCCGCGACCTCGAGGCAGAGCACGCCGTCCTCTTCCACGGTCCGCCATGAAACGCCCCGCGCCGGCGTGCTCGAGATCCTGCCGTGGCCGCCGAAATCACGATTGTCATCGCGCACGGACTCGTCGACGGACGGACTTCCAACATTGTCCAGGCCGCAGGTATGCACGAGGCCGCCATTGAACGAGTACAGCCACTTCCATCCGCCGCTCTCGTAGAACGCTGGTGCGACGATACCCGTCCCGGACGACCAATCCAGGGGGACACCGCAGTAGCGCGCGCGGCAGATGTTCATGCCCCTGTCGGGGACCACCGTGTATTCGAATCCCGTTCCTGTCCGCACCTCCACGGCGAGGGTGTCATGCTCGGGACCATCGAGAAGCCGGCAGGGCGAAAACCCCGCGATGGAGCCCAGGTCAGGCGCCCGGTCACGCAACTGCGAAAGCGTGAGGTCCTCCCCGAAGAGGCGGTACGTCCTACTTTTCATTCTTCGCCCTTATGTCGATGCTGACAGCCACCGCAAGGAGCACGGCCTTGGCGATCAACTGCCAGTAGGAAGGAACGTTCAGGAGGTTCAGACCGTTGCCGAGGGTTCCCATGAAGATGCTGCCGAGGAAGACACCGACGACCCTCCCCGAGCCTCCGGCAAGGCTTGTGCCGCCGAGCACCACCGCGGTAATGGCGTCGAACACGTAGGTTTCCCCGACGTTCGGCGTTCCCGAATCGAGCCGTGAGGCGAGAAGAACTCCTCCGAGACCCGCAGCGGCTCCGGAAACGAGGTACACGATCTGAAGATAGCGATGGACGTTGACGCCGGAGAGGCGGACAGCCTCGGGGTTCCCGCCGATGCCGTACACGCGCATCCCGAAGCGGGTCTGCCGCATGACCCAGCCGGTGACGAGAAACACGGCGGCCATGATGACGATCGGGAACGGGAGAAACCACAGGTACCCGCGGCCGAGGAACACGAAGGGGCTGGGCAGGCCCGAAATGGGCACCCCGTCGGTGAAGATGAACGCCAGACCCTTGGCGAAGTTCATCGTGATGAGCGTCGCGATGAACGCCGCCATCTTCATCTTGGTGATCATGATCCCGTTGGCAGCGCCGATGAGCGCGCCGATGAGCACTCCTCCCATGATCCCCCAGGCGACGGCCATGTTGAAGCGTTTCATGAGTATCGCCGCCACGACACCCGCGAGGGCCGCGACCGAGCCGACGGACAGATCGATGCCGCCGGTCAGTATCGCCAGGAATGCGCCGATGGCGATGACCGAGACGATCGAGATCTGACGGAGGACGTTCAGGAGGTTGGAGGTGGTGAGGAATGCCGGCTCCAGGATGGTGACGACAACGCACCAGATGACGAACGCAAAGACGAGCCCGTACTTGTTCCACTGGATCGAGATCTTCTTCATTCCACTTTCCCCTCGCCTCTATCGCAGCAAAGCATCGGATCGGAGGACCCCGGACGGGGGCCCTCCGATCCGGGAATGTCTACAGATTGGTCGCGTCGAGAACCTTGACGTCGGTGAGCGTCTGCGGGGGAAGCTTCTCTCCCTTGAGGGCCTTCAACGCCGCATCGATCGCCGCCTTCGCGAAAGCCGCGCCGTCCTGGGACACGTCCGCCCTCAGGATGCTTCCGCGCTTGATAGCGGCCTTGCCGTCGCCCGTTCCATCGAAGCCGACGATCAGCTCGTTGTTCTTCGTCTTTCCCGCGGCCTCCATGGCTGCCAGGGCGCCGAGGGCTGAATCGTCGTTGATCCCGAATACGACGTTCACCTCGGGATGCGCCTGGATGATGTCTTCCATGACGGCCATGGATTTGTCGCGGACCGCGTGGCCGGGCAGACGCGCCACGACCTTCGCGTTGGGGGCGTCGACCTTGACCCCCTCGAGGAAACCGTTCGCCCTGTCGATGCAGGCCTGTTCCTCGGGGTACTCGATGATCGCTATGTTGGCCACGCCGCCGAGCTTGTCCTTGATGTACTTGCCTGCCCACAGTCCGCCCATTTTCCCGCCGGTGAAGTTGTCGATGCCGACGAACGTGACCGATCCGCGGTCGAGCGGATTGTCGACGGCCACGACGGGGATCCCCGCCTTGACGAACTCGTCGACGGTGGGCAGAACGCCCTGCGGATCGACCGCGCCGAGGATGAGAGCGTCGACCTTCTTGGTCAGCATGTCTTCCATGATCGTGACCTGCTTGGCCGGGTCGTAGTTCGCGTCGACCGCGACGAGGGTGATCCCCTTCTCCGCGCAGTACGATTTAGCCTTCGCGTAGATGTTCTGCCAGAACTCGTGCTGCTGATTGTAGATCGGCAGGCCGATCGTGACCGTTTTCTCCTTCTGGCCGGCGCAGAAAGCCAGCGCCGGCACGAGGACCGCGAGAACCAGGACAACGACGATCAGTTTTCTTTTCATTCAGGTCTCCTTTTTTTGAAAACTCCGGACGCCTGCTGATCGGATTGCACGAGAGCGTCCGCGGAAGGCGATCATCGGGTGCGCACCCCGAGCCAATAGTCGCGCAAGCTCCTCCTTTCGCCTCTACGGATGGGGAATGCCGAAGATGATCCGGTTGATCTCGGGGTCGTCGAAGATGCTGTCGTCAACCAGGTCGGGCTTCGAGCTTTCCAGGACCAGGCTGTCGACCAGCGCCGTAAAACGGTGCTTCTTGCGCTGGTCGACGATGCAGGTATCTCCCTGCTCCATCGTGAAGGTCTTTCCGTCGAGCTCCATCTCGATCCTTCCCTTCACGATGAAAAACGTCTCATGTTTCTTGCGATGGTGATGCATCGGACAGGTTTGCCCTTTGAAGAGGAACATGAACTTGCCGCAATAGCCCTGTTCGACGTTGTTGTTGACGTTGAACTCCGTCTCACCGATTCGATCGAAGTCGTTTTTCCCGAAGTGCATCGGGTCAGGCTCCACTTTGGGAAGCGCGAGTCCCCACGAGGCGACCACCCGATGAATCTTCGCGAGAGCCTCCGCCCGCTCCTTGCCCTGCAAGGTTATCCGCGCAATGACGTCATCCACACGATCCTCCTTTTTCAATTCACTTCGGCGCCGCGCCCGTCGAGCTCCGTACGATGAGGCGGGGGGTCACCACGATCTTGTCGAAATCGATCTGATCACCGCGAATGACCTCCATCAGCCTCTGCACGGCCAGACGTCCCATGGCCTGTTTGGGGATGTGCATCGTGGAGAGGTTCGGGATGACCTCGGTGGCAAGATCGATATCGTCGAAGCCCATGACGGATACGTCCCGCGGTATGGCCAATCCGCGCTCTTTCAGGGCTTCCATCGCTCCGATCGCCAGCATGTCGTTTGCGCACATGACCGCCGTCGGAGGCCGGGAGACGGACGCGAGGAAATCTTTCATCGCGGCATAACCGTTGGAAATGCCGAAATCCGAGCCGATGACGAGCCCGGGATCCCCGTCCAGGGCCAGGGCCTCCACGGCACGCTGGAAGCCGGCAAGACGGTCGCGGACACCGATATCGGAAACGTTCCCCTTCATGTACGCGATCCGCCGATGCCCGAAGGAGGCGAGGTGACAGACGGCCGTATAGATGCCGTCCACATTGTCCACGAGCACCGAGCTGATTCTCTCGGTCGGGATGTAGTAGTCGATCAGGACCATGGGGACATTGAAGCGCTTCAGCTCGGAGATGAACTCGTCATGATAGCAGCTGGTGATGATCATGCCCGCTATCCCCGTGAGCGACACTCCCTCCAGGGAGAAGCTCGTCGGCTCCAGGGAGTTGAACTGGAACGAGTATCCGTTCCTCTTGCTTTCACTCTCGATCCCTTCGATGACCCGGTTATAGAAGGGACTCGTGAGCAGGAAGAACCTTTTATCGATGAAATAGGCGATCTGCGACGCTGTGCTCTTCCTCTTTTTATAATTGCTCTCCTTCGCGATGGAGAGAATCCTTTGTTTTTGCTCATCGGAGATCTTGGGATCGTTGCGGAGCGCTCGGGAGACCGTGGAAACGTCCACTCCGGCTGCATCCGCCAGTGTCCGCATGGTGGTTTCGGTGTTTCCACCAGGTATCAATTTTCCCTGTTTCTTCTTATTTTGATGCATTGGGTATCCCTATTTTGTTGCACTATAAACTAGGAATATTTGCACGTCAAATGTTATTTTTCACTTTTCATGAATTATTTTCGTGAATGAAAGGGAGCGGCGGGAACATAATGCGCCAGGAGCGCCGGGTAAAAGAGAATGCGCCAGGAGCGCCGGAATAAATGCGCCAGGAGCGCCGGGGGGCTTACAATCCCAGGACGTTCAGCGCGTACTGCACTTTTCCCTGGGGGGCGGCCACCTGCACACCCGCGATCGCTCCCCTGAGGGACTCGAGGAGCTCCCGCGCGATCGCCGTCCCTTCCTCCAGGGCCGCCTCCCGTGTGTCGCAGGCCGCCATGCGCGTGACGACGGAGTCGGGGACGGAGACGCCGGGGACCTCGTTCTTCATGAACTCCGCATTGCGCAGGGAGGTGAGGGGCCAGATGCCGGCGACGATCGGGATGCGATGAGCGCCGCCCAGCCCGTCGATGAAGCGCAGCAGGGGCTCGGCGTCGAACACCGGTTGCGTGATGGCGTATTCCGCCCCGGCCTCCACCTTCCACAGGTAGCGCTCCCGCTCCCGCTGGAGGTTCACGGCGCTGGGGTTCAGCGCCACGCCGAAGCAGAACTCCGTTGGCCTTCCCACGGGGTTATGGCCGAGGTCGAAGCCGTGGTTGAGCATGTTCGCGAGGTTGGAAAGCCCGATGGCATCCACGTTGAAGACGGCCGTGGCATCGGGATAGGTACCCATGTTGGGGGGATCGCCGGTAACGACGAGTATGGTGCGGATGCCCAGCGCGTGAGCCCCCAGGAGATCCGCCTGGAGGGCAAGAAGGTTCTTGTCCTTGCACGTGAAGTGGGGGATGGCTTCGATTCCCGAGTCCTTCTGCAAAAGGATGGAGGCGGAGATGGCGCTCATTTTCACCTGCGCGCGTGGACTGTCGGGCACGTTCACCGCGTCCACCCCCTTCTCCTTGAGGATCGCGGCGCTCTCGAGCATTTTCGACGTATCCAGACCGCGCGGCGGCACGAGCTCCACGCACGTCACCCACTCCCCATGGGCCAGACGCGCGGCCCAGCGGCTCTTCTTCTCCATCGCTATGGGCGCAGGCCCTTTTTCCGGCACGACGACGCTCACGCGCTCCCGCGGCATGCTGGGTGAGAGCGCCCTGATCTCGTCCGCGATCTCCCGGATATGGAAAGGGGTGGTCCCGCAGCACCCTCCCACGATCCTCACGCCGGCCTGGATCATGCGTTTGGCGTACTTCGCCATGTACTTCGGCGTGGTCTGGTAGATGTTGCGGCCGTCGACGTTCACCGGCACCCCGGCATTGGGCTGCACGCAGAGCGGATGCCGTGACACCTTGATCATGCGCTCCGCGGTGTCGAGCATGACCTTGGGGCCTTCCGTGCAGTTCAGCCCGATGACGTCGGGTCCAAGCGCGTCGATCTCCGCGGTGAACACCTCGGGCTCCGTGCCGTACAGAGACGTGCCATCACTGTTGATCGTGAGGGAGGCGACGACCGGCAGGCTGCATGCCCGGCGGACGGCGCGCAGCGCCGCGGCGAGCTCCGTGATGTCCACGAACGTTTCAAGGATGATGAGGTCCGCGCCGGATCCCGCGAGGTGTCGTGCCTGACGCTCGAAGAGCTCCTCCGCCTCGGCCGTTCCCAGCGCGCCCAGCGGCTCGATCCTTACGCCCAGGGGGCCAATGGACCCCGCGATCCACACCGAATCGGTCCGGCCCGCCTCCTCGATTGCCCGACGGGCAAGCGCCACCGCCTGCGTGTTGATCTGCTCGAACTTGTCGGCAAGCCCGGCATTGCGGAGCTTGGGGATGCCGGCTCCCCAGCTGTTCGTGGTGATGACGTGGGAGCCGGCGTTCAGATACTCCCTGTGGATGTCCAGCACGAGCCGGGGCTCGGAGAGGCATACCTCTTCGAAGGAGCGGTTGAGGAATACCCCCGCCTCGTAGAGCATGGTCCCCATGGCGCCGTCGAAGAGGATGGTCGAGCCCTGGGCGAGCTTCTCCCTGAAATCCTGACGGGCCATGCTCAGTCTGCCGCGCGCACGCTCAATCGGCCCGTGGACGTTTTTTGCCGTGGTGCGCGCGGAGCTGTCGCGCGGCTTCCACCATTGCGACGAGCGCCGGCTTCGTCTCTTTCCACCCCCGGGTCTTGAGGCCGCAGTCCGGGTTCACCCAGAGCTGGGACGGCTGGAGAACCCCGAGGGCGGTTTCCAGCAGGCCCGAGATCTCCTCCACCGACGGTACGCGCGGGGAGTGGATGTCGTAGACCCCCGGCCCGATCTCGTTGGGGTAGCGGAACTCCTTGAACGCGCCCAGCAGCTCCATGCGCGACCGTGCCGATTCGATGGAAAGCACGTCGGCATCCATGTCGGCGATGGAGGGGATGATGTCGTTGAACTCCGAGTAGCACATGTGGGAGTGGATCTGCGTTCCGTCCTTCACGCCCGACGAGGCGATACGGAACGATTCCACCGCCCAAGAAAGATAGCCCTTCCATTCAGAACGTCGCAGCGGGAGCCCCTCGCGGAGCGCGGGCTCGTCGATCTGGATGATGCCGATGCCCGCGGCCTCCAGGTCCACCACCTCATCACGCAGGGCGAGGGCGATCTGCCGGCAGGTGACGTCACGGGGTTGATCGTTGCGGACGAACGACCACATGAGGATCGTCACGGGGCCCGTGAGCATCCCCTTCATCGGCCGCTTCGTGAGGGATTTGGCGTAGGAGGACCACCGCACCGTCATGGGCTTCGGCCGGGAGACGTCCCCGTAGATGAGTGGGGGCTTCACGCAGCGCGAGCCGTAGCTCTGCACCCACCCGTTGCGGGTGAAGGCGAAACCCGAGAGCTGCTCTCCGAAGTACTCCACCATGTCGTTGCGCTCGAACTCTCCGTGCACCAGGACGTCGAGACCGAGCTCTTCCTGCATGCGCACGGTTGATGCGATCTCCTCCTCCACGAACTTATCGTACTGCGCCGCGTCGATCGCGCCGGACTTGAACTCCGCGCGCACTGAGCGGACCTTCTGCGTCTGGGGGAAGGACCCGATGGTCGTCGTGGGAAAGAGCGGGAGCTTCAGCGTGGCCGCCTGTGTGCGCGCGCGCTCCACGTACGGTCGGGGCCGGCGGGCCATGACCGGGGTGAGGGCGGCGGTCCGCTCCTGCACTGCCTTCGAGGTGATCCTCGGTGAGCGGGCCCTGCTTTCCCGCGCCCTCCTGCTCTCCTCGAGCTCCGCGGCAACGCTCTTGCGCCCCTCGTTGAGCGCCCTGGCGATGGCGACGACCTCCCGCGACTTTTCAGCGGCAAAGGCGAGCCACCCCTTGAGCTCGGGGTCAAGAGCGGTCTCCAGGGAGAGGTCTTCGGGCGTATGGAGGAGGGAACAGGAGGTGGAGACGATGACGCGCTCGTCGCCGAACGCCGCGACGAAACGCTCGGCAGTCTTCACCGCTTCATCGAGGTCCGCTTTCCACACATTGCGGCCGTCGACAAGGCCGAGGGAGAGGACGATGTCGGCGGGCTTCCGACGCATGAGCTCGTCCGCCTGGGAGGCGCCGCGCACGAGGTCGACGTGCAGCCCGGACACCGGCGACTCANNACGAGATCGAGGTTCTCCTGCAGCGCTCCGAAGTAGGTGGCAAGCATCACCTTGGGCCCGGCGCCGGCGAGTCCCTTGAGCGCGCGCTTGACGGCCTGGCGCTGCCGCTCGCTGAGGTCGGTGACGAGTATGGGCTCGTCGATCTGAACCCATGCGGCGCCGGCCTTGGCGAGTGACCGCAGCGCCTCCTCGTACACGGGGAGCACCGCGTCCAGGAACGACAGAGGGTCGGTGCCGGGGTCGGATGCCTTGGCAAGGGACAGGAAGGTCACCGGACCGACGAGCACGGGGCGGGTCGGGATTCCGAGCTTCGAGGCTTCCGCGTAGTGATCGGCGACCTTCGTGAAGGACAGCCGGAAGCTCTGATGCGCAACCAGCTCGGGAACGATGTAGTGGTAGTTCGTGTCGAACCACTTCGTCATCTCC
>PLNO01000080.1:0-179 GCA_003141795.1 Spirochaetaceae bacterium | reverse complement strand
ACGCCGGCGGAGCGCTGGGCCGTCCAGTGCATCTGGCGGATCCGCGCAGCCTCGGCAAGGAGGGCGCGCCCGTCATCCGGCTGTGCCCAGTATTTCTCAAGGGCTTTCTTGAGCTCGCGCCCCGGCCCCATTCGCGGATAACCAAGTAATGATGATTTTACCATATCGTCGTGCCTTCA
>PLNO01000301.1 GCA_003141795.1 Spirochaetaceae bacterium | reverse complement strand
CCGCCGCTCAATGGGTTCTTTGCCTGTGTCATGGGACCTGGTTCCGCCGTGCCACCCCATTAAAGCGTAGAAGAATACCGCGGATCAAGAGTCCCCCGCCCCTCTCCCTTCCCATCAGGCCGAAAAAGGCCAGCATGACGAGGAGCGCCACCGGAAGCTCGCGGAGGAGTGGGGACTCCGGCCCGCGCGGAGCCACCACGACGGGACGCCCCTGCGCCAGGAGCAGCGCTCCGATGCTGCCGGCGCCCGCCCTGCGCTTCACGCTCTCAAGCCATGCGGTGTCGAAGACTTTGACGCGGCGGTAACGTTCCACGAACGAGCCCGTGGCGGGATTCGTGACGAACTCCCGCACGTAGACCCGCTCGTCCTGCTCCGGCATGAGCCACGGTCTGCCGAAGGCCATCGCCTCCTGGAACGCTTCATGCGTCACGTAGTCGGCGTAATCGGGCAGGCGCTGGATGTGGCTCTGGCGCGACACGCGCTGGAGCGCTCCCCAGGAGAAGTCGCGCGCTCCAAGCACGGGCGACGGCGTGGGCAGCGGGACGCGCCGCGCCAGGGGAAGTATCAGGAGCAGGGCGATCGATCCGAGCGCGAGAACGAGCGCGGGACGGATGCTCTTCCGAGGGGATTGCTGGTTGGGGCGGACGATGGGGATCGGATCGAAGCTCACGCGCCGCCTGCGGCGGGGAAGACGGCCCCAGAGCTGCGCCAGGACGACGAGGAGAAGCAGTGACGCGATCGCAGGGCCGAGAAAGCCGAGCGCGGAAGCGACGGAGGCCCCGCCCGCCATGAGCAGGAGCGCGAGCCCCCCGACCCCGCCGCCGCAAAAGAGCATGAGCGGCTGGCGCAGCTCCCCGACGAGCCGCTCATCCCATCCGTGGAGGAGCACGAGGACCCGCATGATCTGGGACCACGCGACGAGCATCACCAGCGCGAGGGCGAATCGGTCGACGCCCCCGTCAAGGATGAAGGGCAGCCAGAGGAGCGCACCGAGGAGGGTCACGCCGGTGAGCGTCCGCCTTTCGCCGCCCAGCGCCTGGGCGAGCATCACCGCGAAGGCGAGGAAGGCTGCGAGCGCGACGAGCACCTGAAGGGGGTCGAAATCCACGAGCCGCCACCGTCCGACGGTCGACCCACCGAGCAGGCGGGAAAGGCGCAGCCAGGTGACTGCGGACATCGACCGTGACGGTATGTACGCGATATGCCACCCTCGGGTCCCTGCGAGCACGCGCGTATAGCCCGGCACGCCCTCGATGAAACGGTCGTACCGCTGGTCGCTCGAATCGATCCGGGAGGGGATGCCGGCGATGCTCACCCGGGAAATGCCCGTGAAGTCCCAGAAATCGACGCTCGCCGTGAGATCGCTCACGACACCGGGACCACAAAGCCCGACCACCGATGCCAGCGAGGCATCGGCGGTTGCGTCATCGCGGATGAGGAGGGTCTGGTAGCCACGCCACAGGCCGCCCGGGTGCGGGCCGACGAGGGACGTACACGGGAGGATCGCGGCGAGCAGCGCGACGACCGCGGGGAGCACGACGAGCGGCCTGCGATACCACGGAAGCTTCGCGACCTTTTTCCTCATCAGAGCGTGCAGAAGGCCAGCGCCATGAAAAAGCCGAGCAGCGCGCCGACGAAAACCTCGGGCATCGTGTGCCCGTGGACCTCCTTCACCGGCCGGGACCGCAGGGCGAAGTGGGGGGAGAGATCCTTGATGAGCTGGTTGATGACCTTGGCCTGCGCGCCGGCCGCACGGCGCACCCCGAGGGCGTCGCGGAAGGTGAGCAACGCGTAGAAGAGCGTGACGAAAAACAGCGTGGACGACGGGCCTTCGACGAACCCCGCAGAAGTGCACAGCGCCGCGACGACCGCCGAATGGCTGCTGGGCATTCCGCCGGTGGTCCACAGGATGTTGATGAGGATCTCCTTGGCGGTCTTCGGCCTGTTGCGGAACAGCATGATGAAGGACTTCAAGACCTGGGCGAGGAGCCAGCTTGCGAACGCTGAAAGAAAAACGGGGTTCTCGAGGACCCGCGTGATGAGGTTGACCGCATCATGGGAAAGCATCGGCTGAGTCTCCCTTGAGGCCTTCCCATTTGTCAAGGCAGGCCCGCGCAGCACGGCCAACCTTGACACCCGCTCACTCCCCAACTACTATCAGCCCACATGCCACGCGCGAAGAACGAAACCCTCCAGGAATGGAAATATGCGGGCAAATCGGCTGCCGGCATGTACGGGAATTTTTTCTACTGGCTCTTCCGCGAGCCCTTCCCGGTCCGTCAGCTCGGGCAGCAGATCGTCCGCGTCATGCTGGAAGCCTTCGGCGTCATGATGGTCACGGCCGTCGTCCAGGGGGCGATGTTCGCATGGCTCGGCGGGTGGTACGGGACAAAGTTCAGTGCCATCTACTGGGCGGGCTCGGCGAGCCTCTACCTGCTGCTCTCCTCCACGACGACGCTGATCGGCGCGATGATCTTCGCCGCTCAGATCGGGACGGCCTTCACCGTGGAGATCGGCTCCATGCAGATGAGCGGCCAGCTGGACGCGCTGCGCCTGATGGCGGTCGAGCCGACCCAATACATCGTCATCCCCCGGGTGCTCGCCTCCATCATCTGTCTGCCGATCCTCAAGTCCCTGAGCGACGGCGTGGCCATCGGCTCCTCCATGCTCCTTGCCAAGTGGTGGTTCGACATCTCGTTCCCGATCTTCATGCAGCACGCGGCCACCGTGCTGAAACACACGATCCTCACGACCTCGTATATCCGCTGCATGATGCACGGCTTTTTCGTTTCCGTGAACGCATGCGGCCTCGGTTTCTACTTCCAGGGCGGAGCGGTGGAGCTCGGAAAGACGACGACGAAGTCCATCGTCTTGAACCTCATCGTCGTGATCTGCGTCGACACGATCTACGGGGTCATGGACTCCCTGACGGGCTGGAGCACGATATGATCCGGGTGCGCGGGGTCACCTTCTCCTTTCCCGGCCGCCCGGTGTTAGAGGATCTCACCATCGACGTGGAAGACTCCCTCACCACGGTGATCGTCGGCAGGAGCGGGATCGGAAAGTCGGTGCTCCTGAAGTGCATCACCGGACTTCTGGTGCCGCAGGCGGGAAGCATCACCATTGACGACGACGAGGTGGTGGGGGCGTCGCGCAATGGAATACTGGCCATCCGCCAGAAGATAGGCATGCTTTTCCAGGAAGGCGCGTTGTTCGACTCCATGACTATTTTCGATAACGTCGCTTTTCCACTCGTGTATCATAAGACTGTTTCGGGCCGGGAGATCGCCACCCGCGTCGAGATGTTCCTGGACCTCGTGGGCATGAGCGACTATGCAATGGCAATGCCGCAGGAGCTCTCCGGCGGCATGAAGAGGAAGGTCGCGATTGCACGCGCCATGATCCTCGAGCCGCGCTACCTGCTGTACGACGAGCCGACCGCCGGCCTC